>CAYQWK010000537.1:984-4115 GCA_964420805.1 uncultured Bifidobacteriaceae bacterium | reverse complement strand
AACTGATTCAGCGTGAAATAGGGGCGTGCATCGGGATGCCGAACGATCTCCAGTTCGCCAAAATAACGGTCGAATCGTTTCGACAAAACCGCAATCGGCTCAACGTGCCAAAACCGGACCGCCAGTCGAGCGGCATTAGGGGAAAGCCCCAAGACGAAGAATCGCTGGTTGTCGTCAGAGCTGAACGGTTGCCCGGATTTGATGCTGTCGTACAGCGCGGCCACACCGGCTGCGCCCTGGTCCGGGTCATCCCATGAGTCCACGAAGTGAAGAAAGAGTCCTTCAAACTGTGCACCACTCGCCTTCTCGGCCCAGAACACCGTGGAGGCATCGCCCACTTGTACGCGCTGGCGGGAGCCCTTCGCCAGCAGATGATTCAGCGCGGTGGTGTAAGCGAACGCGGCGCGTTTGCCGACGGGCGCGTTGAAGCTCTGGCTCTTGCCGTAGGAATTGAATGCATCGAGATTGAACGAGACGATGTTCGCGCCCGAAGTCTGCGCGCCCCAGACGCCCTTGATCGGCGCGTGCAGGCGCTCTACGACATCGGCCGTGCCGGACACGAGACACCGACCGCCCGGCGCGCCTGGGCTCATGGATGCCAGTGTTTCCAGCACTGCCGGCCGTTGGCAGACCAGTTCGACATCGTCGTTGAGCTGGAAGGTCATGAGGGGATTGGTTTCGAGAATCTCCGGCCAGATCGGATCGGCCGCGAGAACGACCAATGCTCCATGTCGATACTCGGCGAGGAAGCGATAGACCGCCCGTAGCCCCGCATCTTCCGGCGCCTCGCCGAAAACCTCGCGCAGCCGGGCGACGAAGGCCGCATGCTGTTCGGCGACCCGCTCGGGCTTGCCCCTGGTATCGACGCCGAGGACGTATTCGACGGTATCCCAGAGCAGATTGGCGGCGATGCCGGAAGCCTTCTTGACGCCCTGGGGAACCAGGACGCTCTTCACCACTTTCTTCTTGCCCTCGCCTTCCCAGCGCCTGGCCAGTTGAACCAGGCGACCGTCGGCATCCAACACCACCACGAAGGGAATCGCCTTGGGCTCGAAGCCTTCCGGCGCCAAACCGCCCTCGGGATCGGCCGACTTGCGGGCGTAATAGTCGTTGAGCGCCTGGAGGATCATCCCCGCACCTCCGGGCTTGCCGCATCCGGCACCGTCATCACGCCGTCTTTCAACTCGGCTCGGAAGAAGCGCGGCTTGGGGTCGGCGAGGTTGTCGAAATCCATGTCGTGAAGCATCCAGCCGAGGTCGCGCGTTTCGGCAATCGGCTTGGCCGGTTCGTCTTCTTTCACGAGCCGGAAATCGCAGGCGAATTCGCGGCAGCCGAGGTAAGGCTGGTTGATGCATTGGCCTTTGCCAGCCCGGCGCTCGAACATCTCCCAGAACTTCGGCGGCGGGTTGTTGGCGCCTACGTCGGGCAGCACTTCCAGATCGGCATGGAGCCGATAGGCCACGTCGCGCAGGAACAGGCCGGCCCGCTGCTGGCGCTCGTCCTCGATGTAGAGCGCCAGGTCACCCGAGCCTTTGTTCATGGCGCGCTGGACGCTGCCCGCCGGCACCACGGCGCCCACCTCGTTGCGGCGCAGGGACATCCAGCGGATGGGCCTGAGCACCTCGACCTTGCGGATATGCCAGCGCAGGGCCGGCTTCCAGAGGATGGCCTCGAGAACCGCCCGCGCGGCCGAGGGAGTGATGACGTCGTAGCTCACCCGCTCCACCTTCATTTCCGGTCGGGTGAAGCAGGCGTAGTCGCCGGAGACTTCGAGACAGTAGGTCTTCATGTCCTATCTTCCTATGCGCCGCCAATGCGGTAGATCCAAGACAGCACCAGCAAAAATGCCAAGAAAGTCAGGAACTTTCCGAATGGCGCAACCAACAGGAACCTGAAGAATTCTTGGGCTATGGCAACGAGGGGATTCATAGCGAACTCCAGCGCGGTGATACGTGCGCAGATTCTGCCCCGGATGCCCACCGATGTCAATTCGTATGCTATGTAGGGGGTTGCGATTTCCTGTACAAGCGCCTAATATCCCCTTGCGCTTCTAGCGAGGATTGAAACGTATGATTCGTAGGGGATAAGAAATGGGCACCCGCACCAGCGGGTGCCCCTATTCCACCAAAGACGACGGCTCATAATCCGGCACCTCCGGTAACAGTCCCAATTCAGCGTGATACAAGGCTTCAGACTTCTGGATCAGAAAACCCTCGTACAACTCCAGATCGCCGCTTGCCAGCAGCTTCTTCCATTGGTAGCCGTAGAGCGTCACCGCGTGCCGCTGCAATCGGCGCATCAGCGTCCGGTGCGGACCAGCCGCCTTCAATTGCTCAACCAGCGCCGCGCCCTCGCCCCAGCGCACGAAGACCGGGCGCTGACCTTCGTCGGGAATCAGGCGGAACTTCGCCGCCGCGGTGCGGAACTGGATTTGCCCCGTGGCGGCATCCTTGGTCAGCAAGTCCATCACGCCCTCTTTGTCGTGGCCGTGCAGGTCGGCGTAGAAGTGGTCGAAGTAACGTGCGTAGTTTGCGGGCGCCAGTGGCTCACCAGATGCGCCAGCCAACACTCTTTTCGCCGCTTGCTCGGCCGTGAGCAAAATCCCGCTGGGCGATGGTCTGGGGGGATTGAAGACCACCACCTGGCCCTTCTCGGTGAGTTTGCCCTCGCGGTTGCAGCGGCCGGCCGCCTGGGCGATGGAATCGAGGCCGGCCATGGCGCGATAGACGACGGGGAAGTCGAGATCGACTCCGGCCTCCACCAATTGGGTGCTGACCACACGCAGGGGGTGCTTGGCCGCCAGTTCGGATTTGATCCGGGCGACGACCTCGGCCCGATGGGCGCCGCACATGCGGGCGGAGAGGTGCACCAGTCCGTCCACACCGATCCCACGCAAGATGCGCCACAAGGTCTCGGCATCGTCGCGGCGATTAACGATGCAAAGGACCTGACTGTGCGCCGCCAGTTCCGTAGCCAGACCATCCCAATCCCGTCGTTCCTGATCTGATGCTGGCCAGCGGACAGTGACGCGCTCAAGCTCGCGGTAGAGCCGCAGCGGATCGGGCGCCAGTTCGCGCGCCGCGCCCAAACCGACCAAAGGCTTCTCGCCGAAGCGCTTCCTGTCCTTGGTC
>CAYQWK010000537.1:0-974 GCA_964420805.1 uncultured Bifidobacteriaceae bacterium | reverse complement strand
ATGCCGTGCTCCTTGTAGGTGCGGAGCATGAAATGGGTCGCGGTGGAGAGCACGAGGGAAACGCGGTAACGATCCTTCAGTTGCCGCAGCGCGTCGAGGACAGGCGCCAGATGCTCGGGAGGCAGCAACTGGGCTTCGTCGAGAATGACGACGCTTTCGGCTATGTTGTGCAGCTTGCGGCAGCGGGAACCGCGCGCGGCATAGAGCGATTCGAAAAACTGGACGTTGGTGGTGACGATCACCGGGGCATCCCAGTTCTCGGCGGCGAGGCGGCTCTTCGGTGTTTCGCGCGATTCGTCGGAGACATCGAGATTGCTGTGGTGTTCGATCACCGGTATCGGCTCGACGCCGGCGAACACCCGTCGGAATACCTCGGTGGTCTGCTCGATGATGCTGGTGTAGGGAATGACATAGATGATGCGCTTGAGGCCGTGGGCGGCGGCGTGATGCAGGGCAAATCCAAGCGAGGCCAGGGTCTTGCCGCCGCCGGTGGGCACGGTGAGGCTGAACAGCCCCGGCGCATCGGCAGCCCGAGCAAGACAGGCGGTGCGAATCTCCTCGCGCAATGCCTTGACGCGGGTATCGGCAGCACCGAAGGCAGTCGCCATATGGCGGTCGTACGCGCCAACCAGCGGAGCGAGGTCCGTGTAGCCGCCCCGCAATTCCGCCTTTGCCAGGTCCAGCGCGGCCTCGGTGTCGAGAAAATCGGCATCGACAAGACAGGAGAACAGCATGCGCAGCCAGAGATGCAGTTCGCGGGCTTCGCGCACGGGCGGTTTCCTGAGGCCGCCTGTCGCGGCGCCATCGAGGATTTCGGTGGGAACTCCTCCGGACAAGGCGTCGGCGAGTGCGTCACGCTGGTCGATCAGTTCTTGAGACAAGGCCGCGCCATGCCCCTCGTCGGGATACCAATCCGGCAGGCCGGCGTGGTGACCGGCAATCAGGTAGGCAAGGAGATTGCCATAGGGCCCGAG
>CAYQWK010000536.1:0-4121 GCA_964420805.1 uncultured Bifidobacteriaceae bacterium | reverse complement strand
CTGCCGTTCAGCCACGTCTTCGGCCTCGCCTCGGTTTTCCTCGCCTCGACGCTGGTCCTCCGTTTCACTCCGGGAAGGAATTCTGCACATGAACTCGTTGGAAGACTGCCGGCTCTACACGTTCGTTGATACAGCCTACCTGCACGGCCAGGTACCGGCCGAGGTAGCGCGCAGTTTGTGCGACGGTGGTTCGGACATCATTCAACTCCGCGCGAAAGGCGCGGCGCCAGATGAAGTGCGGCGGATGGCAGACGCGGTGTTGCCGGTGACCCGCGCGGCAGGCGTGCCGCTGGTGATCAATGACTTTCCCGAGGTCGCCCGCGATGCCGGGGCCGAGGTTGTGCATTTAGGGCAGGAGGATTTCTTCGACGCCGGGCACACCGATGTTTCGACCTTGCGCATTCCGCCCGCGCTTCGCATCGGGCTGAGCAGCCACGCGCCGGAACAGGCGCTACGAGCGGTGGCGGCGGGCGCGGATTACATCGCCATCGGGCCGGTGTTTGCGACGGGCACCAAGCCAGGACGCGCCCCGGTGACGCTGGATTACGTGCGCTGGGCGAAGGCAAACGTGAGGGTGCCTTGGTTCGCCATCGGCGGAATCACCCTGGCGAATCTGGACTCCGTGCTGGAAGCGGGGGCGCGTCGGATTTGCGTGGTTTCGGCCATCCTGAACGCGTCGGATGTGACGGCGGCGTGCCGGGAGTTCAAGCGCCGGCTGGGGTGAAAGCGCCGGCTGGGGTGATCATGGATGTGCCGCAAATGAGCGGGCCTCCAACTCACCGCTCGACTTCATTGAGCAAACCTCCAACTTTTGCGGTCAACGAATGTCAATGAAGCCCATGCTGCTCATTGTGGATGACGAGAAACCGTCGCGGGAGGGCCTGCGCGCGGCGCTCGAGGATCGTTACGATGTTTACCTGGCCGAGGACGTGGCGGGCGCGACCCGGCTGCTGGAGGAGGAATCGTTCGACGTGATGTTGACGGATTTCCGGATGCCGAACGAGGACGGCGTGAAGCTGATCCGCCGCGCCAAGGCGCTGGCTCGCCCGCCGGTGTGCATCTTGATGACTGCCTACGGCTCGGAAGAACTGGCCGTGGAGGCGATGAAGAATGGGGCGGACGATTACATCCCCAAGGGCCGGATGCAGATCGACGAGTTGGAAATGCGCATTGGCCGGGCGTTGCGGCAGACCCGGCTGGAGACGGAGAACGTCTCGTTGCGCAAGCAGGTGGAACGGAAGTTCGGCCTGGAGAGCATCATCGGAAACACAGAGGTCATGCGTGGGGTGTTCGAGCTTGTGCAGGCCGTGGCGCCGGCGCGAACCACCGTGTTGATCACCGGCGAAAGCGGCACGGGCAAGGAGTTGATCGCCAAGGCCATCCACAATCTCAGCCCGCGCCGACAGGCGCCGATGGTGACGGTGCATTGCGCGGCGTTGTCGCCCACGCTGCTGGAGAGCGAGTTATTCGGCCACGAGAAGGGCGCGTTCACCGGAGCGCACGAGCGGCGGATCGGGCGGTTCGAGGAGGCGCAGGGCGGCACATTGTTTCTCGATGAGATCGGCGAGATTGACGCGAGCACGCAGGTGAAACTGCTGCGGTTCCTCGGCGAACGGACGTTCGAGCGTGTCGGGTCCAACAAGGTGCAGACTTCGGATGTGCGTCTGATCGCGGCCACGAACAAGAACCTGGCCGCGCTGGTGAAGGACGGGACGTTTCGCGAGGACTTGTATTTCCGGCTGCGCGTGATGCAGATCGCCATGCCGCCGTTGCGGGCACGCAAGGAAGACATCCCGCTGCTTGCTCAGTCGTTCGTAAAGGAGTTCGCGTCCGAGAACGGAAAGAAGGTCGCCGGCCTGGCCGCCGACGCGATGGAGGCGGTGGTGAAATATCCATGGCCCGGCAACGTGCGCGAGTTGCGCGCGGCCGTTGAGCACGCGGTGGTGCTGGCGCGCGGCGAGATGGTCGCGTGGAAGGAACTGCCGGAGACGGTGCGCAGCGGCATTCCCGAGGATATTGGCGGCCCGCCTGACGAGGCCGGCCTCCAGCCGGGCGACTTGAAGATCAAAGAGGCGGAGAAACACCTGATCACGCGCGCGATCAAGGAGTGCAACGGCAACCGCGGCGAAGCGGCCCGGAAGCTTGGCATGAGCCGCCGCACGCTTTACCGGCGACTGCACGAGTTCAAACTGGAACACCTCTGACATGATTGTCTTCAAGCTCCAGGAATGGATTCACTCGCTGGACGCCGGGCGTGGCGCGCGCGGGCTGAGGGTGGCGCTGGTGTTCATCGCCTTTGCAGCCATGGCGGTGCTTTACGACACCGTGGCCTTCCGGAACCTGGCCACACCCGAGGCGATGGACGCGGCGCAACTGGCGCAGAACATCGCGGACGGCCGCGGCTACACCACGTATTCCATCCGGCCCTTCAGTATCCACCTGATCAAAAGCCACCGGCCCGACCAGAAGCCGTTGCTGGCCCGAAACCATCCCGACCTGGCGAATCCGCCGGTGTATCCCGTCCTGCTCGCCGGCGTGCTGAAATGCGTTCCAGAAGAAGACATGCTGGCGGCGAAGACTTTCACAGCGGCCCGGCGTGACCTGGCCATCACCGTCTTCAACCAGTTGCTGCTGCTCGGCGGAATGCTGCTCGTCTATCGCATTGGGCGAAGTTGTTTCGACAGCACAGTGGCGGCGGTGGCGGCGGTGCTTTTCGCCACCACGGAATTCTACTGGCGCTTGAGCGTGTCCGGACTGGGCACGGTGCTGTTGATGGACCTGGTGCTGGTGCTGATGCTGTTGCTGATGCGGTTGGAACACGGCGCCCGCAACGGGCGTTCCTTCCGCTGGCAGTTGGGCATGGCCCTGGCCTCGGGGTTGGTGCTGGGGCTGACGGCGTTGACTCGCTATTCCTGCCTGTTCCTGCTCGTGCCGGTGGTGGCGTTCCTGTTGCTGTTCATTTCCCAATGGCGCGGAGTGCTGGCCGGCACGGCGGCGGGGGTCGCGCTACTCGTGGTCGCGCCGTGGGTGGCGCGCAACGTCGTGGTCAGCGGTACTCCGTTCGGAACGGCGGGTTACGCGGCGGTGGAACAGACCCGGCCGTTCGCCGGCGACCGCCTGCAGCGCAGCCTGCACGCGGAAATGGTGTCGCAGGTGCCGATGGCCGAATACGTGCGGAAGTTCGTGGTGAACGTGCGTGAGGTGGTGCAAATGGATTTGCCGCGCATGGGCGGAAGCTGGGTGGGTGCGTTCTTCCTCGTGGGCGTGCTGCTGCGGTTCAAGAACCCGACGCTCTCGCGCTTGCGCTGGTTCGCCATCATCGCGCTGGCAACGTTGATCCCCGTACAGGCGATGGGTAAGACTCAGGCTTGGGCGGACTCGCCGGAGGTGACAACCGAGAACCTCCTGGTGCTCCTGTCGCCGCTCGTCCTGATTTTCGGCACGGGCGTCTTCTTCGTGATCATCGATTCGTTTGAGTTCCCGTCTATGCGCGCGCGTTACGCGGCGTGGACGGCGTTTGCCGTGGTGATGTCCCTGCCGCTGGGAGTGGCGCTGCTGCCGCCGTATCCGACGCCGCTGGTTTATCCGCCGTATTACCCGCCGCGGGTGCAGCAGATTTCGCGCTGGCTCGCGCCGCATGAAACGATGATGAGCGACATCCCGTGGGCGGTGGCCTGGTACGGCCGGCGGCAATGCCTCTGGATGAGCGCCAACGGCAAGCAGGATTTCTTCGAGATCTACGACTACGAAAAGGGCATCAAGGGCCTTTACGTCACCACGCGCACGACGGAGAACAAGTTCCTCGCCGGCTGGATGCACGGGGATCGGCAGGGCTGGGAGAGTTTTCTCATGGAGACCCTGGCGCGGCACGAGGTGCCAGCCGGTTTCCCGCTGCGCCGCGCGCCGGAGGGTTTGATGCGCGAGGGGCAGATTCTGCTCATGGACTATGATCGCTGGCGACGGGACGGCGGACCGGGTCGGTGACGGATACCGCCGGGGTGGACGAGAATCATGTGTTTTTCGGGTAAGATGGCGTGCCAAAACTTGAAAAACCGCGCTTGCCAACCCCCTGTACGGTGTCTAGGCTCCGCTCTCTTTTTCGGAAAATGAAATGGCGGGCC
>CAYQWK010000535.1:0-4130 GCA_964420805.1 uncultured Bifidobacteriaceae bacterium | reverse complement strand
AAACGTACATTGTGAATTGGTCCGCATCGGTCATGCCCCAATTCGCGTTGAAACTGTCGTCACCGGTTCCAGCCACGCCAAATGCCCCGTAAGGCACCCACTGATAGCCGTCGTTGATGTTGGTTTCGTAATAGACCGTGACCACCTTGGTGGCCGCCGAGAATCCGATGCGCACCGCGGCCTTGATGATCGTGACCTGGCTCGATGTGTCGGCATTCGTCAACGTCGGTCCGCCGGCATCGAAACCGGAACTGAAGCCGAATCTCACCGGCAGCCCGCCCAACGACGAAGCATACAATTCGGAATAAATCGAGTAATCCTTTGTCTTGCCGAGCAGCTTCAAACCGAAACTGTTCACCTGGTCGCTCATCAAGAACTTGGTGTTGCTGACCACATCAATCTGGACGGCCCAGTCCGCGTTGTAAGGGAACCGCGTCCTCCTCCATTGCCAGGTACATTCGTCCTCTGCGGTGGGAGCCACAACGCCGTACTGAAGCCGTCCGTCGGCCTCGAACAACCCGCCGCGGCCGGAAACGACCGTTGCGCCCCAAAGCGTGTTGTCCCGTTCGTTGTCGTCGAAATTGTCGCCGCCGTCGCCGCGGGCGAGCAATGGCGCCAGCGTCGCCGCAACTGTTATCGCGATCAGCGCGCCGTGAAAGCGAGCGCATGGGGATTTGGAGTTTATCTTCATGGTGTTTTGCCTTTCATCGAATCAGCCGCTATTTCGTCGCAGCCATTTGAAATCCGTTGCGCGCCGCCCTGGCGACTTGCTCTGGCGCGTTTTCCGCGATCACCACCAACCCGGCCTTCGCCGCCGTGGTGCCCGCCCGGCGCAACGCGAAGACCGCGCGCATCTGGAGATTCGCATTCCGCATCGAAACCGCCGCCTGCACGAGTTCGGGGACAATCTCGCGGTCGAACACTGCCGTCACAGACGAACCCGACTGCTGCGCCGCCGCCACACCGAGCGCATTGAACGCGGCAATGCGCGCCGCGGTGTCTGTTTCCGCGCGGGCCAGGCGCAGCAATGCCTCACCCGGAATTTCCGGCTGCGGGAGCATCGCCTCGAAAAGCCGTCGGCGCACATCCGCCGCCGGTTCCCCTTGCGCCATCGCCGCAAGCGCCGGCGCGAGGTCTTTCACGCCGTCATGCGCGCTGATCGCCCATGCCGCCGAGGCGCGCACCTCCGGGTCCGTGTCGCGCCCTGAGAAATTCAGGAGAAATGGCACCGCCTCGGCACTCGAATGCGCAAGCGCCTCCGCCGCCGTGACGCGCAACGCTGGCGCGCCATCGGCGTCCCCAAGCAACTTGCCGAAAACATCCGCAACCATCGAAAACTCAAAGCGGCCCAGTCCGTTCACGATTTCGCGGGCAATCGTTTCATCGGGCTTCTGCGCGAGCGCCGCCACCAATACATCACGGGCCGGCGCTGTTCCGATCACGCCCAACCCCAGCGCCGACTCCACACGCAATCCTTCGGAACGCCGCTCGTCGCCGAGCATCTCCTTCATTCGCACCACCACGTCCTCACCTCCCAGCACGCACAATCCGCGCACGGCGGCGCGAACCACCGCTTCGTTCGCGTCATCAAGCAGCGGAAGCAACAACGACCTCACCGCGCCGCGTCGTGAATTGCCGAGCAGTTGCGCCATCCTTTCCCGCTCTGCCGGATCCGCTGCCGCCAGAGCACCTTTGATCGCCGCGATGGCCTCGGGGGAACCGTCCTTCACCAGCGCCAGCAAGAACGCCTTGCGACTCTGCCAGTCCAACCGCGAATCGACCACTCCGGCCAGCGCCTCCGCCAGCGAAACTGAACTGGCGGACACATCCCCAAAACGCTGTTCAATCCTGCGCTCGACCTCACGGCTCAACGCGCCGACGACCGGCCGGGTCAGAACACGTTGCGCGGTCGGGAACAAGGCGCGCGTTTTATCGGTGCCGGGATGCTGATCTTCGATCCAGATGGCGAACTTTACAAAGGCAAGGATCGCAAGAGGCAATACGACCAGCGATGTGATGACAGCGAACACCAGCCTCCGTACTGGCAGAGGCAGGCGTTTAGGCATGCAAGCAAATGACCGCTTGGACTGCATCGCGCTGATTGGCGTCGTTTCTGGTGAACCTGCGGCATCATTCCCACACCATCCGAATTGGCAATGCCAAACCCTGCCCACGTTCCGTTGCGCGTCACTCGCATGAGGCGGTTGTTGGTGCAAGGAGTGCCGGTCCGGTGCTGCCGGAGTCAAGACACGCATGGACTTCAGATCCGGGCGCGGTTCACGTTGCGAGTTGCCGCGCGTGCGGCGCTTCCCGTACAAACGCGCGCGTGAAGAAACAAGGCTCCCCAACGGCGGGCGAACTGTCGCGCGGCCTGCGCCGCTATTTCTATTTCACCGCTGCCTCGACGGGCGCGGCGATCATGATCGTGGAAATCCTCGGCGCGAAGATGCTCTCGCCGTATGTCGGCACCTCCCATTTCGTGTGGACGGCACAAATCGCGGTGACGCTCTGCGCGCTGGCGGCGGGTTACTACGCGGGCGGCGTGCTGGTGGACCGCTCGCAACGGGTGGGGCGGCTTTACTGGGTCATTCTGCTAGCGGCCCTTTATCTTTCCGCCACGGTGGTGGCGTGCGAACCGGTCTCCTACTGGTGTCTGGACCTGAAGCCCTTTGCGCTGGCCTCGCTAATGGCGTCGCTGTTCCTGTTCTTCGTGCCGCTGGCATTGCTGGCCATGGTCGGGCCGTTCTTCGTGCGCGTCCTGACCTCGGCGGTGACCAATGTCGGCGGAAATGTCGGCCGCCTCACTGCCATCAGCACCATTGGGAGCTTCATCGGCACGGTCCTGATCGGCTACGTCCTGGTGCCGTTTCTGCCGAACTCGTGGACAATGTATCTCACGGCGCTGGCGCTGATGCTGTTGTCCGCGGTGTATTTCCTGTTCTGGGGGCGGCTCAGGGAAGTGATCGGCGGGGTGTCCACGGCGGTGATTCTCTGTGTCTGCCTGGGCGCGTTTGGTGTGACGGTGGATCGCAAACGCCACAGCGGCGAGCGCGACCGGTTTTACGGCAATTCCAACTTCGGCATGCTCCAGGTCATCGACGTCGGCCAGACCCGCCATTACCTGAACGATTACCTCACGCAGAACAACTACGACCCGGCGCGAAAGCAAAGCCTCGCCCTCTTCACTTACATGCTGCACGGGCTGGGGCGCGTATATTCCTCCAACGTCAACGACGTGCTTTGCATCGGCCTGGGCGTCGGCATCGTGCCGATGCAATTCGCCAAAGAAGGCGCGCGCGTGGATGTGGTCGAGATCAACCCCGCAGTGGTACCACTCGGGCGCGACTGGTTCGACCTCGAACCGGCGAAGCTCAACATCACGATCGGGGACGGCCGGCAATTCCTGAATGCCTGCACGAAACAATACGACATCATCGCGCTGGATGCGTTCCTCGGTGATTCCTCGCCATCGCACTTGATGACCCGCGAGGCGTTCCTCGCCATGCGCCGTGTGCTGCGGCCGGGCGGCACGCTGGTTATCAACAGCTTTGGCGGGTTCGAGGAGGGGGAGGACTACTTCACGGCCTCGCTTTACAGCACGCTCACGAACGTCTTCCCGCATGTGCGCATTCATAGCAGTGGTGGAGGTAACACCTACTTCGCCGCCGCCACACACGGTCTTGACCGCTTCGTGCGGGAACCCGATCTCGCATCGGTTCATCCGTTCAAGCGCGCCGAGGTCGAGTTCGCCTACCATGGGGTAATTGAACCCGGCGTACCGTCAGGCAACCTGCGAATTTCCTTCGACGCGTCACGCGGTCGCGTGCTGACCGATGACTTCAACCCGGTGGAATATTTTGACGCGGCGCACCGCGAGGGAATCCGCCGTGGACTGGCCGCCGCCATGCGGCCGAAACCTTGACCAAAACCGGTATGAAAGCACGTGCGCTGGCATGTGTTTGCGGGGGACTCGCGCTCCTGTTTCTGGGCGGGTGCGTCACGGAACCCAAGCCTCGGACCGGCACGCCGCCCGCCGGCGCCGGGATTCACCGGCCGTTCGCCGACGACCTCGCGCAATCGCTCGATGCGCCCATGGTGCCCGGCAACCGCATCGACACGCTCGTCAACGG
>CAYQWK010000534.1:0-4160 GCA_964420805.1 uncultured Bifidobacteriaceae bacterium | reverse complement strand
AGAAGACTTCGTGGTCGTGCTGCAAAGCCGCGCATTGCAACCGTCCGTGGCGCCAGTCCCAAATGCGCGCGAGGCTGCTGCGTCCGCCGCTCAGGAAATGCTCTCCATCCGCGCTGAACCGGCCGACAAAGAGCCAGTCTGCGTCCTGAATTGGCGCGGCCACGCGTTTCAACTCCGGCACGCTTAGAAACTCGATGCGCGATTCAAGGGAGACCACAGCCATGATGTTCTCGTGGAAAGTGACATCCATCGCATGGAGTGGCGCGGGCCATTCTCCGGGCTGGCGCACTTGCGCGGCCTGCCGGTCGTAGAAGAGGGGCGGAGCGTTCAGCCCCCATCCCGCGAGCAGCGAACCGTCCGGACTGTAAGCGCATCTTGCGAAGGCGGGTTCGCGGACTGCCGGCGGAAGCGCGCCAAGCGTTCGCATGACGCGGGCCTTCACGTTCAACTCCGTCATCTGCCCATGCACGTCGTAGAAGCCGAGCCAGTCACCGGATGGATGCACGGCCATCGTGCGCGTTTCTGAGGGCAGGGGCACCGGTTCACCCAACTGCGAGCCGGTGCGGAGGTCCCAGAACTGTACCAGGCTGGCAGCCGGGATTTGAGTTTCGCCGGTTCGCACCAAGGATGCTTTGGACAATGTCGCAAGCCACGACATGTCGGGAGCGAACTGCGCGTCATGAATCGGCCCCCCCGCCTTGATTGCTGGCCCGGCAGGTTCAGCGTCGCTGGTCTGGAAAAGGCGGGCGTTGAAAAGCGAACCCTCGTCAACGGCCAATCCACCCGAAACCATCAGCTTCCCGTCCGGGGAAATGCGCACAAAGGCCTTGCCGGTGGCAGGAATGCTCCGAAAAGGAACCGCCCTGCCAAGCTGCCAGATGCGGATGACGCCGTTGTCCCATTGCGCGGTGGCGATGAACCGCTGGTCCGGCGAGAAGGAGACAGCCGTGATTGCGAATTGATGCCAGCCGATCAACTGGCCTTCCGCCTTTCCGGCTGTTGGCCAGAGGCGCAGCGTCGCATCGAAGGCGCCGCTGGCGATCCACTGTCCGTCCGCGCTGAAGTCCACGGCCTCGAACCGGTTCTTGTGTTTCGGAAACTCCTGGGTGCCTTCGGGCCGTTTAATAACGGCTTGGGAATGCGCCGCAAGAAAGCGTCCGTCCGGGCTGGCAAAACGCACCGGCTCGTTTGCGCCCGGCGACGTGGAGTAGGACTCGATTTTTCTGCCGGTGGCGGTCTCGAAGATCCGCAACCGTCCCCCGGCGGCACTGAAGAAAGACTCGCCCTCCGCGAGAAAGCCGACATTGCCCATCGTGACCGCATCGACCGGCGGGCTGATGAATGTAGCCGGCGCATCGAGCGAACACGCGCCGCGGTTGGTCCGTCCCGTGAGCAGGACATACCGGCCGTTGCGGCTGAACTCGATGCCGGTGACGGGGCCGAGACTTGCTGGCAGCGGCGTTCTCCTGCCGCTTGCGATTTCCCAGAGAAACGGTGCGCTGGAGCCGACGGCCACATGGCGTTCATCGACGCTCACCGCCAGCGCTGTGACTGGCGCGTCGCCCGACACGGATGCGATCTCGCGGGCCGACGGAAATTCCAACACGCGCACCTTCCGGCCGTCGGACCAGGCGACCCAGCCCGCCTTCGGTGCCCAACGAGCGAGTTCCATGATTTCCCAACCCGCCGGCTGCCAGCGTTTCTCGCCGGCGATTTCCCAAATCTCGCAGCGTCTGCCCTGACGCGCCTGAAGTGCGACCGCGGTTTGCGCTTGGTTCCAGCGGATTTCCTCCACCGGGCCGAGACCGGACTGGAAAGCCCGCAGGACAACCGGCTGATCCATCCGCCAGGCCATCTGCCGTCCGAGATCCTCCGCCCGCCGCGCCGTGTCCAAAGTCGTCGCAGCAGCCTGCGAGAACCAGAGCGCCGCGCGCGTGGGGTCGCCGGCCTTGGCGGCGTTGATGCCGGACTGCGTGTAAAGTTCAACGAGCGTCTCGGTCGCCCGGCCCAGCGCGCGCGACTCGCCGCGCCGCGCCAGTTCAGCCTTGCGCCATTGCCAGGTGACACCCGCAACACCCGCCAGCAACGAAGTCACGGAGAGCACCGCCAGAGACGCCACCAGCGGATGGCGCCGCGCCCAGCGCCATGCCGTTTGCGCCGGCGTGAGCGGCACGGCGGAGACGGGTTCACCGCGCGCGAACCGTTCGAGATCGTCCGCCAGGGACGCGGCCGAGCGGTAACGGTCATCCGGCTTCTTCGCCAGGCATTTGAAGCAGATCGTCCGCAGATCACGCGGCACGGCCGGCAACGGGTCCGGTTCGCGCTCGGCCGCCCGGCGCAGCGTGTCGATGATCGAGCCGCCACTGAAAGGCGCGCGACCGGAAAGGAGTTCGTACAGGATCGCGCCGAGACCGTACACATCGGTGGCGGTGGTGATTTCGTCGAGCCGGCCCTCCGCCTGTTCCGGCGCCATGTAGCCGGGGCTGCCCAGCGAACGCGCGCCAAGCGTCAGCATGCCGGGTGGCGCATCCATCAATTTCGCGAGTCCAAAGTCCGTCACCTGCGGGCCGGCCTGCTCATCCCAAAGAATGTTCGCCGGCTTCAAGTCGCGGTGCAGCACCCCGTGGCTGTGCGCGTGCGCCACCGCCCGGGCCACCTGCGCCACCGCCAGAGCCAGCGCTCGGAAATCACCGCGCCGGCCTGACGCCCAGTCGGCGATGGTCTTGCGCCCGGGCACGAAACGCATGGTGAAGTAAGGCTGCAACTCGTGCTCCCCGATCTCGAACACGGGCACGATGTTGGGGTGGTGCAACCCCGCCGCCGCGTGCGCCTCGCGCTGGAACATTTGCAGGGATTCCCGTCCGGCAAGTTCGCCCGCGAGGATCATCTTCACCGCCACCTCGCGACCAAGGCTGGTTTGCCGCGCCCGATAAACCACACCCATTCCGCCGCGCGCGACTTCCTCCAGCAACTCGTAATCGCCGAACCTGCGCACCTGGAACGGACTGAGCAGAGACGATGCGACCACCCCTTCATCTCCAAGCCCCACCGTGCTCCCGAACCCAAGCAGGCAGCGCGGGCACTGCGCGCCCATCACGTCGGCCAGCGGGCCGCCGCACGTCGCGCACACGCCCGCCGGGGCGGGTTCGTTTTCCTGTTTCGAGGATGCCATCGTTGCAGCGGGTTCTTACCCAAACGCACGGGATTCTTACCGGAATCAACCCGGCCCGCCGGCGCCCGACAGGATGTTGATAAAGTGCCGCAACTCGGCGTCCACCTCCGCCGGCGAGGCCACGGTGGTGGCGATGGCATCACGAAGCATCTCCCCGTAACGCTTTCTCATGCGGTGCATGGCCACGGTGGCGGCGTTCTCGCTTAATCCCGCGGCCGCACCCAGTTGCGCATAGCCGGGCCGCGCGCCGCCGGAGAGAAACGGTTGCATGATCTCGAACAAGGCCAGGCGGTTCGCCGCCGCGTATTCGTCGCGAAGTCTTGCCATCACGCTCTTCAACGTCGCCAGAGCCCAGGCGCGGTCGAACTCGACTTCCGGTGTCACATCGTTTCGCAACCCGGCGGCAAAGGCGGCCTCGGCCTCCGGCGCCTCGACACTGACGAACTGCGCCTCGCCACCACGTTTCAAGGCGTGGCGTGCGCGGTGTTCCTTGGCCAGGAAATTGCAGAAGGCGCCAAGAAGATAGGTGCGGAATCGTCCGCGGCTCTGGTCCGCGCCGGCAATCGAGTTCGATTCGAGCAGCGACAGGATGAAGCCCTGCGTCACGTCCTTCGCATCCTCGGGGCCGATGCCGCGCCGGCGTGCGAAATGATACAGGGGCCGCCAGTAGTCGTGGCAGAGCCGTGTCAGCGCCTCATGCGCGTCCGGCGACGAACCGTCGCCCGCCCGCACCACCACGCTCCAGCGCGTGGCGGGGAAGGCGGCCTGATGCAACGGCGGCAACGAATCGCTCACGCATGAACAATGAAGTTGGCCGGGGCCGCGTCGCAAGCCGGCGTTGAAATCCGGCGCGATCCGGTCACCGCCGGTGCCGTGCCTGATCCCGCTTGCGCAAACTTCTTCAGACAGGCTCTCAGCCGGAACGATGCAGTGGGTCCGGGTGGAACGGCCAACCTGGCCGTTCTCGGCGGCAACTTGCCGCCGAGTC
>CAYQWK010000533.1:0-4161 GCA_964420805.1 uncultured Bifidobacteriaceae bacterium | reverse complement strand
GTTCAAACATGCCATAGTAGAAGTGCCGGTTGAAAATTTGGTAGAGGGCGCTGCGACTCAATGGTCTGCCGCCGCATCTGCGAGTTTGCCTCGTACGGTAGCCCCATTCCTTGTTGGCGATGGCAAGAATCTCCGGGCGAGTGTAGTGACCGGTGAGCATCAAATCCCACATGCGGCGGATGAGCGGAAAGCGTTCCGGGTCTTTGAGAAGGGTGTTGGCTCCAGTCAGTTTGTCTGTGTGGTTCAAGTAGCCGGGAGGTGCTTTGCCCGGGAACCAGCCATCCTCGATCTTCGTCTTGATTACTCGCTTCACGTTCTTGCTCAGATCATCCACGTATTTCTGAGCCATTCCGAATTCGATGTACATGAGGATGATGTTGTCATCTTCGCGGGCGTAACTTTGAGCCGGGGTGGCGACTGTGATGCCGTGCTGTTTGATCGCCCAGATGATGGAGCCTCCGTCCACCGGATTGCGTGCCAGACGGTCGAGCTTCCAACAGATGATCCCGGCGGCTTCTCCACGGTAGATGCGTTGCACCAAGCTGTTGAATACCGGGCGTCCTGGTTCCTTGGCGGATTTGCACTCAGTCAGAACCTCGGTAACGGGCAGGTTCAGTTGGGCGGCGAGAACTCGCAACTCGCGTACCTGAGAGTCAATGGAAAGAACCTGCCGGTCTTCGGCTTCAGATGACTTGCGGCAATAAATGAAATATCCAGAGGTTGAATTGGTCATGGGAAGATGCCCGATACGGGTGGTTGCGGGGTACAACATCCTAACGTACCAAGATGGCACGTCAACGAGCCGGGTGTTGAGAACCGTCCTCATCCGACATGTTCTCGGGAACTGGTTTGAGCAGGATGCCAAAGAAGCGAAGCAGGCGAAGAGCGATCTCCCGGACCTCGTCATCGGTGAGTCTCTGTTTGAACTCCGCCTCATAGATGGCTCGGAATTCTTCCATAGCCTGCTGACTCAATTGTTGAGGGGTTTGCATGAGGGCAGTTTACGAGAACATCAACCCTCAATACAGGATGACGGCTTTGCCATCCTCGACACATTTCCTTTCGAGAGGGACACTGTTGATTCGGTGCCGGCACACCTACGGGTTGAGGACCATCCCGTTGCCTCATGGCAAAAAGACACCGAAGGGATCTGAGCAGGCCGGCTCGTTGAACTCAGAGTTCAGTGTTCGGCAGAGAGTGTAGCTATGGTGTCAATCCCCTCACGTGGGAGGAATGCCCTGCGGGCGGTGGAGCGCAGCGGGGAGGGCGCCCTTGTTCCACACGGCCCGGCCCTCAGTCCAGCCGGTGGCAATGTCGGTGTAGGTCAGGCTCCAGATGAAGTCCCCAGCCAGACTGGCGCCACAGTGGGCCACACTGTCGGCCTCCAGGTAGCCGGGCCGGCTCACGTCCCAACTACCGGTGCGAATCGGAATCTCGGTCTTGAGCAGAGTGCCGGGCTTGGTGCCGCAGCGCCCGCGCAGCGGATGGGTAGCGCGGGCCGGGGCCAGCAACCGGTCCAGGGTGGCCGGACTAATCTCCAGGAGCAGTTGACGTTGGCGGACGGAGAGTTTGTCGTGGTGCCGTTCGTAGTGGGGCAGCCACAGGGGCAGTGCCGGCGCCAGCCGTTTGCCGCAGGGCTGCTCGGCGGCCAGCCAGATCGCGCGCACGATCGGTTCGATGAGGCTGTAGCGCGGTTCGGGACCGGGGCGGGCGCGCCCGCTGGGCGCAGGCCTCTTGGATGGGTATTACATTGAGCATCGATCAATCTGAACTGGCGACAATGAGTCGGTGGGATTGAAGGTCAAAAAAACCTTCCAGCCATGCGGTTGGAAGGTTGTGAATCCCACAGAATCAAGAGGTTCTGGCCTTGAGAACCACCTGCGATGAGAGGGATCTGGAATTGCAGCGGAGGGGATGCGCCCCGACGGGTGTCGAGTTCGCGATCCGGGTGAACAGCACTGCATCAAGCACCGCACACGATTCGTGCTCGGTCAGTGTGACCTGCCCGGATAAATGGGTTTCACAGGCTTGTGCGACCTCGATGCCGTGAAGATCGGCAACGCGCTCCAAGAACGTGGTTTTTGTGATCATGATTTTTTGGCAGAACCGTATTGACTTGGTTGGTATAGTTTGATCTAGCTGCTGCCAAATTACGGCGGCAGTTTACTGAAGTTTCTTGAGCCCTTGCAAGCGCTCATAGTTGTGACGGTGTTGGAACCAAGCCAACAGGACTCCTTTCTGGCTTCATTCTAGCATTGGGAGGTGGGGTAAGTAAAGTAAGAGCAGCCACTTGCAGCATCCCAATGTCCGCCTCATCCGAGACAGGTGACGGTGCGGCCGGTGGCAGGACGCGATCGTTTTCACTTGCTCCACGAATAGACAACACCCACATAAACGGTGGTTTGATCTCTTGCCACCGGGGGCAGTTTGCCGTGCCCGACGGTCACGTAGACGGCGTAGGGTTTCCACCACGGGAACTTGTCCGTCCCTGGATTGATGGCCCGCAGATTGTAATGGAGGGTGCCTGAATAGAACAGTCCCGCGTCGAGGTGTGCTGCCTTCGCTTTGCCAGGCAGTTCAAAAGCACGGTAGTAGTGAAGGTCAAACTCCGCCTCCAAAGGTCGAAGATACCTGAAGTCTTGGAGAAACTCGTCACCAAATGGCAGACGCCATCCCGCCGAGGCACCAAACCTCCAGAAAGCATCCTCGGAGATTCCAAGGTCGCGGTAACGCTTGGAGTGCAGGATTTCGACGCGTTGGTAGTCCACGTAGGCCGCCGGAATCAGCCAGGTGATGCCGCGTCGGTGAAGTGGGGAAAAGCCGAGATGGGGACCGTATGTGACGTTGTAGTTCTCAAAAGACTGGTCGGTCTCGAAGCGTGTTTTAACAAACAGGTCAAACAGCCCGCCGAACTTGTCCACCTTCTTGAAGACCGGTCTGCCGCTGGGACCATCGCTGGTTCGGTTGGTCGTGGCGACCATTTCCCAATCCGCGAACAGATGCGAGTATCCAAGGTGCAGCGCGGCAAATAGATTCTCGGAGTTGGCCCGCGAATCCGTGGCCAGGACACCCTTGCTTTCGAGTGACAGGGCGAGGTCATCATCAGGATTCAATCCGGCGTTGTAGCGCATTCCCGCGGAGTACTTGACCGCCGGCGCGGTCACGTTATTGCGGGAACCCTGAAGCAGGGATGGCTTCAAGGACGTGTCGAATTTCCAGTCATCGTCGGAGGCAAACATGCAAGCGACGTGGACGAGCAGGGAAGCCAGTGTGGCAATGGCGAGGCGATGTGAGTGCATGATGTGTGTCAGGGTTGAGGAGCCTTCTTCTCGTTGGGGAATCGAAAGAGCTTGTCGACCACCGGACCAAAGTCGTGAAGCTGCCGGTTGCCACCGGAGAACATGGTGGCGAGGGCCGCCTTGGCGGAGGCTTGCGTTACTCCGTCCTCCAAAACGGCACCAGCCCCCTTCTCGCGTGGTGTGACCATGAATTTGTAAAGATCACCCGCCATGGCCCGGATGGTTCCTGAGCGTTCCGACGGCGGTCTGCTCTCCGGTGGCCAATCCTTGAGATCGCGAACGAGCCGGCGGCCCAAGCGCAGGAAGTTGTCGTTGACCGACATGCTGTTGAGGAGCGCGGAGTTGAGCCAGATGAAGGCGTAGTAATGCGCGTCGTTGTTCTCCGTCCAACGGGTGCCGAATTCGTTTGGAAACCACTGCAAATCCTTGGCGATCCGCTTCTTGATGAGTTCCAACGCCCACGGACTGGGCGTACGTCCAACTTCAGCTGGATGAACAGAAAGCCAGGACAGATGGTTGAGGATGTTCTTCTTGGGACCGCCGTCAGGATTCGGGGTGCCGGAGCCGAGGGAGTCGAGGCCTGTTCCCGGCCCGCCGGTGATCCCGAGAAATCTTGCGGCGTTTGTTCGTGTGAGTCGCACCCAGTGTGCGGGAGTGAAGTTGGTTTGAAAGAACCGCCATAGATTGTCTTCCCGCAGGCGCAGACGAACGAGATAGAAGTCACTGCCAAAGAGGACTCGATCGCGCGTAGAGGCTTGGTTGAGGAGGGTGGCGAGATTGCGGAAGTAGTTCTCCCGGGCTGCTCCTCCGTCCATGCAGGCGGTGTGGTAGGAAATGTCCGCGTAGACATGAGGAAACTTCT
>CAYQWK010000532.1:0-4180 GCA_964420805.1 uncultured Bifidobacteriaceae bacterium | reverse complement strand
CCCGCGTTTCCGTCCGCTTCTGGCGTCCGGCCCACAGGTCAACTTCCAGTCTCTCAACTGTCTTTTCGGGCGCTGCTTCGTTCACGAAGTCTGGGTTTCCTTTCCGCCTGTTCTGTTCGGCCCTTCGGTCGGGTCGAACGACCTACCTTGGCCTCGGCTGACTTCTCCGCCGGCTTCGTCACGGCCTTGCGACCGCGCTAGCTTTATCGCACCGACGGAGATCTCCCCGGATAATGCGCACCGACCTCCACGCTTATGTCCGCGACATTTACACGAACGATTTCCGTGCAAGCTTCGGGCTTTGAAGATAATTGCCTTCTCACCCATCGTCCGTGCCTCGTATGTCGTTTCTGTTCGTCAGACCAGCGTTTTGCCTGCGGCTTCCTTCAGATTCCACCTCGCAATGGACACCCTTGCCGTCCGGCTAGCACTTCCCCTTGCCGGGTGTGCGTTGGACTTCAACCAACTAGTCAGTGCGCCCTGCCGGGCGCACAACGAAAAAGCCCGTCCTTGCGGACGGGCCTTGTCAGATTCGGCTTTGGCTTGGCGGACTCAGGCGCCGGCGGTGGCGGCCTTTTCCTCAGTTTTCGGCTCGGCAGGCGCGGCTTCGACGGGCGTGTCCACCCATTCGAGGATGGCCAATTCCGCGGCGTCGCCCTGGCGCTGGTTCATCCGCACGATGCGGGTGTAACCACCGGGGCGGGTCTTGAAGACCGGGGCCAGCTCATTGAAAAGCACCTTGGCGGCGTCTTCGCTGTGCAACCGTGCAGCCGCGAGACGGCGGTCATGCAAGGTGCCGCTCTTGCCGAGCGTGATCATCTTCTCAGCCACAGAACGCGCGGCCTTGGCCTTGGCAACGGTGGTCGTGACACGCTTGTGCAGGATCAGGCTGCACACCAGATTGGCCAGCATGGCGTTCCGGTGTTCGCCGGTGCGACCCAGTTTGGCGGTTCGTTTGAGGTGACGCATAAGATTACTCCACCACCGGCTTGGGTTCTTCCTTCGGCGACTCGAGCAGTTCTGGATCGATGTTCATGCCGAGGGTCAGGCCGAGGCCGGCGAGCTTCTCCTTGATTTCGTTGAGCGACTTCTTGCCGAAGTTGCGGTATTTGAGCATCTCCGCCTCGGTCTTCATCGCAAGCTGGCCGACGGTGGTGATATTCGCGTTGTTGAGGCAATTGGCAGCGCGAACGGACAACTCGATCTCGTTGACGCTCATGTTTAGGAGCTTCTTGAGTTTGGCCTTTTCGTCGTCCTGCTTAACTTCCGCCTCCTCGAACTCGACGGCATTCTTGTCGTAGCCAACGAACACATCGAGGTGGTGCTGGAGAATGGCGCTGGCCTGCGTAAGCGCGTCGTCGGGCGACATGCGGCCGTCCGTCCAAGCTTCAAGGATCAGGCGGTCGTAATCGGTGCGCTGCCCCACGCGGGCGTTCTCGACGGCGTAGCGGACCCGCGTGACTGGCGAGAAAATGGAGTCGATCGCGATCACGCCAATCGGCTGATCGAGCTTCTTGTTCTCGTCGCCGGTCAGAAAGCCGCGACCGATGCGGACGGTCAGCTCCATCTCGAACTTTTTCTTGCGGTCCAAGGTGCAGATTACTTGGTCGGGATTGACCAACTCGATATTCTGATTCAGTTCGATGTCGGCGGCGGTGACCGTGCCCTCCTTGTTGACGGAAAGCAGGAGCGCCTGCTCGTCGCGGGAATGGGCCTTGAACTTGATCTTCTTGAGGTTAAGCACCACCTCGGTCACGTCCTCAACGACACCGTCGATAGTCGTAAATTCGTGCTGCGCTCCGTCGATCTTGACAGAGGTGATCGCCGCGCCTTCGAGCGAACTGAGCAGCACGCGGCGCAGGGAGTTACCAATGGTGTGGCCGTAGCCGGTTTCAAACGGCTCGGCGACAAACTTGGCGTAAACAGGTGTTGCGGAAGCGTCATCTTTGACCAACCGCTTTGGCATTTCAAAACGTCCTAGACGTACTGGCATGTGTTTCCTTTCAACAATTTTAATCTGGCCGGAGCAGCTTCATTCCCACCGCCATCCCGGCCCGTATAATTGTATGTTGGAGCCGCGAACGAACATCGTTCGCGCCCCGGTTTCAGTTTCTAGCGGGAATAAAATTCAACGACAGCCTGCTCGTTCGCGATGGGCTGTATTTCGTCTCGCGACGGAATGCGCATGATCGTACCCTTGAAGGCCGCTTTGTCGAGCATCAGCCAATCAGGGACGACACGACTGGTCGAGCTTTCGAGCGAACGCGTCGCCATTTGCCGGGACACCGTGGTGTCCTTAACTTCAACCACGTCGTTCACCTTGAGGGCGAAAGACGGGATGTTGACCTTGCGTCCGTTCACCTTGATGTGACCGTGCGCAACCATCTGGCGAGCCTGGGAGCGGGTGTTTCCGAAACCGAGATGGAATACCACATTGTCGAGGCGTGTCTCGAGAATCTGAAGCATCTGCTCGCCGGTTACACCGCGACGGCGCAACGCCTTCTCGTAAACGCCACGGAACTGCCGTTCGAGCAGGCCGTAGTAGTAACGGAGTTTCTGCTTCTCGATCAGGCCCAAGCCGTAATCGGTGCTTTTGCGGCGGGACTTCGGACCATGAATGCCCGGCGGGTAATTTCGGCGCTCGAGATACTTCGAGGGGCCAAAGATAGGCGTGCCGAAACGGCGGCTAATGCGAACGCGGGGTCCTTTGTAACGAGCCATGAGTCAGGTCTAGGTTGAAAGTTGGGTTGCTGTTTTACACACGGCGCTTCTTGCGCGGACGGCAGCCGTTGTGAGGAACCGGCGTCACATCCTTGATCACGCTGATTTCGAGGCCGATGGCCTGCAAGGCGCGGATGGCCGACTCGCGACCCGAGCCAGGGCCTTTGACGCGAACCTCAACCTCGCGCATGCCGTGCGACATCGCCTGGCGAGCCGCGTCCTGAGCGACCTGCTGCGCGGCGAAAGCGGTACTCTTGCGGGAGCCCTTGAAGCCGACGCGACCGGCACTCGACCATCCAATCACGTTGCCATGCATGTCCGTGATCGAAACCTGCGTGTTGTTGAAGGTAGCAGAGATGTTCGCGATGCCGACAGTAATGTTCTTGGAACCCTTGGCCTTGACGATCTTCTTGGCGTTCGGATCCTCGCCGAGCAGTTCGGCGGCGGTCGGAGCGGCGACAACTGGAGGCGCAGCAACGGCTCCTTCGGTGGGCTTGGACTCCGCCGCAGGAGCGGCGGCACCCTCGGCGGCTTTGGCCTTCTTGGGTTTCGCCGGCGCGGCCTCAGCGGTGGCTACGGCGGACTTGGAGGCGGTTTCCGCTTTTTCGGCGGCTTCCTTCTTGGCGGCGGGCTTCTTCTTCTCTTCAGCCATACTTCAAATCAGTTTAGTGGATGCCAGTCTTGGCGTTTGGATTGCGTTGCACACCCACCGTCTTGCGGGGGCCTTTGCGCGTGCGGGCGTTAGTGCTGGTGCGTTGACCGCGGACGGGAAGGCCGCGCAGATGACGGACGCCACGGTAGCACTTGATACCTTGAAGGCGCTTGAGGTTCATGCCCAATTCGCGGCGAAGGTCGCCCTCAATGACATATTTGCCCTCCTGGATCGCGTGAACAATCTTAGAGAGCTGCGCCTCGTCGAGGTCCTTGGCTCGAATGGCCGGATCAATGCCGGCTGCGGCAAGAATGTCCACCGCGTTCTTGGGACCAATGCCAAAAATATACCGAAGCGCGATGTCGATGCGCTTCTGGCCGGGTATTTCAACACCAATGATGCGTGCCATATATAATTATCCTTGCCGCTGCTTGTGACGGCGGTTTGTGCAGATCACACGGATCACGCCCTTGCGACGAATGATTTTGCAGTTCTCGCAAAGCTTCTTAACTGATGCGCGGACTTTCATTGCATTATTTTTCCAAAACAATCCGCCCGTGCGAAAAATCGCAGGGCGACACTTCCAACTTCACCAGGGCGCCAGTCATCAACGACAAAGCATCCTGTCTCCGCCGAACCGGCACATGGCCGAGCATACGATGGCCATTGGCCAACTCGACCTGATAGAGCACCGATGCTTTCAACACCGCGACAACGGTGCCTTCAAGGCTGATGGCGCTTTCTCGCGGCACGACAGTCTGAGACGAATCTCTCCCGCTCCAGTGAAACGGAGCGCGGAATATAGGG
>CAYQWK010000531.1:0-4209 GCA_964420805.1 uncultured Bifidobacteriaceae bacterium | reverse complement strand
GGGCTACAGTGACGTCGGATCATCTGCGGCGGACAATCCCGTCCATGCGGTTGGAACAATTTCTATGAGATGCCTTCGGTTATTGGTTTGTGGACTCGCGTTTTGGTGCGGCGGGATGGGGTTTCCATCTGCGCGCGCGCAGAGCGTGGTCATCAATGAGATCATGTTTCACGCGCCCACGCACGATCCACGGCATCAGTTCGTGGAGTTGTTCAATGCGGGCGTCACCAACGTCGATGTGTCCGGCTGGCGGTTCACGAAAGGCATTACCTTCACGATGCCAAGCAACACCGTCCTGCGCGCGTCGAACCACCTCGTCATCGCGGCGGACCGGCAGTCCTTCACGAACCGTTACCCGGGCGTGACGAACTTTGTTGCGGGCTACCTGGTCGTGCGAACGACGAATGTGGCGGGGTTCACCTACACGAACTACGAGAGTACGCTCAGTCACTCGCGTGAGACGGTCGAATTGGAGAACGCGGCCGGTCAGGTGATCGACTCGGTATTTTTCGCCGAGGAGGGCGACTGGGGAATGCGGCAGAGGCAGGCGCCGGACCTCGGTTATCAGGGTTGGACCTGGTATAACCCCGCGGACGGCCTGGGCCGTTCGCTTGAGTTGATCAACCCGCGTCTGCCGAATGAGCACGGCCTCAACTGGTTGCCCAGCACCGCGGTGAACGGGACGCCCGGCGCGGCGAACTCGGTGTTCACCACGAACGCCGCGCCCATCCTCACCAGCGGTGCGCACTCGCCAATCGTGCCGCGCAGCACCGATCCCGTGGCCATTACCGCGCGGGTGATCGACGAGTCCACCAATCCGGTGGTGCGCTTGTTCTGGCGGACCAACATCACGTCCCCCACCGCGTTCGTGAACGCGCCGATGTTCGATGACGGCGCCCACGGCGACGGCACGCCGGGCGACGGCTTTTTCGGGGCACTTCTGCCGGCCACGCCTCATGGAACGATCATCGAATTTTATGTCGAGGCCGTGGACGCGGCGAACAAGACGAACTCATGGCCGCGCCCGGCGGTGGACGTGAACGGAACCACCGTGCTGGGACACGTGGCCAATGCGCTTTATTGCGTGGATAACAACGCGCCCACGAATAGCGCGCCGTATTACCGGTTGGTGATGACGCGGGGCGAATCGAACACCTTCGAAGCGCTGCTTTCCGGCGCGACCTCGCCGGACAGCGACGCTGCGTACAACTGCACCTTTATCAGCCAGGACGGCCGCGGCACGCAGGTGCGGCACCAGTGCGCAGTGCGCAACCGCGGGCACGGGAGCCGGACGAGCGTGCCGCACAATTATCACATCAAATTCCCGAGCGATTCCGCGTGGCAGAATGTCCGGTCTTTGCAGATCAACGCCACGTCGCCGCATGTCCAGCACCTCGGCGCGATTGCGGCCCTGAACGCGGGTGTGGCGGGGAACTGGTCGCGCGCCGTGCAGATTCGCTTCAATGGCGGCGTTGGTCCCGGCGGCACGCCGACCTACACCTATTACGCGGCCAACGAGTCACCCGACAGCGATTTCGCCGAGAACCATTTCCCCCATGACCCGGGTGGGAACATCTACACGGTTTTCCGCGACATCAACCCGCCGGACATGGTCTGGCGCGGCTCGAATTCCAGCGCCTACACCAACACCTACTTCAAAAGCTCGAACACCTCGGAGAACGACTTCCGCGACATCGTGGCGCTGCACCGCATCTTCGCCACCAACGACCTTTACACCACCAACAATGTCCGCGCGGTCATCAACGTCGAGCAATGGCTCGCCCATCTCGCGATGATGGCCATCTACAACAATCAGGAGACTGGCCTGAATATTGGCTACAACGACGATTACCAGATGTATCGCGGCATCAACGACCCGCGTTTCATGCTGATGTACCACGATCTGGACAGCATCATGTCCGGTTCAACCGCCTCGACGATTTTCGGCGCGACGGCCAACTTCGGTGTCGGCCCAACCATGAACCGGTTTTTGCATCACCCGGTTTTCGAGCAGCTTTATTACCAGACCCTGCAACGGATGCTGACCACCAGCCTGTCGAAGACCAGTTTCGATTCCATCGCCGAGTTGACGCTGGGTTGGTACGTCCCCTCGGGCACCATTGCGGGTTACAAGGCTTGGATGGACGCGCGACGGAACAGCATTCTCAGCCTGTGCACCTCCTACTTCGCGACGAACCCGTTGCCAGTCGTGGCAACCATCGCCGGCGAGCCACGATCGCCCACGACCTTGGGCACGGCCCGGCTGACCGTGGCTGGCACCGGCGTGACCGCATACCGTTTCCGGTTGAATGACGGCGCATGGAGCGCGGAAACGAACGTGTCCGCCGCCATCGTCCTGAGCGGTCTGCCCCACGGCAGCACGAACGTCGTGGCGGTGATCGGTAAGAACAGCGGCGGTCTTTGGCAGGGCAGCAATTCGCCCACGCTCTCGAAGGCGTGGATCATCAACACCTCCATGCCGCCAGTGCGGATCAACGAATTCCTCGCCGAGAACCGCACGACGCACAGCCGCAGCGGCACCTACCCGGACATGATCGAACTATACAACGAAAGTGCCGCGCCCGTGGACATCGGCGGCTTCCGCATCAGCGACGATGCCGCGAATCCAGCTAAGTTCGTCTTTCCCTCGCCGACCGTCATCGCGGGCGGCGGCTATCTCGTGGTGTACGCCAACAACCCGGATGCCACCGGCGGCATTCACCTTGGCTTCGCGCTCGATGCGGACGGCGAGGGTGTTTTCTTTTACGACAGCGCCGGAGCGTTGATTGATGCGGTGGAGTTCGGAAACCAGGTCGCGGATTACTCGCTCGGGCGTTTTGCGAATAGCGGCGACTGGAAGCTGTGTGTGCCGACCTTTGGATTCACCAATTTCACAATCGTGACCGGAACCCGTTCTGCGGTGCGGATCAATGAATGGCTGGCTTCCGGCGCGCCCCCGTACGCCGAGGATTTTGTCGAACTCTTCAATACCGCCGGCGCACCCGTGGACATCGGCGGCTGCTTTCTCACCGACAATCCTTCCGTGCTACCGCAGCGCTACCAGTTTCGGCCGCTCACCTTCCTGGCCGCCAAGGGCTTCCTGAGCCTTCTGGCAGACGGCGGTGACGGGATCGGGCATCTGCCCTTCCGTTTCTCCAGCGTGCAGGAGCAGATTGCTCTGTTGGATCCGGCGGGCGGCTATCTTGATGGCGTGACATACGGGCCGCAGGTGACTGGCGTGTCGCAGGGGCGGTGCGCGGACGGTGCGAGCTTCTTCTCGGCGCTGGTTGCGCCGACGCCGGGCGCTCCCAATGCCTGCGGATCATCCGGAGGACTGGTCATCAACGAAGTGCTGGCCAACAACAACTCGCGTTACGAAACGGATGGCTCCGCGCCCGACTGGATCGAGATTCTCAACAACACGACCAACGCGGTTGACCTCGGCGACTACAGCATCAGCGATTCGTTGGGCGACTCACGACGGTTTGTGTTTCCGGCCGGGACCGTGGTCCAGACCCAGGGATTCCTGCGGGTGTTTTTCGACACGGACCGTCCCGCTTCGGCCACCAACACGGGTTTTCGTCTCAAGGCCAATGGTGACTCGGTCTTCCTGTTCAACAGCGTGGCTGGCGGCGGCGGGATGCTCGACTACATTGCTTTTGGCGTGCAGGCGGCGGATTTCTCGATCGGGCGCGTGCCCAACGGCAGCACGAACTGGCTGCTTTGCGTGCCCACTCCGACGTCGGGCAATGCCGTGGCCGCGCTCGGCGATCCCGCGGACCTCAAGGTCAACGAATGGCTGGCCAATCCCGAAAGTGGTGACGACGCCTTTGAGATTTTCAATCCGTCCCCGCTGCCGGTTTCGCTCGGGGACCTTTGGCTCACGGACGACCTCGGCACACCGGCTTCGCGCATGAAGCACAAGATCGCGCGCCTATCGTTCATCGGTACGAACGACCACGCTTTCCAGAAGTTCGTCGCCGATGGCGTGCTGGAGAACGGTCCGGAGCACGTCAGTTTCAGCCTGGGCGCCGGCGGGGAGGCGCTTGGCATCTCGCAAACCAACGGCACGCTCATCGACGGGGTTGCGTTCGGCGCGCAGTCGCCCGGCGTTTCAGAAGGGCGCTTCCCGGATGGCGCCGCAAGCATCGCCAGCTTCCCGTTCAGCGAGAGCCTCGGCTTCCGCAACTGGCTGCCGTTCTATCTGCT
>CAYQWK010000530.1:0-4210 GCA_964420805.1 uncultured Bifidobacteriaceae bacterium | reverse complement strand
GGGTCCGGGCTGTCAGGTCTCCGGCGTCGGCAATGGCACGGTGTGTTACTACCTCAGCGAAAACTACACGGGCAGCACGCGTACCGGTGCTATTTCGATTTACGGCGGTACCGAGGTGCAGACCTTCACCATCTCGCAGGATCCCTGCACCTACGGCATCTCAGCAGGTCATGTTGTGTATGGGCCGGGAGCAACCAATGGTTCCTTGAGCGTGGGGACCGAGAGCGGATGTATTTGGACAGCGTCCGCCAGCGGTGGAGTCACATTGGGAACGGGTCCGGGCTGTCAGGTCTCCGGCGTCGGCAATGGCACGGTGTGTTACTACCTCGGCGAGAACCTGACTGACAGCCCGCGCATCGCAACGATTTCCATTTATGGGGGCGGCGGGCCACGGACCTTGACCATCACGCAGGCGCGCGCCGGAAAAATGTCCAAACTTCACTATTTTGGCATCGGCGTAAACTGGGGTATCGAGGAGAATTGCCTCAGGGGAGATCTTGATTCCGCAGATGTCTATCAAAGCCTGCAATCCAAACTTCCCAACTTCGCTTCCGACAATAGCTTTCTCCTCGCCATCAACCCCAGCGATTCTGGTTTCTCCAATGCCAGCCTCATTGATTACAACTTCACAATCTTCGCGCGGAGTGTGGGGCCTGACGATACCGTCGTGATCTTCATTGCCACTCATGGTGAAATGCAAATAAACGAATTTGGCGCCACCGACAACTTTCTTAGGCTGTCTTTGGACCTCACGTGGTCACTCACGGGCAGTCGGATCGCTGCAATGCTTGAAAAACTGCCGCAGACCTCCAGGAAGATCGTGATTCTCGACGCCTGCAATTCTGGTCTGACCGCAAGCCAGATCACTGCACGTGTGCCTGGTTCCAGTGCATTCGCTGCTGCGCTGCCGTATCAGAACACCTATTCGAGGCACTCGCTCGGATGCCAGGGGATCTTTTCGCGAGCGTTGCTTGGCGAGTTAAATGCAGGCGTCTTCGACCTGCCAACAATTGCCCATAATATGCAGGTGGATGCGCACGAAGCAACCGGTTGGCTTTACAATCAAGAGGGAGTAAGGCGTGATTTCGGCACCGGCATTTTCACTGGTCTCGAACCTGGTTTATTTGAGCGCGCCGGTTTTAGCGGCGACCTGTTTGGCCCAATTACACCTGCCCCCCAAACATTTCCACCTGTAGCTAGCTATGGCTGCACAAATGGATTTTTTCAGGTGTCGTGGACCAACATTCCAAGCAGCGGCTCGGTAGTGGTTCAAAGCTCGGCCGATTTGCTTTCTTGGATGCAAGTTGGTTTCCACCCGGCGCAGGGCACAAACATCACCTACACGACTTCGATAACCAATCAACCGACTCAGTTTTTCCGGGCGAAGGTAATTCCATGACGCTCACCACTGCCCAATCACGTGGTGCCTTCCTCAAATCCACGCCCGACATCTTGCGCAACGAAAAGCAGGTCCATGGCGAGCTCAAGTGGTTGCCGCTGCTCACCTGGTTCATTTTCTTGAAGTTCCTCGGTAATTTGGATTTTCAACGGCCATTGGATTGACTTCATGGACCCCAACACAAAGAACGGTAAGCGTCATCTCCAGCACCGGTTGACAGGGGGGCTACGATAAGGATGTAGAAGAGTCAGAGCGGATATGTCTGACGTTTATGATGCGGCCCGCTGTTGCTCTTGCGGACGCTTTTTGCCCCACGCGGCGGGAATGACTTCGGGGATCTGGCGGTTGGTCATGTGCGGCAGACGGGTGAGAACCTCGCGCAGGTAGGCATACGGCTCGACGTGTCGGCGCCGACAGCTCTCGATGATCGTGTAGAGGATGGCGCTGCGTTCGCCGGCGTTGGCCTCCCCGATGAACAGCCAGTTCTTCTTGCCCAGGGCCGTGGGGCGGATGGCGTTTTCCACCAGGTTGTTGTCGATCTCCACGCGGCCATCGCCCAGGAACACTTGCAGGGAAGCCCACTGGCCCAACGCATAGTCCAGCGCGATGCCCAGCGGGCTTTGCGGCAGATGCTTTCCTGCGGCTTTGAGCCGGATAAAGACGCGTTGCAACCGCTCCACAATGGGACGGCTCTGGTGCGCGCGCACGGCCAGGCGCAGTGCCGGACCTGCCTTCTGATCACGCAGCCGCGCCTCGATGGCGTAGAGGTGTTGCCACTGGCGCAGGATCCAGCCGGCCAGGCGCGGGCTTGATTCCAGCGACTCATGAAACTTCCGGCGCACATGCGCCCAGCAACCGGCCAGATTCACCGTGCCATTCCGTCCGTTGGCAAAGGCACGATACGCCGAGTAGCCATCGCATTGCACCGTGCCGCGGAAGTTCACAGGAATGATGTTCTCCAAACACGCTGCGGCGCGGCTGGTGGCCCAGTGAAAGAACACATCCCCGCCCGGACGGCTGCCGGTCCACAGGTAGCCCTGGCTGGTCTTGCCGTTGCCCGGGGCCAGGTAATCAACCGGCGTCTCATCCACCTGCACATAGCCCCCGGCCATCACACCCGTCCGGATGCTTTCGTAAATCGGCCGCAGCCACTCGGCGGCCAGTTCCATCCAGCGCGCCAGGGTCTGGCGCGGCAGGTTGACCTTGTGCCGCCGCGCAAAAATCTGTTCCTGCCGATACAATGGCAGATGATCGCAGAACTTGCTGACGATCACGTGGGCCAGCAAGCCCGGCGCGGCCAGCCCGCGTTCCTGCAAACATTCGGGCAGCGGAGCGATCACCGGCGTGGCGTCCACCTCGGTGCGATGAACGTATTTGCGCCGCACGGTGCGGCGGCAGAGAAAACGGCCGGGTTCATAGTCGAGTTGCTCGCTCACCTCCTGCCCGATGCAGCGCCAGTCTTGCGGCGCCGCTTTCACCGGCTCCGGATCAATCACCTCTTCGACGACCGGCAGATGGTCGGGCAAACGGGGCGCACGGTCCTTGCGCACGACCACCGCCTGGCTCTTTTCCACGACGGCGGGGGCTGGAATGTTCTCAGCCGGTTGCGCCGCCAGTTCGGGCAGGGACAACAGCAGTTGCAGTTGCGCCGGGTTCAGCGCCTCGCTGCTGACGCCGAAGAGGCGGCGGGCCAGCGCGTCGAGCTTTTGCCGCAGCAGCTTGTTCTCGGCCTGCACCGCCGCGAGCGTCGTCTGCAACGTGGACACCAGCTCGCGCAGCGTGCTGATTTCGTTGGCGGGTGTGGCGTCCATCGTGAGTTGCACAGAGAGACCCGCGCGCCGTCAAAAGGTTCAAACGTCGCGAAAGATTTTTCCGCACCGCGATCAATCCCCGCGCTGATACCACGGACGCAGCCTGGCCCCGCGCAGATCCACGCCATCAGTCAGCAGCGCCAGCGCCTGCGGCGTGAGCGAGAGCTTCGTGCCGATGCCTTCGGCCGGCTTCGGCCACGAGAAGGTTCCCTGCTCCAGCCGCTTGATCAACACCCACAGCCCGGTGCCATCCCAACAGAGGATTTTGATCCGGGTGCGCCGCCGATTGCAGAACACAAAGAGCGCCCCGCTCCTGGGATCTTCCCCCAGCCGTTCGGTCACGACGGCATGGAGTCCGTTGAACCCCTTGCGCATGTCGCACGGCTCCAGCGCGACGAACACCTTGAGGCTGCCGGAAAAACTCAGCATGACTTCTCCAGCGCATGAACCAAGGTGGCCGCCAGAACGGCCTGCCGTGCCTCGGTCACTTCCATCCAGGCACCGTTGGGCAGATGCACCTTCAACATCACCCCGGCGGCCGCTGCCGCAGGCTGCGCCTCTGCCACGACCGCTTCCAACCAACGCACCTGCGCCTCACGCTTGGCTGCCGCCTTGTTGGAGGAACCCTGGACCCGTCGCCGCCGCTGCACCCAGGAGGCCAGTGTCTGATACTTGATGCCGGTGAGCGCAGCGAATTTGACGCCACTGACCCCGCTGCGCTCAAACTCATCCAGCAACTGCTCGCGCCGTGCCGACGGTGTCCGCACACGGCCCCGGCTGTCTGTCTTGAGCACCATCTCCAACGGCTTCGTCGTAGTTGTCATAGCAAAACGCTACGACATCTATCACTCCCTCAAACAGTGGCGCTTGGCGTGACGCTTACGGGTAAAGCGTGTTGTTGGACGCTCTTCGCGTATTCCACGACCGCCGGGACGGGTTCAGGGCCGTCCGGAAGTTTCTTCAGCCAATTGGCTTGAGATCAGGGTGTTGGAGGGGTGGT
>CAYQWK010000529.1:0-4213 GCA_964420805.1 uncultured Bifidobacteriaceae bacterium | reverse complement strand
CTTTGATCGCGCGGGACGAGAGCGGAAACATCGCGCGCGCGGCCTCGGCCATGCCGCTGGCCCGCGCAGAGAAACAGCCGTTGACCACCGAGCGGTTGCGCGAGCAACTCGGACGGCTGGGTGGAACACCTTTTCGCCTCGGCGAGTTCCGCAATCAAATCGAGGGCGAAGTCATTCTCCCGGTCAGCGAACTAAACCGACTGCGGCGCGAAGTTGTGTCCGCATTGGAAACACAGCGCACCAAGCCAAAACGGTGGACGCTCATGGAATGCGGAACGCGGAATGCGGAACGCGAAACGGCGGCGGAAGCGATGAAGGTGATCGACGAGCCTGCCGAATTGATCGTGCTGGTTCGCTCGCTACCGCAACTGGAGGCCGCCCTCCGTTGCGGAACGCAGACGGTCTATTGCGAGTTCGAGAACCCGAAGCATTACCGCGACGCCGTTACCTTGTTCCACACCGCGCGCGGCTGCACGCCGCCGTCGGCGCACGGCCCGGAGCCTTCCATCTGGGTCGCGCCGCCCCGCATCACACGGCCGGGAGAGGAATGGATTCTCAAGCAGGTGCGCTCGTGCAATGCGGACGGATACCTCGTCCGCAATTATGATCACTTGAAATTCTTCGCCGACGGGCGGCGGCGCGGCGACTTCTCGCTCAACGTCGCCAACCCGATGACAGCGGAATATTTCCGCGACCGCTTCGGACTCGAGAGGGTCACGGCGTCGTATGACTTGAACTACGAGCAACTTGCCGCCCTGTTGCGCATCGCGCCGCCGCAGTGGTTCGAGATCACCATTCACCAGCACATGCCCATGTTTCACATGGAACACTGCGTGTTTTGCGCCTTTCTTTCCAAGGGCAAGGACTACCGGGATTGTGGACGTCCCTGCGACACGCGCGCGGTGGAGTTGCGCGACCGCGTGGGAATGGCGCACCCGCTCAAGGCAGACGCAGGCTGCCGGAACACGGTGTTCAACGCGCTCGCGCAAACCGGGGCGGAATATGCCGGCCGGATGCTCGACCTGGGGGCGCGCCATTTCAGAATCGAATTTCTTAACGAGACGGTTGAGGAAGTGACGCAGACCGTGGCGATGTACCGCCGGTTGCTGCGAGGCGAAGTCTCCGGCACCCAGCTATGGCGCGAACTCAAGTTGCGCAACCAACTCGGCGTGACCCGCGGGCAGATGGAGAAGGCGTGACAGCGCGCAGAAGCGGGAAGCACTTCGCTTTTTTGCACGCTGCACACTTCTGAGCGGTGGGACTTGTCGCGCCGCGTCCAGCAGCGCAACGGACGGCCTTACCCCCTCCTCTCCGTCCGCTCTGCGCGGAGGGGTTGCCGCAGCGCTATGACCACCAGCGGTCAGAAAGTCGGATGCGCCCGCAGAAGCGCGCGACCCGGCTTCCAGCTTGACCCGTCAGGCCGTTGTGATTGCATCCCCGGCCATGAGGAAGATTTTTCTGAGCGTTGTCGTGTTGGGAATGCTGGGCCTGTTCGGCACGGGTTGCGTCGGCACCTTGGACGGGCGTTATAAAGCCGGCGTGCCGTTCCTGAAGGATAAGCTGGTGCGCATCTACGAGCGGCCCAAACTTCAGGTCTGGGCGGCAGCCAAGGATGTTCTTGCCGCCAACGGCACGGTAGTCCACGAGGATCACGCCCAGTCCACGATCACCGCCAAGGTGGACACGCGCACAATCCTGGTAAAAGTCGAGTCGATCGACCAGCGCACGACACAGATGACCGTCCAATCCCGCACGCGCGCCGGCGGGCGGGATCTCGATCTGGCCGGCGAGATGGACAAGCAAATCGCCCTCCGCCTCGCGACCGGTGTGCTTGCCACACCCAAGTAACTGCGGAAGCAATCTCCCCGCCGCTTACACCGCAGGGTCTGGTTTGAACTTCACGACGTGGGCTTTCTCGTGGCGTTTCATCTCCAGGCTGATGGACGCGGCCCGTTCTTGCGCCAATTGCGCGGCGGCCTGGCCGGGAAATCGCTCGACGATCCGGTTTAACGTCGCTGCCGCCAGCGTAGCATCGCCCGCACACGCCACCTGCAAATCCGCCAGCAGGTTCAGCCAGCGCGCGATGTGGCGCGGTGACTCGTGGGGCAAGGCGATCAACTGCTCGAGTTGATCAGTCGCGAGGTCCAGCCGCCCGAATTTCTCCGCATAGACGCGCGCGAGCTGTTCGCGAGTCTCAGTGTCGTGCGGGAACTGGTTCAACTGCCGGACCATTTCATCCACCTCGACGGCAGGATCGACTTCCTTCGGCAAAAGCGCGGACTGGTCTTTCATCAAGCCCAGATTTTCCACGCCCGGCTTCAAAACGATGGTGGGCCGTTCCTGTGCGTCCAGCAACTGACCTGTGCCAGCCAGGTGCGCCTGGCGGTTCGCGGCGACCTGGGCGAGGTCCGTGCCGGGGAACAGGTCGATGATGCGTTGGAGGGCCGAGCCAGCGGCCTCGACATCCTGCGCATATTTGAGGTGCCAGTCGGCGAGCAGGTTCAGCGCGTAGGCGATTTGCTTCGGTGCGTGGTTCTTTTGGGCGCACAGACGCTGGATCGTGACCTCGGCGCCGGGCAAGTCGCTCATGCTCTCGGCCTGGATTTCGGCGAGCAGAATGTGTCCGGTGAAGTCGTTGGGGAACTGCTTCAACTGCTCGTGAATGGCGAAAACCGCCTCGTGGAACTTGCCGCGTTTGCGCATGGCCTCGGCCTGCGAGTAAAGAGGCTGCGCCTCGGCTTCGTCGTCGCCGCCGTCGAATGCGGAGGTGAGTGGACGAAACAACGCCCCGGCAATGTGCGGCGCCCACATGGGTGTAAAGATGATCGCCAGCACGACGGCGCCGAAGGCGACCATGATCCCTCCGGCCTCCGATTTCACGCCCTTGGAGGCAAACCAGAAATAGACGGCGCAGATGAGCAGCGTAACCACCCACTTGACCGCAAGCCGGCCCGGGGCATCAGAACGCCGGAACGACCGGACGAGGGCGTAGATCAGCAACCCGGCAAAACCCGCCAAGGTCAGCAGGATTAACGCGATGCGAAGGGGCTGTGGCATGGCCCTACTTTGCGTCGAAGTGAAATTCGAGTCGAGTGCCGGCTTTGGTCCGGCGGTTGCGCAGTTCCATTTCACGAACCTGCCAGCGGCCGGCCACCTTCTTGAAACCGCGCACCTCGAATTGCTTCAGCATCCTCCCGCCCGCGTCGTACGCCTCCGCCATGAGCACGCCGAGGGTTTCCTCGTCGATCCACGAGACCACGCGCGAATAAAGGTTCGTGCCGTCGGGCCGGCTTTCCAGGACGTGGCAGCCGCGGCCCTTGCGCATCTCGCGGGTGAGCAGCACCTGGCCCGGCCAGTGGATGAACTCGATGCCCAAGTCCTGCCAGGTGAAGTCCGAGCCGGCGAATTCGTTCGCCACCGCGGTCACGGCGCGGGGCGGCTCGCGGTTGGTGTCGGGGGAGAACTCGTAACGGCCCGGCGCGTTTGTGGCGCGGTGAATCACAAGCATTGGTGCGGCGTTGGACAACCGCGCCACATAAACGGTCGTCCAACCAGAAGGATGCAAGGTCACGCGCACACTGACGGGAACACGCTGGTCGGAACTACCGGCCCGCTCCATTACAAATTCGCCGGCGAACTCGGTTTCCTCGACCGGAGCCATCTGCCGGAGCTGTTGGGCGAGCTTCCATCCTTCGACCGGATCGTTGAGAGGGGTGGGCGGGGCCACAGGTATCGCCGCATGCGCGCCAACGGCGAGCGCAACGATAAGAACCATTACGGGGAACTTAGCGCGCATGCGGTTGTTCCTTGGGATAAGTAAACCTTACCGTCGTTTCGTTGTTTAGGGCTTCGGAAATCATTTGCATTTCTGACAGACGACGAAACCCGTCGCTCTTCGTGAATCCCTTGATCTCAAACCTCTTAAGAAGTTTGCCTGAATAGTCATATACCTGCGCAAAAACGACGCCTAGGGATTCAGGATGAACCCATGTAACCACACGCGAGTAGGAATTAGAGCCGGACGGGCGGCTTTCAAGGACATGGCACAAGCCCGCCAGCGTGGACTTGTTCGTGTACAGGAGCAATTGGGCTGGCCAGTGAATGAACTCGATGCCGAGATCCTGCCACGAAAAATCCGACCCGACGAAACTGTTCGTGACACCGGCCGACAATCGAACTGGCTCGCGATTGGTGTCGGGAGAGTATTCATAGC
>CAYQWK010000528.1:0-4237 GCA_964420805.1 uncultured Bifidobacteriaceae bacterium | reverse complement strand
TTGCGAAGGCGCTCGCGCAGCATGTCCGCGCGAATCAGATCGCGCTCGTCCGCGCCGAGTTTTTCGGAGAAGCGTTTCTGTAGGTGGGCCGGTTGGGTGATGATGAAAAGTTCATCCACCAATCCGCGCTCGATGTCGGGAAAGAGGCCGAGATCGACACCCAGACGCAAGAAGGAGAGGAGATTCATGGTCTCCTTCGATGAAATGCTGTGGGCGTTGGCGAGGATGCCGTAGGCGCGGCCGATCTGGTTGAGGACGGTCTTGGGTTTCTTTTCGAGCAAGGTGCCGCGGGCGTTTTCCTCGTGCTCGATGATCTGCGCCAGAACCTTGGTGAGGCGTTCGACGATCTCCGGTTCGGATTCGCCGAGGGTCATCTGGTTGGAAACCTGGAAGACATTGCCAAGGGCCTCGGTGCCCTCGCCGTAAAGCCCGCGCACGGCCAGGCCCAGTTTGTTGACGGCGGAGACGATCTGGTTGACCTGCTCGGAGAGGACGAGGCCGGGCAGATGAAGCATGGCGCTGACGCGGATGCCAGTTCCGAGGTTGGTCGGGCACGCGGTGAGGTAGCCGAGGCGTGTATCGAAGGCGAATTCGACCTTCTTCTCGAGCGAGGAGTCGAGGTGGTCAATGGCGGCCCAGGCTTGCTTCAATTGCAGCCCTGGACGCAGTGCTTGCATGCGGAGGTGGTCCTCCTCGTTGATCATCACACAGAAGGATTCCTCGCGGTTGAGCACGAGGCCGCTGCCGGCACCCTTGGCGGCATGCTCGCGACTGATAAGATGGCGTTCGACAAGGATTTGTTTGTCGAGCGGGTTCAAGGTGTCCATCGACTCGGCGAAGGCACCGCGCATTTGTGGCAGGCTTTCGATGGCAGGCCGGAGCACCTCAAGCGCGCGGATGCGTTCGGCTTTGCGCGCCCAGCCGGGGAAGGCCACACCTTTGAGATTGCGCGCCAGGCGCACGCGGCTCGAAAGGACGATCTTGTTGTGCGGGCCATCGCGCCGCGCCATCTCGGCCGGCGAGACCAGAAATTCGTGGATGTTCATGACGGCAGCGCGGCGAGTTTCTCCTTGGTTGCCTTGATTTCATCCCGGCATTGGGCGGCTTGCTCGAAGTCCTCATCGGTCACGGCCTTCTCGAGCTTCTTCTGGAGCGTCTTGAGATGGTTGGACAGGTCGAGGGACTCGCGAAGGGCGGCGGGAATCTTGCCGCGATGGTGGGTGCCTTTGTGCATGGACTTGAGCAATTGCTCCAAGCCCTCGGCAAAGGTCTTGTAACACTCCGAACAACCGAGGCGGCCTGCCTTCTTGAAGTCCGCCTGCGTGAACCCGCAACCCGGGCACTTCAACTCCGTGCCGGAAGCCTGCTCCATTTCCTGGGACGCACCGAGGCCGAGCAGCAAATCCGCGAGGGAGAAGCCGGCCGGGTCGTTGACGCCTTTGTGTTTGGCGCATTCTTCGCACAAATCCACCTTCTGCATCTTTTCCCCGGCGATTTGGGTCAGATGAACGGTGGCTTCTTTCTCTTTGCAAACTTGGCACTGCATACTCAGCGATGGCTACGGGTTATATCGGGCGAGGCGAAGGCCAAGTCAAGGTACGCGGCGGAAGTAGTCGCGGTGAACTTATTGTAACGCGGGAGATGAATCTGGTGGGCCGCGAAATCAACTGGATGACGGGGTGAATACCGGTCGTCGTCCGGCTTTCAGCCCGCCGCACCTTTACACCCTTGCCGCACCGTCTATTCTTGGCCTCCGCGCATGGAACGAAAGATACGAGTGGTGGTCGGCATGAGCGGAGGAGTTGATTCCTCCGCTGCCGCGGCATTGTTGGTGGAGCAGGGGTTCGAGGTGGTTGGAATCACGCTCAAGTTGTGGCCACAGGATTGCGTGAACCGCGCTGAAGACAAGTGCTGTGGCCCGCAAGCCGTGATGGATGCGCGCGCGGTGTCGCACAAATTGGACATTCCCTACTATCTCGTTGACGAGTCCGAGGAGTTTCACCGGCAGGTCATCGCGTATTTCGCTGAGGAGTACAAGGCCGGGCGCACGCCAAATCCCTGCGTGATGTGCAACGAGAAGCTTAAGTTTGGCACGTTGATCGCGCGGGCGAAGAAGCTTGGCGCGGAGAAGGTTGCCACCGGCCATTTCGCCCGTACGGAACGCTGTGTCGTCACCGGGCGGACGCTGCTCAAGCGTGGCAAGGATTTGCGGAAGGACCAGAGCTACTTCCTCTTCTCGCTGCGCCAGGAGCAGCTTGCGCAGACGTTGTTTCCTCTGGGTGAACTTACCAAAAACGACACGCGCGACATCGCCCGCGAGTGCGAGCTCAAAACGGCCGACAAGGAGGAGAGCATGGAGATTTGCTTCGTGCCGGATCGTGATTACGGAAGGTTCCTGCGCGATGCGAAGCTCGTTGAGCGGCATTCTGGCGAAATCGTGGATGTTCATGGCCGCGTGCTTGGCCGGCATGATGGCGTTGAGTTCTACACCATTGGGCAACGGAAGGGGCTTGGCGTTTCATCGCCCAAGCCGCTCTACGTGGTGGAACTCGACGCCGTCCGGAACCGCGTGGTGGTGGGTGACGACACGCAACTCGACCGTGCGGAATTTCTAGTCGAGCGATGCAACTGGATCGCATGGGACCGCCCGCCGGAAGCGCTGCGGGCCTTGGTGAAGATTCGCTACAATCACCCTGGCACGCCCGGCACCATTACGCCGCTGTCAGACGGCGGCGCGCGGGTGATTTTGGACGTTTCCCAACGCGCCATTACTCCTGGACAGGCCTGCGTCTTTTATCAGGAAGACGTGGTCTCGGGTGGCGGGTGGATTCGGTAGGTAGCGCGCCCGCGGCCGCGCTGGCCCGGTTGGTTTGAAGGATTCTTCCTACAACCGGCTTCGCGTTTTCCTACGCACCGGCGAGCCAAACTCCTACATCAAGCCGGGAAGTCTTCTGATATTTCGGCTTCGCCCCTCCGACGATCTTTCCCTGCAGCGCGGTGAACATTTCCGCGGAGAGAGAAAGGCATTTACCATGAAGATTCTGGCAGCGGCCGGGCGACGTTGGGGAAAGACGAGCGGGGTGACGCTCATTGAGGGTGTTGTGTCCCTCGCCATCGCCGGGGTGATGGTTTCCGGTTTGGTTTCCGGCTTTTACCAGGCTGTGCAGTCCGCCGAGTTGGCGGCCTATTCGTTGGCTGGAAACTCGATGGCAGTTCAAGGCCTGGAGCAAGTGCGCGCTGCGAAATGGGATCCCGTCGCGTATCCACCGGTGGATAACGTGGTGAACAGCAATTTCCCGGTACGGGTCGAGGTGCTGGACATACCCGTGACCAAATCAAACATCGTTTACGCGACCAATCGGTTCTACATCAGCACCGTCTCAACAGCGCCGCCGCTGAAGCTGATTCGTGTGGAATGCACATGGAAGTTCCACCGAAAAGGATTGTACACCAACGTGGCCTGCACTTATCGGGCGCCGGACCAGTGACCGAGCCATAGATTGGTTGACGGTTTGCATCCCGGTGGGTCGCCGTCGCCACGGTGAAGGCGGCAGCCAAAGATCAAATCGAGAAAGCGGTGGCCGGTTGCTTCATCAACGAGAGAGAAACTAATGAGTCGGGACGATGCGACGGAGATTCAACAACCTGTATCGACTTGGGACAAAACCTGCCTTGCATGGGGACAATTGTGCTGAACGGCCCTATTTGATGGCAAAATCTCGCGTTGGATTTCACCCGTGTTTAGGCGGATGCATGGTTTCCTGGTTGCGATTGGTATCGTGGTTGCTAGGGCAGCGTGGACCTATTTCGATTGCGATGAAACTCAGTAAGACACTCAACGGCCCCATGCTCTCGGTTATCCGGCGGGCAGGCGTCACGTTGATTGAAGCGGTGGTGGCGTTGGCAGTGGCCGGTGTGTTCGTTTCGGGCATGGTTTTTGGTTTCATGCAGGCGGTACGGGCTTCTGAGTGGACGGCATATTCGCTGGCGGCAAGCACGATGGCCATTCAGGGGTTGGAACTCGCCCGCGCTGCGAAATGGGATCCATACGCGGCGCCGCCGGTGGACTTGTTGATAACGAGCAATTTTCCGGTCCGCATTGAGGTGCTGGATGTTCCGGTTGTGAAGACGAACATCGTTTACGCAACCAACCGGACGGTTATTTCCACAATCTCCGCCAATCCGCCGCTCAAGATGGTGGCGGTGGAAACCGTGTGGCGGTTCCACAACCGGGGGA
>CAYQWK010000527.1:0-4239 GCA_964420805.1 uncultured Bifidobacteriaceae bacterium | reverse complement strand
TCTGGTCCAATCCGACCAACTGGGTTGGAGACACCGCACCGCAGCAAGGTGACGACATTGTGTTCCCGCCCGGAGCGGCGCGGACGAATATCGTGTTCGATGCAGGATCGAATCCGACCTTCAACACGCTGTCCTTCGGCGCGGCTTATGTTTTGTCGCCGCTCTTCCTCAATCAGATGCGCCTCTTCGATCCGGTTACGGCCACGAATCCCGCTGGCGTGGTGCAGATCGACGTTGGAATAACCCTCGACGACAGCCAGACCTGGCTGGTCAGCCAGCCTGGCGCGACCTTGCGCGTGCGCGATGTGAACCTCGACCTTGGCAATCTCACCCACGCTGGCGCGGGCACGCTGGAACTCGCCGGGCGCATCAGCGGCGTGGGCGGCCTGGTGGACAACGGCTCCGGCCCGCTTGTCGTTAGCGGCACCAACACCTTTTCCGGCACCGTGCTCGTGAACTCCGGCTCGCTCGTGCTGCGTTCGCCGGCCGGTCTCGGTTCGTCCGTGGCGGGAACTTTCGTCGGCAGTTCGGCCGCGCTCGTACTCGAAACTCCGGGCAACTCGGCGGTCGATGAACCGCTGACGCTGGGCGGTCGCCTCGTTACATCCGGTGCGGTCACGAACGCGTGGGCGGGAACAATCTTTGTTTATGGCGCGCAGGCCGCGTTTGATTGCGCAGCCCCGGCGCGGCTCGAATTGAACGGCATGATCTCCGGTGGCGCGTTTGCCGCCCGTACCAACGGCGTGGTGGTGCTGAACACACCCAATTCGATGACCGGTCCCGTGCGGGTGGATGGCGGGGCCACGGTGCTGGCGAACGGCAGCCAGCCGTCCGTCACCTTCGTCCTCACCAACGGCGGCACGCTGGGCGGCACCGGCACGGTGGGCCTGGTCACCGGCACCAGCCTGGCGGGCGGCGTGAATCCCGGCCCGGTGAACGCGCCGGGCATCCTCCATTCCGGCAATGCCAGCCTGGGCGGAATGACCTTGCGGATCAACTTCTCCAACGGCGCGCCCGGCGACGGTCACGACCAACTCGACGTGCAGGGCACGGTGAACCTCGCGGGTGCCTCGCTGGTCGTCATTCCAGCGATTCCACCCGTCATCGGCCAGACCTTCACCATCATCAGAAACGACGGCGTCGATGCGGTGTCCGGCACATTCACCGGCATTCCTCAGGGTGCTTCGTTCACCAGTTCCGGCATCCTCTACCAGATCAATTACGCGGGCGGGGATGGCAACGACGTCACGCTGCGCCGCGTCCTCAACGCGCCGCCGTCGGCGATTCTTTTTGCTGGTGCGCTGTCGAATGGGCTGTTCTCCATCATCGGAGCGGGCTACAGCAACGCGCCTTATTTCATTGAAGCAACAACCAATCTAACGCAGCCGGTGGTTTGGCAAACTGTTGCGACGAACAGCTCCGGGACTGAGGGCATCTATCAGTTCATCGACATCAGCAGCCCCGGCCGCCCGCAGCGCTTCTTCCGCGTGCGGTCGCCCTGAGTTCTTTCAACGCCGCCGCGCGCGCCAGTTCGAGAGCCCGGACATCGCCAGCACCCAGCCGCCGAGCACCGTGCCGCCGATGCTCGTCGGCAGCCCGGCCAGCAATCCCCCGAACAGCGCCTTGACCAGTGCCGCCCGTGCGCTGTCGCGGGCCTTGCGCTTCTGGATGATGAACACGCCCGCCGTGGTGATGGTGAACGCAAGAATACACGCGAGCGGGAGCGCCACTCCGAGCGTTAACGCCTCCTCCGCGAAGAACAGCCAGTCCACAACGAGGATCAGGACGCCGCTCGCCGGATGCATCCATCCGCGTTTGCGCTCCGGTTCCGGCCCCGCATCATAACGCGGCAGGCGCGGTGGCAACATTGGCGGTTCGGCGGAGTTCACGCGCGGACTATCGCGCGGTGTCGCTGTTCGTGCGAGCGTTTTGCCGGATTCAAAACGAACTCCGAAACAGAACGCTATTCTTTGCTAATGAATTCGGGATCATCTTCGTGTGTTCAAGCGCGCTCCACCCGCAGCCGAGGCAACCCCAACCCATTAGCGTCCTTTCGCGTGGATTAGCGGTTTCAACTTCGGAATTCGGCTTCAAAGTCATCGCCTCAGTTTTTCCATCACCGGCTTCAATGCATCTTCGATCTTGGCGGCAATCACGCCGTAGCCGGCCTCGTTCGGATGCACTTGGTCGGACATCAGCGCGGCGTTTCCCATCACGCCGTCGAGGATGTTCGGCACGAACAGCACGCGCTTCTCCTTGGCGAGCTTCTGGAACGCGCTGGCATTGCGGTCTCCGACCAGGCTCGCGCCGCGGATGCCGAGCAGCACCACAAAACTCCCGCGCCCATGCAGGCGGTCGATCATCACGCCGACGTTGGAAATCATCTCTTCGCGCCGCACTCCCTGAAGGACATCGTTGCCGCCGAAGCAAAGGAAGACCACGGCAGGTTGCGCGGCCTCCAGATCCGGCAGGCGTTTCAATCCCGCCGCGCTGGTCTCGCCGCTGACACCGTGATTCTCGATGGTCACACCGAGCGATCTGGCGAGTTGGGCCGGGAAATCTGATCCGCGCACCGCTCCGTATCCCTCGGTCAGGCTGTCGCCGAAGGCGATCCACGCCCCCGTGGCGGTCGGGGGCAGATTGCGGAAACTGCGGGAACCGGGCCAAAGCCAACAGGCCAGCGCCACGATTGTGGCCGCACCGAGTAAAAACAGATTACGCCGTGAAATCGTCACGTTTCTACCAACACGAGGAACAGCCGACGGTTGTGCCTGATGCTCGCGGACCGACACAATTCCGAGGCTGGAGGTTCATCGGCGGCGTCCGCAAAAACCTGAAGGCTGGAACCCAACCGAATGTGGTCATCTGGCTTCTTCACACCTGCGAATAACTGACCGGAAAAGAGACTTTTCCTCACGTTTTTCACCGCTTTCCGGTGCGAATAAGCTGCCAAAAACCCGCCAGCAACTTTCCCGTAAAAATCTCTTGCCGCCACAACATCTAGTGCTAGTCTCGCCGCCGCTCCCCAGCTTATTGGGGTGGTACTATCGAGAGGAACCGAGGGTACACCAGTAATGCGGGGAGCTTTTTCGTCGCGACACATGAACTTGTTGCCATGCCGCGCCGAGACGCTGAACCCAACGACTGAAAGGAAACGCCATGATCGATGCTCGTGAAGAAGTTTTGCCGCCCGCCGCCGCCAAATCGTCGCGCCGCACCGCGACCAACCTCCGCCGGAACACCCGTCCCGGCTCCGTCAACAAAGGTATGAAATTCGACCGCACCTTCAGTGACGCCAAGGTCAAACCCTTCGACCAGATCGAATGGGACCGCCGCACCGCCGAAATCACCGACGACGCCGGCAAAGTCATCTTCAAGCAGGAGAACGTCGAGGTGCCCAAGTCCTGGTCCGTCCTCGCCACCAAAGTTGTCGTCTCCAAATACTTCTACGGCGAACAACACACCCCCGAGCGCGAAACCAGCGTCCGCCAGCTCATCCACCGCGTCACCCGCACCATTGCCGACTGGGGCGTCAAGGACGGCTACTTCTCCAGGCAGGAAGCCGAAGTCTTCTACGACGAACTCACCTGGCTCTGCGTCAACCAATACGGCGCCTTCAACTCCCCCGTCTGGTTCAACGTCGGCCTCTACCACCAATACGGCGTCGGCAAAGCCTCCACCAAGGGCAACTGGTTCTACAACCACAAGACCGGCAAGGCCGAGCGCGGCTCCACCCAATACGAATACCCCCAGGGCAGCGCCTGCTTCATCCAGTCCGTCGATGACAACATGGAGAGCATCATGCACCTCGCCTACTCCGAGGCCATGCTCTTCAAGTTCGGCTCCGGCACCGGCACCGACCTCTCCCCCATCCGCTCCTCCAAGGAAAAACTCTCCGGCGGCGGACGCCCCAGCGGCCCCCTCAGCTTCCTCAAGGTCTATGACCAGGTCGCCAACGTCGTCAAATCCGGCGGCAAAACCCGCCGCGCCGCCAAGATGAACACCCTCCGCGACTGGCACGGCGACATCGAGGAATTCATCGACTGCAAGCAGAAGGAAGAAAAGAAAGCCTGGGCCCTCATCGAGCAGGGCTACGACGGCTCCTACAATGGCGACGCCTACGGCTCCGTCATGTATCAAAACGAAAACCTCTCCGTCCGCGTCAGCGACGAATTCATGACCGCCGCCCTCGACGGCAAGGAATGGTGGACCAAGAGCGTCCTCGGCAAACCCCTCCAG
>CAYQWK010000526.1:0-4241 GCA_964420805.1 uncultured Bifidobacteriaceae bacterium | reverse complement strand
CCAGTGGCCGCCCGATGGAATCAGCGCGACCCACCACGCCACCGGCGCGGCGGTGCCCGGCGCGACCACCACATGGCGCACCGAGTCGTCGGCCACGTTTGTCGCCGTGACGAAGGCATTGCCGCCCGGCGGACGCGGCGCGGTGGTCAGCAGCACGTTCGTGCCGTTGGTCAGCACAGCCTGCGAGATTGCGTAAGTGTTGCCGGAAGAATCTTTGATGGAGAAGTTCGCCGGGTTTGTGGCGGTGCCGGCGAGCAGCGCCTCGGAGAAAGAAACCAGCACGTGCGTCATGTCCGTCGCCTCGGCCCCAACGATGCGCGGCGGCGTGGTGTCCATCGCCACGGTCAGGTGCGCGAGCCGGGTGAAGACCGCGCCAAAAGCGTTGCTGGCCATGAGTACGTAGGTGCCGGAGTCGGACAGGGCAAGATTCGAGAGTGTGAGGCTGGCCTGCTCCGCGCCGGGAATGGCCGCGCCGTTTCTGAACCATTGGAAACGTGCCGCGCCGCCGGAGACGCCAGCCTGGAAATTCACGGTCTTGCCCTCGTCGGTGAGGATGTCGGGCGGTTGGTTGGTGATGGAGAGCGGGGACGGCGGGGGGAAAACGGCCGTAAGACTCAGCCCCATGACGATGTCACTGCTGGTGGCGCTCACCTGATGCACTTCGATGGCGAGCAGGTTTTCTCCCTGGAGGAATCTGCTCAATGGCAGATTTGTGACCGCGACCTCGCCTTCTCCGAAATCCCTCGTGGCAAGGGTTGTACAAGTGATGGCGGACAGAGGCATGTTGATCCGGTAGGCTTCGCTTCCGTTCAAGTAGGCCACGCATCCGTCATCGATGAGGTTTGATGCGACCAGAACCATGCCCGCGGATTCGTTGGTCAGCGTGAAGCGGGTCCGAAAGAGGTAATTGGTGAGGCGCACGCCGGAGAGGTTGGTCAGGCTCAGGACGGTGTTCGTCAACGCCGAGATTATGGCGAGGTTTTCTTGCGCCAGCACCGCCCTCCCGAGCGGCCAGGCTGTGTCATCGAAGTTCATCGAATACCATTCCGGCCCGCGACACGCGCCTGATTGATCGTACCGCCAGAAGGAGTTGGTCAGACCAATGACGGTAATGGGTGCCTCCGCCACTCCCACCAGCGCTGTCTGGCTGAGGAACGTGCCGGCGCAGTTCACGATGCGAGCCTGGTAGAAACCCGAGTCGGCTGGCGTCGCGTTGGTCCGGCTGAAGGCCGCGTTCGTCTCGCCCGCCAGTGCCACGCCGTTCCTGAACCACTGGTATTGGATGGGCGGCGAGCCGGTGGCCGTCACCACGAGGTTCACGGCGCCGGGCGCGTTTGTCGTCTGGTTCAATGGCTGGTTGAGGATCGTGACCGGGATGCAGTTCACCGTCAGCATCGCCTCGGCGCTGTTCACGGTGCCTCCGCAATTTGACACGTCCACGCGATAAGTCCCGGTGTCGGGCACGTAGGCCGGAGTGAAACTGAGGCTGGAATTCGTCGCGCCGGAAACCGCGAGGCCGTTCTTGAACCACTGATACAATACCGGCGAGCTGCCAGTGGCCACGCAGGAGAGCGTGACTGGAACCCCCGCATCCACGGTCTGGCTCGCGGGCGATGAGACGATTCCCGCCGGCAGGCACACGACAGAGAGAAACGCATCCGTGCTGGTCGCCGACCCAAAGACGTTGCTCGCGACCACCGAGTAGAAAGCCTGGTCCGGGAGTTGGGTGTTCGGAATGACGAGCGTGGCGTTCGTCGCCCCCGCGAGGGTGTTGCTGTTCTTTCGCCATTGGAGGAACAGCGGCGGCGCTCCGGTCACGCTCACCGAGAAAGTCGCCGATGCGCCCGGGGAGACGATTTGCGGCTGCGGTTGCGTGAGAATAACCGGCGCCGCCAGCACTGCCGTGGCGGAGAAGTTGTCGATCTGACTGGCCGTCTCCGGAGAACCGCTCCCGTTGTCGTCCGCCCAGAGCAAATGGCAGCGGGCGCCGTGCGGCCAGATTCCGAGGGGCAGGCTCACGCTCTTCCGTCCCGGCACGGCGTCCACCGCCAGGTTCTGCCACGAGCCGGTCGCCCCGTTGGTGCTGAAGTAGAGGCGCTGTCCCGGGATTTCATCTGCCGTCGCCGCCACGTTGGTGAAGTCGTACGAGAAGTTTAGCGCGTAGAGGCTGGTGCCGGAACCATTGGTCAACGTGGCCAGCAAGAGCGTGAAGCGGTTGCCGGTGGGGCGCGTTTGCAGATAGCCCGAGGTGCTCCATACCGCGAGCGCCGTGGCGTTCGGCGGGTTCGCATTCGAGGTCGCCACCGCGGCGGCGATGGCCGCGGCACCGTTTGTGGCCACCTGCGCATCCAGCGCCGTGGCATTCGTGATGTCCCCCGCCGCGCCGGCGATGGAGAACGTGGACCACTCCGCCACCGGCGGCACGCTGGAAAACGTGATGAGCGGCACGCCGTTCGTGCCCACGGAAATCTGCGCCCCGGCTTCGCGCGCCGTGAAGCACATGATGAGGCTGGCGAGAATCAAGGAAGTTGTCCGCGAGGTGATCAGGTAGCGCATACGACTGGCAGGTTGGCGTTCACTGCTGGCTGTTGACGGCCCGGACGATACGCGCCGCTCGCGCCCTTGACGATGTCATTTTCTCAGGCCCAACCGGCGCACCCGAATCGCGCCTTGCCGCGCGGTGCGGCTTGGGGAACACTCGGCATCGTTCAAGCAAGCCTATGCGCCCGCAAACACAAGGTTTCTCCCGCCTCGACCTTCTCGGCATTCTCGGCGGCTTTTCTCTGTGCCTGTTCCTCGCGCTGCCGCTGTTCGCGGTCACGCGTGGCGACTCCAAACGGGCCGGTTGTTTTAACAATCTGCGCCAGGTTGGCCACGCGTTTCAGCTCTGGGCGAATGAGCACGAGGACACCCTCCCGTGGGGCGTATGGGCCAGCCAGGGCGGCACGCGCCCTGATTCGGGCGCCAAACCTGCCAATGCCTGGCTGGAGTTCCTGCCATTGACCAACGTCCTTGCCACTCCCCGGGTTCTCGCGTGTCCGGCCGACTCCGCGACGAAAGTCGCGCGGAGCTGGGGATCGGATTCCACCGGCTTTCTGAATTCCGGCCTGCGCGCGAATGGGTTGAGCTTCTTCGTCAGCTTCGACACTGCAGTTAGTTCTCCCCCGGCGCGCCTCCCCCACGCGGCGTTCACCGGCGACCGTGATTTCAGAATGACCGCTGGCCCTCTAGTTTCTTGCAGCCTTGGTGTGTCCGGCGTCCGCTCGGTGTACGCAAACGACACCACCGTCGCTTGGACCAACGCGGTGCATGGCGGTGACGGCGGACATCTGCTGCGCTTTGATGGCGCGGTGGAGTTTACCCAAAGCGGCGATCTCCGGACCGCTGTCGCCGGATCTCAGTCAGACGAAAACGGGATTGCCCATGTGGTGAACGCTCGATGAAGGCTCGGCGGCTCCAGACCAGTTCTGCGTTCACCCGCGCCGATGCGCTGGCAATGGCGGCGGGTTTGGCCCTGCTGGCCATCGTCGCCGTTGCAATGACGCCGCGCGAAGCCGCCCAGCGCGCCGCCTGCCACAACAACCTGCGGCAACTCGGCGTGGCCACATTTGAATATGCGGACGAGCATCAGGGCTTGCTGCCGCCCCGCCGGGCTCCGCGATGGCCGGCGGAACTGCGCCCGTATTATCCCGGCCTGCAAATTCTCCTCTGCCCCGCTGACGGGCCCGCTCCATTCACGTTCGGCTTTCCCATGACGAACGCCGACGCGGCCCCGCGCAGCTACTTGATGAACAGATGGAACGACTTGTTGCTCGCACGCCACGGAAGTCCGTTCGCCATCAACGCAGTGCCATGGTCCGCCATTGCTGAACCGGGGCAGACCATTGTTTTCGGAGAGAAACCCACTGAGTCCGGTCTTGCTTGGTTCGATCTGATGGAAGACCAAGGAAACGACTTGTGGGAATCGGAGAACGCCCGCCACTTCCGCCGCAGCGCCACGGATGGCGCATCCAATCATCTCTTCGCCGACGACATTGTCCGGTTGCTCCGCTACAGCGAATCACTCTTCCCCACCTACCTCTGGGCAGTGATGCCCGAATGGCGCAGCAACTTCATTGTCCCATGAAAGCGTTCCAACATGCGGCACGACTCCATTCCCACTGCGGACTATGTCTGCGTAGGAGACGACGTGAGGAGTCTCTGACCTCCGCCGGAAAGTTTGAGACTCGTGACCTCGTCTC
>CAYQWK010000525.1:0-4263 GCA_964420805.1 uncultured Bifidobacteriaceae bacterium | reverse complement strand
CGGTAAAGCACTATTCCAGAGGGTCAACGACATTGGCATTCATGCAATTGCCCTGCGACCGGCGCCAGGGTGGCCATCAGCGCTTGCAGGATCTGTTCGCGAATTGATTGGGGCATGGGCGACGCCTTCCGTAGAATGGCGATCAGACACTGACCGAGGATCTGCTATGGCCACCGCTTCGAAGAAGCCCGCTTCCACCCTGTTCACCCTGAAGATCGAACTCGTCGACAGCCAGCCGCTCATCTGGCGCCGGATCGGGATCAGCGGTCACGCGAGCTTCGCCGTGCTCCACCATGTCATTCAGGCCGCGATGGGCTGGCACGACGCGCACTTGCACGAGTTTCGGGTCGGCGAACAGAACATCGGCGTCCCGGACCCGGAGTACGACAACCCCGATCGGCCTACCGCCAACGAGAAGAACGTCCGCCTCAATCGCCTGCTCGGCACGGGCAGTACCTTCACCTATCTCTACGATTTTGGCGATAGCTGGGAGCATCGCCTGAACGTCGAGCAGGTAAAGGATGCCGGCGATCGTCATGGCGATGGATGGATCGCCCGGGTCGAGAGCGGAGAGCGCGCGTGTCCCCCCGAGGACGCTGGCGGCATTGATGCGTACCAGGACTTTCTGGCGCGATGGGAGCACGACCCCTACGGCGAACAGACCGAGGACGTCCGGACTTGGGCCGGGCTCGACTTCGATCCCACACGCTTCGACCGTCTGGCGGCGAATGCGGCCATGGACCGCATGTTCTGGAACCGCTGGGTCAAGTGATCCGGGTGAGTGTCGCGCGCCATTCCGACCCATCGCCGAGTTGCCGCACCTCGCGAACCCGGTAGCGCTCACGGTCGATCGTCAGTTCATCGCCAGTGCTCAGCGCCAAGCGCTGCGCCGGATAGCGGATGGTGTAGCCGCGGCTGACGCCGAGCCCGTCGAGCAGATCCTCGTCGGGCGCGCGGAAGTCGACCCCGACGACCATACCCGCACACTCCGCCGCGCTCAGCAGACCGGCTCGGGCCGCGGCGTCGTAGAGATCCTCGATGGTCGCCATGGCGAGGGTCACTGCATGACGAGCTTCACCAGCACGCCCGGCCGGTGACACATCGGCAACGGATTCGACTGCGTGTGCAGATCGGTACCGCGGTCGAACTTCCGCGGTTCCTGCTTGGCGTACAGCGGCTGCCCGAGGGTGTTCACCGTCTCGTTGAAGTCGGCCGCTGCAACGTAGGTGCCGAAGGGATCCTCCGTCCCCTGCGGGAAGCAATGACCTTCGCCGGCCTCGATGAAGCGACGGGAAACACCGCTGGCGTCGGTCGACTGACCACGGTACTCCTCGAAGGTCAGCCCGCCGAAGGTGAATCCCGCGCGCATGTCGTTGATCAGCACCGCGCCCTGCTGCCAGTTCTCGTACGCCTTCTCGACCTTCGGATGGCCGGTCAGCTTCTCGAAGAACTGCAGCGAGACGAGACAGTGGATGCCGCTCATGAACTCGCCCAGCAGGTTGTCCTCGACGTGACGCAGCACCTCGGCACACTTCGCTTTGACGTTCGTCGTGTAGACGTTGAGCGCGAAGTTCACGGTCTTCGGCGTGATGGCGAACTCGCTGAAGAGATCGACCAGCGTCGAGCCATCGGCGTCCCGGATCACGCCCTTGAGCGCCCCCATGCGCAGGTGCTCCAGCGTGATCGCGTGCTTGTTGCGCATCGTCTCCAGATGGCGCGCGATGACGCCCGCGACGGCTTCTGTTTCAGTCTCCGAACCAAAGGCGCGGATGCCCTGAACCTCTTCCGGCAGGACGACATCGTCATGTGGGATATGGGGGATCACGAACGAACGCAAGGTGCGCTTGCCGCGCACACCGACCGTGCCCGGGGCTCCCGGCGGCAAGGTCGGCAGCAGGTTCAGTACGCCGTTCATCTCCTCGACGATGACCTGTCGCTGGAGCACCGGCTTGGCCGGCATCAGGCCGAGATCCTCGATGCGGCCATAACGGTTGGGGAGAATGTTGATGGCCGCCGTGAGCGCCGCCATCGAGAACGCGGGATTGGTAAAAGGGTTCTGCATGGTTGTCTCCTAGATCAGGCGGCGGTTCGGACGAGGACGCCACGCGCTTCGAGCTGAGCGATCGCAGTGGCCTTCTCGGTGGGGGTGATGGCGACCGGCCACACCAGGGCATGGCTGGCGACGATGGCGTGGCGGGAGATCAGCAGCGCGTCTTCCCGGTCGATCAGGGTCGCGTCCACGTCAGCGGCGAGCACGCCGACCGCGTTCTCAGTGCCATCGGTGGCGGCCGGGTCGAGCGCTTTCAGCTTGCCGGTCGTGTTGTCGCGGCCGACGATGGCGCCGAGCTGCAGGTTTTGGCCGGCAGCGACCGTGGCCAGGTCGCGTGAGTAGAGATTCGGCGCCTCGTACTTGAGGAGATCACCGAGGTTGTTGGTTTCCTGAATGGCAGACATGGCTTACTCCTTCGTGGCGAGTTTCTTGACGGCGGCAACGACCGGGCTGCTCTCCGGCCGCACGGTGGTTCCCGCATCGGCGGTGATGCGCGAGGCAATCTCCGGCTGTTCGGCGCGAGCCTCGAGTAGTGCGCGGCGGACCTGAGCCTCGGTCATCCCGGATGCGAGGAATTCCGCCGTGCGCTGTGGCGTGCCTGCGATCAGGCAGATCTCGGCAATGGCTTGTGCCTCGATACGGCCGTTGGTGGTCGCACCGGTGATCGATGCGGCCAAGGGCGGTGCTGCGGGCTCTTGCGCTGGTGTATCTGCCGGGTCCGGCGTGATCTCTGTATCGGGGTCGTCCAGAGGGCGCTGCTGTTCGTGATCGGTCATGGTTTTCTCCAAATGAGACTGTTGTTGGCTGGAAATCTGCGGGCGTGCGTTCCGTGAAGCAGGCGAGGCACGGGCGAGCGGGCCGCGCTTCGCGGCGCCCGTACTGGGTGTCGCCAGCCGGCGTTGCGCATCCAGTGCGTTGGAGAACTCGATCAGGACCTGATCGAAATTCATCACCGCGTCAGCCAGGCCTGCCGTCACGGCAGCCTCGCCGAAGAGCAGGCCGGCTTCGGTCGCCCGCACGGCATCGCTGTCCAGACCGCGCATCTGCGCGACCTGGCTGACGAAGATTCCGTAGAGCCGATCCACTTCCGCCTGCAGGGTGGAAGCCGCCTGTGGCGACAACGGCGCGTGGGGAGAAAAGTCGTTTTTGTGGTGGCCGGCGTAGATCGCGGTGAAGTCGATGCCGTCCTTGGCATCCTTGACCGACTGATCGACGTGCAGCGCAATAACACCGATGGACCCCACCCCGGCGGTTTGGGACAGGGTCAGGCGTGATGCGGCGGCGGCAATCGCGTAAGCCGCCGAGTACGCGGAGTCATTGGCATGCGCCCAGACCGGCTTGATGTCGTTGGCGGCGCGAATCCGCTCGGCCAGCTCAAACACGCCACCCGCTTCGCCGCCGGGCGAATCTAGGTCGAGCAGGATGCCGCTGACCTGTGGGTCCGCCAGCGCGGCGTCGAGGCGTGCCGCGATCTCCCCATAGGAGGTCAGGCCAGACGCCGCCTCCAGTCCCATCGCCCGTCGTACCAGGGTGCCGTGCACGGGAATGATCGCGATGCCGGGCTGCCCGACCGAAGTGCCCGGTTTCGAAGTGGGAAGCGGGACGGCAGCATCGATCTCGGGCAATCCGATGCGCGGGCCGAGGACGGACAGGATCACGTCCAGTTTCGAACGCGCAATGAGAAGCGGCGTCCCGTAGAGACGGGACGCCAGGTGTACGAGCTGCATGTCAGTTGTCCTGGGGTTCTTGCGCCGGAGCCGGGGCGGTCGTCGCGATGGGCGCTTTGTCGTGGCGCGGGTCGGAGTCGAAGACCAGCCCCAGCTCATCGGCACGTTGGTTGTCGGCCGCGATCTCGCGGTCGATGTCTTCAGCGTCGTAGCCGAAGGCGGAAATTGCTTCGGAACGTGAAAGCAGTCCGGCGCGAATCGCGGTGAGCATCGCGTCGAACTCCTTCTTCGGATCTACCCACTGCCAGCCCTGCGGAATCCACTTCGCGGCCAGGTATTCCCGCTTGCGTTCGACAAAGCCCGGCAGATCGAGTGCACCTTCGAGCCCAGCCTGTTCCATCCATGCGCGCCAGATCGGGCGGCAGAGCTGGTGGACAATCACGCCATGCTGGATCGCTTCGCAGCGGCGGCGAAACTCCAGCAACCCGGCGCGGATCGACGAGTAGTTCACCTGCGTCAGATCGCCGGTCAGCATCTCGTAGGTGA
>CAYQWK010000524.1:0-4263 GCA_964420805.1 uncultured Bifidobacteriaceae bacterium | reverse complement strand
CGGCAGAAGGATGCGGCATTCGCGGCCCAGGTCGCCGAGCAAATCCTCGACAACGCGCGAGTCGCGGCCGGCGTGCTGGAAGATCCGCGACTGATGGTGAAACGCCTGAACCAGTTGCTCGAACGCGCGCTCGGTTGAACCGAAACCTGCGGAAAAACGGCCCCGGAGAACACAACGAAAGGAGTCTGCTTGCCGGCGGCGGTGCCGGGCCCTGGTCGACTTTCCAATCCGTGTCTGTCCGGCGGGCAAAGCGCGAATCGGGATTTGCCGTATTCCAACCCCGCCGTAGGAGAGGAAGGCGGCTGGTCGGCCGGACCCAAATTTCCGGCACCGGACATCAGACATCGCGAAATCATTTTCCTTGTTCATCGCTTCATCTCCTCTTGGCCCATCCAACGTTCGCCACCGTTTGTCGCGCCGGCGCGAACAAGTCTTGGACCTTCCGCCACGGGATGGTTCACTGCGCGGCAATCGATATGAGCACACCCGCCATCCAGACCACCGTTGTCGGCAGTTATCCCATTCCCGCCTGGCTCGCCGCATTTCCGTCCGCCGCCGCCTTGCGCGACGCCATCATGGTCGTCCTCAAGACGCAGGAATTGGCCGGCATCGACGTCGTCGCGGATGGCGAGTTGTCGCGGTTCGACGTGAATCATCCCGAGACGAACGGGATGATCGAGTATTTCGTCGGCAAGCTCGACGGCGTCAGCACGCGCCTGAGCCGCACGGAACTTGCCGCGTTCCGCCGGCAGTCCGGCATGGGTTTCCGGACCCGGCCCGCCGCCGTGGTGAAGGGGCCGATCGGCGAGGGCACTTTCGACCTGGTCGCCGCGTGGCAGTCCGTGAAGCCGCTGACCACGAAGCCGATGAAGTTCACCGTCACCGCGCCTTACATGCTGTCGAAGACATTGATGGATCTGCACTACCAGGATTTGCGCGCGCTGAACCTCGCGCTGGCCGACGTCATCGCGCAGCAGGTCGCGGAGATTGACGCTGCGGTGTTGCAGGTCGATGAAGCGAATCTGCCCGGCTCGCCGCAGGACGCCTCGTGGGCGCACGAGCCGATCAACCGCATTCTCAAGGCCGCGCGTGGTCGCAAGGCGGTGCATTTGTGCTTCGGCAATTACGGCGGGCAGACCATTCAGAAAGGACACTGGCGCAACCTCATCGACTTCCTCAACCGCCTGGAGGCCGACCATCTCGTCATGGAAGTCGCGCGGCGCGACGAGGCGGAACTCGAGGTGTTCCGCGACCTGCGGCCGGGCCTCGAATTCGGCGTGGGCGTCATCGACATCAAGGACAACGAGGTCGAGACGCCCGACGAGGTGGCCCGGCGCATCGACCGCGCGGTAAAGGTGCTCGGTGCGGAGCGCGTAAAATGGGCGCACCCGGACTGCGGATTCTGGATGCTGCCCCGCAGCGTGGCGGATCGGAAGATGGCGGCGCTCGTCGCGGGCCGCGACAAGTTCGTCGGGAAATGACCAACGGCGAGTGTCGAAACCACCGGGGCCACGGGGCCGCTTGCCGTCATTGGTCATTCGACATTAGACATTTATGATCCGCCTCCTTTCCACCGACCTTCTCACGACGCCGCTGCGCCTGCGCATTCCGTTCAAGTATGGCATCACCACGCTCACGGAGGTTACTCACCTGTTTGTATGCGCCACGCTGGAGGTGAACGGGCGCGCGCACCAAGGCGTGGCGGCGGATTCCCTGGCCCCGAAATGGTTCACCAAGGATCCCAACGCCACCTTCGCGCAGGAGGAGGCGGACATGCTGGAGGTGATTCGCCACGCCTGCGCGCAGGCGCGCGAAGCAGGCGCGGCACCGGATGTTTTCACGCTCTGGCAGCGCACGCACAGCGCGCAGGCCGCCTGGGCGGCCACGCGCGGGTTTCCGCCGCTGCTGTGGAATTTCGGCGTGAGCCTGATCGAGCGGGCGTGCCTTGATGCGTTTTGCCGCGCTACGCGAACCACCTTTGCCCACGCCGTGCGCGAGAACACGCCGGGCATCCGGTTGGGCGAGATTCACCCGGAACTTTCCGGCGGTTTGCCATCCGAGTTCCTTCCTGCTGCGCCGCTCGAGCGTCTGACCGTCCGGCACACTGTCGGCTTGATCGACCCGCTCACCAGCGACGACATCGCGGAAGGTGACCGCGTGGACGACGGCCTGCCGCAGTCGCTCGACGAGTGCATCCGCCGGCATGGTTTAACGCATTTCAAGATCAAGCTCGGCGGAAACGTGGATCGTGATCGCGAGCGTCTGGGCCGCATTGCAGCCCTGCTGCAACGGACCGCGCCTGGTTACGCCTTCACGCTGGACGGCAACGAGAACTACAGGTCCGTCGAGCCGTTCCGCGCTTTGTGGGACGGGCTGCAAGGCGACCGTGCGCTGGCGGGGTTTTTGGGCCGGCTGATCTTTGTTGAACAACCATTGCATCGCGACGTGGCGTTGAGCGCGGAGACGGCGGCGGCCCTGTGCGCGTGGAGCGGTCGTCCGCCCATGATCATTGACGAATCCGGCGGCGAGGCGTCGAGCCTGCGCACCGCGCTGGACGCGGGGTACGCGGGCATCAGTCACAAGAACTGCAAGGGCGTCTTCCTCGGCATTGCCAACGCGTGCCTGGCGGCGCGCCGTCGCCTCGCGAATCCCGCCGCTCCAGCAATTATCAGTGGCGAGGATCTGGTGAACGTCGGGCCGGTGGCGTTGCTTCAGGATTTGGCGGTGGTGGCGGCGCTGGGCATCCCGCACGTCGAGCGGAACGGGCATCATTATTTTGCCGGGCTGCGGCAGTTCCCGGCTGTGGTCCAGGAACAGGTGCTGGCCCGGCACGGCGATTTGTATGCGCTCCATACGGCCGGGTTTCCGACCCTCGCGATTAACAACGGCGCCATCAGCACACAGACCGTGAACGACGCTCCATTCGGCTGCGCGGTGCATGTGCGCGAAGCCGGATTCCATCGTGCGCGTTGACGGGCGGTGCATCCCGAAGTGGTTGGTGGAACTCGTCGCGCTGAAACGCAACCGGATGTCGGGACTTGTTCATCACGCCTGGCGAGACAAAACCCACCAACCACTTCGCGACGCATTGGGTGATGGGTCGCGGAAGAACGCGCGCTGGTGCGCGCCGGTCGCTTCGCGCTAGGCAGCGCGCGCAAGTCCGACGAAATCTCCAAACTTCGCATGGCCTCCGAGTCCGCCGGGCAACTGGCGCGGCACGTCGAGCGTGAGCGGACGAACGCCGAGCGGTTGCGCGAGCAGGATTTGGAGCAATCGCTCCGGCCTTTCCGCGTCGGGTCCGTTCCGTTTCTCAACGCTGTCCCGCTCACGCGCGGCATTGAGGACGAGGTCGTGTTTGTCACCCCCTCGAAGCTCGCGCAAATGTTGCGCCGGGATGAACTGGATGCCGCTCTGGTCAGCATCACCGAACCGTTGTTGAACGACTGTTATGACATCCTTGATGGCGCGGCCGTGGCGTCGCTGGGCGAGGTGAAGAGCGTTTTCGTGGCTCACCGCTATCCGCTGGCGGAAACACGGGAAATTTTTTGCGACACCGCGTCGCTGACGAGCGTGAACCTGCTTAAGGTGCTGCTCGGGGAACGCGGGTTGACGCCGGAGTTGGTGCCGTTGCCGGACTACGAAATAGCGCCGAGTTGCGACGCGGTGCTGTTGATTGGCGATCGCGCGCTGGATTTTGTGCGGGCCGGACACGATCACCAGATCTGGGACCTGGGCGCGGCGTGGTTCGAGATGACGAAACTTCCATTCGTTTACGCGGTGTGGGCGTTGCGGCGCGGCGTTGAAAACGCCCGGCTGCGGCGGCTGCTGCGCGAGGCCAAGGATTTTGGCGTGGACACGCTCGACCACATCATCCGCTCGCGCACGGAATACGATCTGGATTTCCGGAAGGACTATCTGGGCTGGCACATCCACTTCCATCTCGGTGCTGACGAGAAGCGCGGCATCGCAAAGTTCATCGAACTGCTGCGCAAACACGGGCTGGGGCCGGTGTACGAACCGGCATTTGTTTGATCATCCGAACGGCGCGGAGGAGGGGAACTCCGGGCACCAAGTCGCAAGGCCACCTTTGGTCTTGCGCTCAATTTCCGCGCGCCGGGGCCAGCGCCGGATCGTCGAGATCAAGGCGGTAGAAATATTGCGTGTAGTCGTGGCGCGGGGTGGGCTGCGGCTTGTTGGCAAACCGAGGTAGACCACTCGTCATTGTTGTTTGGATTATATTTATCTTTGTTAAAATCTTTTTTG
>CAYQWK010000523.1:0-4269 GCA_964420805.1 uncultured Bifidobacteriaceae bacterium | reverse complement strand
GACGGCTGGGTGCTGGTCAGCCGGGGCAACATCCGCACCTCCCCCGAAACTCTTGCGCAGGCGCCCATCGATCCCAAGCCCGTGCCGCTGATGCACAGCCGCAACCACACGGGCAATCTCATCGCCGCCGTGAAATCGCGCGGTGCGACCATCTGCCCGGTCGAAGAAGCGGTGAAGGCGGACACGCTCTGCCACCTGAGCGACATCGCCACGCGGCTGGAGCGAAAACTCCAGTGGAACTGCGCAAAGGAGCAGTTCGTCAATGACGCCGAGGCGAACAAGCGCCTGGAACTGCGCCCGATGCGCGCGCCGTGGAAAGTTGGTTGATCTGGCTCCTCGCCGTTCTTGCGCGGGGCGGATCGCGGCGATAGCAATGGCGCCGCCATGAACTTCCTCACCAAAGACCAGCAGAAGGTGCTTTGCGCGGTGCTGTTGCTTCTGCTCGTGGGCCTAACGGTGAAGACGTGTCGTGTCTCACCGCCCGCCGGCCCAAGCCCCGTCACTGCGCAATGAGTTTATACACCTTGCCGGTGTTGCCCTTCATCATGTTGCTGTCGTTGGTCATCACGTACAGCTCGCCATCCGCATCTTCGCCGATGGCGGTGATGTAGGCGCCGATGGCGCCGCCGGGATGGGTCGCAAGGTCGAGGGCGGCCATGGTCCACTTTCCGTCCGCGCCACGGCTGGCGGCGTACATCACTCCGTCGGGTTTGGCCCAGGCGCGGGACCAGTCGGCGAAGATGTATTTGCCGGTGAGTTGGGGGTGGAGTTTGCCGCGATAGACGTATCCGCCGGTGATGCTGATGCCCTTGGCGTCGGGGTCCTTGGCGTATTTGCCCATGTTCTTGTAGGCCAGCGCGGGATCGAGCAGGGGTTCGCCGAGCGCTCCGACTTTCGGGCAGTCTTCCGGCGGTTTGCGCGGGGCTTTGGGATCGAAGCACACGAGACCTTCACGAATCCGCCAGCCGTAGTTGCCGCCTTTGACCACGATGTTGATTTCCTCCCAGGAATCCTGGCCCACGTCCGCGACGAAGAACTCGCGGTTGCCGCCGCGGTCGAAGGAGAGGCCCCAGGGATTGCGCAAGCCCCAGGCGAAAACTTCCGGCGCGCCTTTGCTGCCGTCGGCAAACGGGTTGTCTCTCGGGATGCCGTATTCCTTGCCGGCGTCTTTGCGGTCCACGTCGATGCGCAGAATCTTGGCGTGGAGTTTCATGGTGTCCTGACCGTTGCCCTGGGGGGAGTGGCCCATGCCGATGTCGCAGGTGTTTCCGCCGTCGCCAATCCCGAGGTGGAGCAGGCCATCCGGGCCGAAAGCCATGCGCCCGCCGTGGTGGTTGGCGTAGGGCATGTCGATTTCAAGGAGGACGCGCTCGTCCGTGGCTGCGCCGTCCTTGAGGGTGAATTCGACGAGGCGGCCGGTGCAGTTCCAGTTGGTGGGGGCGGACTTGCGCAGCGGCGCGGTGTAGTAGGCGTAGAACTTTTGGTTCGCGGCGAACTTCGGGTGGACCGCGATGCCGTTCAATCCGCGTTCGTCGAAGCGCCCGGACTGGAACAACGCCGCGTCGCGCAGATCGAGCACGCGCTTCTCCGCCAGCTTGCCGTCGCGGTCGGCGAGGTGGATGCGTCCGACCTGGTCGGCGATGAGCAGTTGCCCGTCGCCGAGAGGCGCGATGTCGAGAGGCGCGACGAGGCGCTCGGCGAAGAGTTTGAGGGCGGGTTTCGACGACGCTGCAAACGCGCTGCACGCGGTCAAGCCGATGACGGCAATGGTCGGGAGAATTTTCACGCGCGCGACTGTAGCGACCGCGAGCGGGCGGGCAAGTCCGCAGCGGGAAGGAGCAGTGTTTCGTTCAACTCGCCGCGCCATTAGGCTCCATTTCCGGCCATGTGCACGGACTTTGACCTGCTTCATGTTTCCTAAAGGTGCGGCGTGGCATTGTCGCGGGCATGAAGTCCGGTTCTCGCATCCTCCTGTTCGTGGCGGCCGGGCTGATTCTCGCCGCCACTCTTCCTTCCCGCGCCCAAACCACGGTCACCAACGGCGTGCAATTCGTGTCGCCGGCCACCGCCGTTCAGGGCGAAAGCGATTTGCTCGTCACATTCACGCTGGCCACCGGCACCACGCCGCCGCCGCCAGCCGCGGGCGTCATGCCGACGACGATCACGCTGGGCACGAACCGGGGCACGTCAATCACACACGCCAGCCAGTACGTGGTCACGGCGCGGTTCAGCATCGCGGCGAATGAGGCGGCTGGATGGAAAGATGCGGCCGTGACGTTTCCGCGCCCCTCGGGCGGGCCGCTGACTTTCGCGCGTGCAGCGGCATTCGAGGTGCAGGCCGGCGCGCCGGTGCTGGCGGCGGGATTCTCCGCCGGGCCAACGAACGGTCCCGCGCCGCTGCTGGTGGTGTTCACCGATGCTTCGAGCGGGACAATCACCAACCGGCAATGGAATTTTGGCGATGGTTCAGCCAGCACGGACTTGAATCCGGTGCATACGTTCCTCAATCCCGGCGACTACACGGTCGCGCTGACGGTGTCCGGGCCCGGCGGAACAAACCTGATCACGCGGGCCGCGTTCATCCGCGTCACGACGGCGCCGACGAATCTCGGCGCGTTTCCGGTGGTCGATACGGCGCAATCGATTTGTTACAATCAGTCGGTGACCATCAGCCCGCCGGCCAGTGGCGCGGCGTGGTCTGGCCAGGACGCGCAACACGCCGGCAACGCGCCGCGCTATCGCGACAACGGCGACGGCTCGGTGACCGATCTCGTCACCGGCCTGATGTGGCAGCAGGACCCCGGCGCGAAGGTGACGTTCGCCGCTGCCGTGGCCGGTGCGGGTCTGCTGACACTCGGCGGGCACAACGACTGGCGGTTGCCGACGATCAAGGAGCTGTATTCGTTGATCTTGTTCAACGGTTCGGATGCCAGTTCCTGCATGGCACCGGGCGCAGGCGCTTGCACGGCGAAGCCGTTTCTCGACACAAACTATTTCCGCTTCGAGTACGGAAACACCAACGCCGGCGAGCGCATCATCGACGCGCAATTCTGGTCCGCCACCGAATACGTGAGTACGACCATGGGCGGTAATGCCACGGTGTTTGGTGTGAATTTCGCCGACGGGCGCATCAAGGGCTATCCGCGCGATACCGGGCCTGGCGGCGCCTTCACGGAATTTTGCCGCTACGTGCGGGGCAACCCGAACTACGGCGTGAATCTTCTTCTCGACCACGGCGACGGGCGCGTCACCGACCGCGCGACCGGGCTGATGTGGACGCGCGACGACAGCGGCACGGGCCTGAACTGGTCGAACGCGCTGGCCTGGGTGCAGGCGCGCAACGCGGCGAACCATCTCGGCCACAACGACTGGCGGCTCCCTGACGCGAAGGAATTGCAAACCCTCGTCGATTACACGCGCTCGCCCGCGACGACGCGCTCGGCGGCGATCTCACCGGCGTTCCATTGCACCGCAATCATTGACGAGGGCGGGAGGACGAACTGGCCGTTCTATTGGGCCGGCACCACGCATGCGGATTCGACTGGCAACGGCTCTTTCGCGGTTTATGTCTGCTTTGGTGAAGGACTGGGCTGGATGACCAATGCGGCCGCGGGCGGATACGAGTTGCAGGACGTGCATGGCGCGGGCGCGCAACGCAGCGATCCCAAGTCCGGCAGCGCGACCAACTATCCTCACGGCCACGGGCCGCAGGGCGACGTGGTGCGGATCATCAACTTTGTGCGCCTGGTCCGCACTGCTTCGACCTTCTTTGACACCGTGGGCGACGGCATTCCGAACGCGTGGCGTGAGGCGCGGTTTGGCGACGGCGTCGCGACCAACGGCATCTCGTGCGCGGGTTGCGACCCGGACCATGATGGCTCAGACAACGGGAACGAATACGTGGCCGCGACCGATCCCGGCGATGCGATGTCCGTGTTTCGCGCCGCTGGAAATCGAGTGGCACCGGCTGCCGTCACGTTCCAATCCGCCACGAACCGTCTTCACACCTTGTGGCGTCGCGAGAACCTGCACGCCGGTTCCTGGCAGCCGGTGGCCGGCCAGACGGACATCGCCGGCACCGGCGGAGCGATGACGCTCTCCGATCCCGGGCCACCGACCGGGCAGTGTTTCTACCGCGTCGGCGTGCGGTTGCCGTGAACCGTGGCCGCACCTGTGAAGGCTTGTCATTACCCACATCTCTTGGCTGCTGTCGTCCCGAGGTGGTGGGTTTTGTCGCGCTGCGACAAAACAAGCCCGCGTCCAGCGGGC
>CAYQWK010000522.1:0-4275 GCA_964420805.1 uncultured Bifidobacteriaceae bacterium | reverse complement strand
GCACCTTTGTGCTGACGCGCCTGCGCGAGGCGGCGTTGACGAAGGAGAAGTTCACGGTCCCGCAGAAGTTCAGCGCCTCGGAATATCTGCGCGGAAGTTTTAGTGCGTACAAGGGCGCACAGGATTACGAGGTCGTCATGCGTGGGCGGCGGATTTGGTTCGGGGCCGGAAGTGGCATGCGAGCCAGCAAGTGCAGGAGCTGCCCGGCGGGGCCATGCGCTTCAGCATGAGGTTGGACAGTCTGGAAGAGGCGGACCGGTGGGTGTTGAGCTGGGGCACGCACGCCACGGTGGTGCGGCCGAAGGCGCTGGTGGAGCGGTTGCGCGCGGCGGCGGGGACATTGGCTGAGCGATATCGGGAGTGAACCCGCTCCACAGCTTCGCTTGGAATTGGGAGAACCGTTCACCCGGAAGGATGCGGTAGAACTTCGGGTGGAACGGGCCACTGGCCCGTTCTGTCGGGCGACGCGCCCGACAGTCGTGCGCACAACGCACGCACTGAATGATGAGCGCGCGTTGTGCGTTCGGCTCGGCAGCAGGTTGCCGCCGAGAACGGCCAGATTGGCCGCTCTATCCGGACCAACTGCATCGTTCCGGTTCAGAGCCTGTCTGAAAATTCCGTGCGAGTCCTGCTTTCGAGGAAAAGGGCGGATGACGACTCGATGTGGGAGGATTTCCTCGGGCGCACTGTCAGCCGGTCTGTTTTATTCCGCGGCCAGGGAAACGCAGACGATCTCGTGGTCGTTGCGGGCGTAAACGCAGCGGTTGGCAAATGCCGGGTGGGACCAGACCACGGGCCGGCCGGGGTCACGGTTGTCCGGCGCAAGCAGGCGGGCGCGGCCGATCTCGTCATATTTTTCCGGTGAGAGCCGCGCGAAGATGAGATCGCCTTGTTCGCTGAACAGGATCGCCCGTGCGCCGTGCTTGACCACAAACGCGTTTCCCCAGCGGGCCGACTTGCCGCTCGTGGGGGCATACGTTTCCCAAAGTCGATCGCCGGTTTCGACCTTCAGGCAGCGAAACTGGCCGTAGCTGCACGGGCTGTAGATGTGACCGCCTTCAATCAGTGGTGTCGCCATCACGCTGTGCAGCCCGTCCGTGTCCCGCTCGCTGACCTTCCGGCTTCTCCACACTTCGGATGCGTTGGTGGCGCTGACCCGCAGGAGCAGCGAGCCGTTGTAGAACGAGGTGAGGAAGAGGTTGTCCCCCGTTTTCAACGGCGTGGCGATGCTCATCCCGGAACGGACCGAAGGTACAATCGGGAATGTCCATAGAACGCGGCCGGTCTCGGGGTCCAGGGCGTTCACGGCCTCGGGATGCCAGAGGATGAGCTGCCGTCTTCCGCCAAACTCGTAAATCACCGGCGGCGCGTAGCCGGGTTCCTTCGCGCTGAGTGCCCGCCACAGTTCGGCGCCGGTGTCCTTGTCGTAGGCCACCGCCACGGTGCCTTCGCCGGCGGCAAGGCAGATGAGTTTGCGCCCGTCAACGAGCGGGTGTCCCGCGAATCCCCAGACCGGTGTTTTGACGCCAAACGACTTCTGGAAATGTTGCGACCACACCACCCGGCCGGTGCCGCTGTCGAGGCACAGCAGATGCCCTTCGGCGCCGAGGGTGTAAACTCTTCCGTCCGCCACGGCTGGAGTCACGCGCGGCCCGGCGGCGTAGCTCACGGTGTAGGAACAATCGTAAACATGCTGCCACAGGATTTGTCCGCTGGCCGCGTCAAGGCAGAGCACCCGTTCCGATCCTGGAATTTCTCCTCGCGCAAACGCATTGGCAGGGGCCTTTGCACCGCTGCCCAGTTGCCGGTCCATGACGTATGCCCGGCCGCCGGCCACGGCCGGTCCGGAGTAGCCGCTGCCGATCGCGGTTCGCCAGCGAAACTTCAGGCCGTTGGTCGGCAGACTGTCCATGATCCCTGTCTCGCGCCACACGCCGTCCCGCCGCGGCCCCAGCCATTGCGGCCAGTCCTCGGCCCGCAGCAATGTGGCGGCGGCAAAACAGAACGCGAACAGGGCGATCTTTCCAATCAGGCGGTGCATGCCCTCATGCTAACCATTACGGCGCAATGAAATCCAATCGCCAAGTCCGCGCAGGTGTGATTGGAAGTGGCGGTTGGCCAACGACACGCTCCGGAATGCCCGAACGGTGGAACTGGTCGCGCTGCGACCAGCAGCGCCGCGTTCAGCGGCGCAACGAGTTCGGGGAGACGCCCGCTACTTCCATTCGCCAAGTCCGCGCAGGTTCCGGCGCGCGGAATGGTTGGGGTTGCGGGCCAATACCCTTAGTGGTGGTTTGCCCTCCGCGGAAACCGGGGCTGTCGGGGCGCTTGAGGATGCTGCCATGCATAGCCCCTTTCACGGCGTCGGTCGCGGTCTCATCCGCAGCCGATGCCGCCACCTTCAATTTCAAATCGTCACCGGAAAGAAACCAAAGAACGCTTGTCCGGCCGCGTGTCGTTGGACAAGCTCCTGAACTCATGAACGACACGCACCAGCAGTTCCTTATGCGCTTGAAGATCGTCCTGTTCGCCCTTCTGACCTTGTGCAGCACCATGGCGGAAGCCTCGTTTTTCCCTTTTTTGACTGACCTCCGCGCCGCGGTGATCGATCGGCAGGTCGCCATCAGCAACGCGCCGCCAATCAGCCCCGCGGGCAAGAAGGAGTTGGGCGCCTTGAAGAAGGCGTTGGCCACCATCGACAAGCCGTCGTCCGGCTTGAAGACGGATTTGGCGTCGCTTGCATCCCTGGTGTCAGGTTTGACCAGGGGCGCAAGCAACGAAGTCATTGGCCTCGAGTGTCGTACTGCGGTCAGCAACTACCTGGGACTCCTCATCGCCACGAATGACACGCTTACCGCGGCCCTGACCAATGCGAACAACAACCCGGCCCTGAAGGCCAGGGCCGTGGCCTTGCGCGACGCCGCACTCATCGCCCTCGCCGGCGTGAATCCGGAGGCCGACTTGAACGGGGCGGCCAAGGCCCTGGGTGTTGTGTTGAAGAAGTACCTGGCCGCAACCAAGGCGGTTCTTGCCGCGGTGAACGCCGCTCCGGTCCCGCTGCCGGCTCCCAAGCCGGGCAAACTGGTTTTGGAGGTGAACGGCATGCTCCTGACCTATGGGGCTGAGTTCCCGTTGCGCAACGGGTCCGCAACCGGGATGGTGGGAACGGGGGCTGGGGTGGGAAGCTACTCCACTTTGGTCGTTCACATCCCTTCAAGCGCCGGCCCGGGAACCTACCGTTGGGGTCTGATCATTCAAGACACCGTGAACGGCCAGGCGTTTAACTTCGCCGCGGGTGGGGAAAGCGCGAGCGTCACTTCGGCCAGTGCCTCGGTCCTGGCGGGAACCATTGAAGGCGTTGCCATCGTCACCATCGGCGGCACCAGCACCGCCGACGTTCCGTTCAAATGCCGGTTCAACGGTAGGAAGTTGTCTTTCGGCCTGTAACGCCTTGAGTTGAGGCCCGCCCAACGACAATCAATCGCGGCCACAGCGAATTGACTTCTCGCCCCGGAGAGCCGCTGTGGAACTCGTGATGGCTCATCCTCATGGGGCGATCTTCTGCTTGAGAAATCGCGCTTTCATCCGGGTTGACTCGTCGTTCGAGCGTGATTCTATTGCGGCATGAACACCACTAACGTGCGTTTCGGCGCGTTGGCATTCCTGCTCTTTGTGGTTGGTTCGCTCTTCGGGGCCACTCTCCATGCTCAAACGCCTTGCGTCTTCACGATTTCTCCCTCCAGCGGCAGCCACAATGCCGGGACTTTGACCGGGCTGGTTTCTGTGGCAACATCCGCCGACTGCGCCTGGAACGCGCTCAATACGAACGCGTGGATCAGCTTGTTGTCAGGCAGCAATTGCGTCGGCTATGGAGTGTCCGCCAACCCTGCGTCGTCTGCGCGCGTTGGCTATTTGCTCATCAGGGATCAGTCGTTTGCCGTGACGCAACAGGGGGTGCCTTGCAACTACGGCTTTTCTCCCACCGGCGCCACGGTCGAACATGCTGCTTCCACAAACTACATCTCGGTCACGACTCCCACCGATTGCATGTGGGCGGCCGGCAACCACAACATCGTTGGGCAAAAATCACCGAGTGGATCGACATTTTGTCCGAAGGGGCCACCAACACTGGGAGCGGCACGGTCGTTTATGTGGTCTGGGATCTCCCGGCCACCTACTCGCGAACCGGTATTATTCTCATCGCTGGCCGCATTTTTACGGTCACAATGACCTGTGAACGGTTGACCTGCTCTTGACCTGGCAGGCCGGTCAGGT
>CAYQWK010000521.1:0-4284 GCA_964420805.1 uncultured Bifidobacteriaceae bacterium | reverse complement strand
CGTGAGTGAACTGCACGGCCAGGTAAGCCGCGAGATGTGGCATTGCCTCTATCCAGAAGTGCCGGTCGAGAAGGTTCCGATCGGCCACATTACGAACGGCGTCCACATTCCCGGCTGGATCAAGGGGACACAACGCCGATGGCTGCACCGCAAATTCGGCGCGAACTGGCAGAAGGATCTCAACTCCCCGGAATACTGGCGGCGGCTGGCCGATCCCACGATCACAAGCGACGAGGAAATCTGGGCGCAGCGTTACAACCTGCGCCGCGAGTTGATCGAGTTCTCCCGCCGACGGCTCCTGCTTCAGGGCCAGCGGTTGGCGCACGAGGATTTCATCTCCTTCGACGCCTTGTTGAACCCGGACGCGCTGACCATCGGGTTCGCGCGCCGCTTCGCGACCTACAAGCGCGCGCCATTGATCTTCGAGCGGTTCGAAGACGTCGTGCGGCTGGTCCGCGACTCGGAGCGACCAGTGCAGTTCATTTTTGCAGGCAAGGCGCACCCGCGCGATGACGAAGGAAAGCGCTATATCCAGCGGGTCATTCACCTGAGCAAGTTCAGCGAACTCGCCGGGCATCTGGTGTTCATCGAGAACTACGACATCCACGTGGCCCGACAGATGGTAAGCGGTTGCGACGTTTGGTTGAACAACCCGCGCCGCCCACTCGAAGCCTCCGGCACGAGCGGCGAGAAGTGCGGCGCCAACGGCTGCCTGAACCTCTCAATCCTCGACGGCTGGTGGCGCGAAGGATACGACGGCACCAACGGCTTCGCCATCGGCGAGGACTCGCATCCGGCTTCGATCGAAGAACAGGACCGTCTGGACTCGGCGAATCTCTACAAGGCCCTGACCGAGCAGGTCATTCCCCTCTTCTTCGAGCGCGACAAGAACGGAATTCCGCGCCGGTGGATTCAGATGATCCGCCGCGCATGGGCCACGCTGGTACCGCAATACAACACCTGGCGCATGGTGCAGGAATACACCGACAAATATTACCTGCCGGGCGGGAAATGAACTAAGGGATCTTCACCCAGGGCGGCGCAACCACCGGGCGCGACCACGGGGTCGATGTGGGCGGCCCGCCTTCCTGCCGCCGGCTCGGACAATGCGAACGGGCCACGACCCGTGCCGCGGGCTTCAGCGGCACGGGATTGGTGTAGGCCAGCGCGTTGGTTGAAACCCCGCCTTGCGGCAGCCGCGGATCGGAACCGTCCAGCGTGTAGTAGATCGTGGTGTTGGTGGTTCCGGGCGGCAGGGCGATCTTCAGCAAAGCACCGGCGGCGACATTCCCTTCGAGAACCAGCACCGGTGGCGCGGTCAGTTGCCGGTCGATGAAGTCCACGCGGTTCGATATCCAGTTTCTCATGTGGCGGATCTCGCCATCGAAGCTGCCACCGCGCGGCTGGAGTCCCCACTTTTGATATTCACGCGGTTGGGCCTCGCGGACCTCGGCGACCAGGCGGTCAATGAGCGCGTTCATGTGGGCGAGCGAGAAATGCGTTTGCCGCAGTTCCTGCCAGCGATCCACCCAACGCTGCCAGAAGTCGATGTCGCTTAACAGACGCGGCCACCAGGCGCCGCCGAAGAACGGCCCGGTGCTCCACACGCGCGGGTTCTCATCGCGTCCGTCCGTGGAGCCAAGCGCACGGTCGAAATCCCAATGCGGGCCAAATGTGATTCTCCCGTTGCGCGGCTTGTGCAGGTAGGTGCTCAGGACAAGCGAATCCACATTACCGCTCAGGACTTCGAGGACGTGGAAATCAATCGCTGCTTCCACGTCGAGATAGGCGCGATAGCCCTTGGTGGGATCGAGCCATTGCGCGCCGAACAACGCGGCCTCGAAGTCGCCGAAATATTTGCGGAGATATCGCTCCTGCGGTGCGCGCTGCGGCTGCGTGATGGTCGCCTCGCGCGGTTCGACATAGACCAAGCCGGCACGACCGAGGCCGGACTCGCCCGGGCCAAGCCGGTCAAACTTCAGCAAGTATCCACCGGTGACCTTGGGTGCAACGAGATCGTCCGAACCCGCGCGATCCACATCCACGCGGTGCCGCCCGATCTTGATCTTTTCCATCAGCACATAGAGGCCATTGTAATGAGTGTCACGCAACCGCCCGGAGCTGCGCTTCCAAAACACCTCGACGAATCGTGTGCGCGGCGAATAGCGCCCCATGTCGCGACTCAACTGGTGGATGAACGGATTGTGGATGAGCGCCATGTCGTAACCGTTCGGAGCGTAGAGAATCCAGTCGGACTCCACGGGAAAACCGGGCACCGTGCGGCTCGTTTCCTCGTTGAACTCGTCGAGAAACTTCACCGCAAATCCCGACTGGGGCATTCCGCCCGAAGTCGAACCACGCACCCGATAGGCCGCCCGCGTCGCCAGCACCGGCGCATTCGTCAGCGAGGCGCGGCCGTTCGCCGGTTCGTGGAAGGTGAACCAGCCAAACGATCCCTGATTGCCCGCCGGCACGTCACGGCCGAAGGTGTCGAGAACGATCAACGGCAACGAGGAACTGAATCCGGCCGCGTTGGTGGACAACAAAACGAACGCATCGCTGCCTGCCGGTCCCGGCAAAAGGCCGTCACGCCACGCCCGGACCCGTAAATGCGTTGTATTGGTGATCTCAAGCGGCCCGGAAAAAACAGCCGAGGTGCTGTTGGGCAACGATCCATCGAGCGTGAAGCGGATCACGGCCCCGGTGTCCGGCACGGAAAGCCGCAACGTGAACGGTTCGGTAAAATTCCCGCCTGCCCGCGCGAAAGAAACCTCGGGCGCGAAACCTTTGCCGCTGGAGACGTTCGGTCGTCCCGGCGTCGGCCAGTTCAACCTCCCGTGCAGAGCCGGTTCACCGCGCACCGATCCCTCCGGCACATCCGCCTGCTGCGGTCCGAAACGTAATTCCGAAATGATGTTCGTCGTCGGGTTGACCAACGCGAGGTAACCGCCCTGCCCTGACAACCGGAAGTTCGCGTGCAGATGCGCGAGGTTGGTGCTGCGGTCCTGTCCGGACGCGAAGACCACCAGCGACTTGTCCGCCAGCAACGTGATCAACGGTAGCCGCCAGCGCGTCAGATTTGTGGGCGTGTCGGTAAGAAACCAGCCGGCGAGGCTCACAGTGCCGGACCCGCCGTTGTGCAGTTCGATCCACGGCTCGCGCCTGCCATGCTCGTCCTTCAAGCCGCGCTCATTCACGGCGAGAATCTCGGAAATGAAGACAGAATCGAACCGGCCGGCGGCGTGGGCCAGGCCGGGAAACACCGCGACCCAGACGAAGATGAGGAAAAGGAACCTCATTTCGATGAACCGCCCACGCGGCGACTGCCCCTCCATTACGTCCGGGCGACAGCCCTGCGCACAATGAGCGGAACAGATGGACGTGAGTGTCACGCCGTGTGTTTGGCAAAAACCCAGCGCGGGCGCAATGGCGCAGCCTCCGACACCGCATTAACCCGCAACGAGCGGGTTAGAAATTGTCGTTCTCCCGGCCCGCCGCAAGTCACCGCGCCGGGAATTCCGTTTGCAAATCCCGCGAAGCATCCGTACAGCGACGGCATGAAACCCCGTTTTCAAGCGCTTCCCGCGCTACTGCGCTACCTTCTTGTGATGCTGGCCATATTGCCGGGTTTCGCCGCCGCGCCGCCCAACATCGTCTTCATCTTGTGCGATGACCTCGGCTACGGCGATGTGCGCTGTCTGAATCCCCGGGGCAAGATCGCCACACCGAACATTGATCGGCTGGCGGCGGGTGGGATGATCTTCACGGATGCACATTCAAGTTCCGCCGTCTGCACGCCCACGCGGTATGGCATTCTGACGGGGCGTTACAACTGGCGTTCGCGCCTTCAGAACGGCGTGCTTGGAGGAATGAGTCCGCCGCTCATCGAAACGGGCCGGCTCACGGTCGCGGCATTTCTGAAGCAACACGGATATCACACTGCCGCTGTTGGAAAGTGGCATCTCGGCTTCGACTGGCCGCGCCGCGATAAGGAGGTGGAGTTCGATGACAACAGCGGATTCGCTTCCGCATCCGAACTGCCGGGCGTCATGAAGAGTTCGAAGATCGAGTTCTCCACGCCGACCGAGGAGAACGGTCTGAACAAGAACGTCGGCGCCGGTAAGATGGTCAAAGGGACGCTGGAGTTCGAAGATCTGACGGCCGCCAACTACACTGAGATCATCGCAGCCGAAGAAGCGCACACGGATTTGTATTTCCGCATCACCGGAGTCAACACGGCGCAGAAACTGGTGCTGAAGAAGTGCACGGTGATCTGCGAACTGA
>CAYQWK010000520.1:0-4293 GCA_964420805.1 uncultured Bifidobacteriaceae bacterium | reverse complement strand
GGTACTCGGTCTGCGCCGTGAGCAGGCTTTTCGGAATGACCTTCTTGATGACGTTCTCGATGCAAAACCTCTCAATCTCCGCGTGCTCCGCGTCCGCCGCGTGCTGCGTGGAGATGACGACATTGGAGATGGCCACCGGCGTATTGTCCTCATAGACGACGGAAACCTGAGACTTTGCGTCCGGACGCAGCCACGGCACCTTGCCACTCTTGCGAATCCGCGTCAGTTCGCGGCCGAGGCGGTGCGCAAACATGATCGGCGCGGGCATCAATTCAGGCGTCTCGTTGCAAGCGTAACCGAACATCAAGCCCTGGTCGCCAGCGCCCTGCTTCGCCGTCTTTTTGCCCTTGGCTTTCCGCGCGTCCACACCCTGTGCAATGTCGGGAGACTGCTGGGTGACGATGTTCATCACAAACACCTTGTCGGCGTGGAACACATCGTCGTCGTTTACATAGCCGATCTCGCGAATCGCCTCACGGGCCAGCGCGGTGAAGTCGAGTTTCGCCTTGGTGGTGATTTCGCCGCCGACCACGCAGATGTTGGACTTCACGTAGGTCTCGCAAGCCACGCGGCTAAACTTGTCCACCGCAAGGCAGGCGTCCAGCACTGCATCCGAAATGGTGTCCGCGACTTTGTCCGGATGGCCTTCGCCCACGGACTCCGATGAAAAGATGAATCGATTGCTCATGTGTTTGTCTCTGAACGTTTCTGCCGCCGACTTCAAATATCGACGAATCAGGATTTGAAGATAAGTAGTTTGAAAGCGGAGTCAACGGAGAAGTTCATCTCGACCGCTCCGAGGGCGCTTCTCACTTTCTTGCCGGTAGAGGTTGTCGCGCCGCGACAACCAGCAGACGAAAAGGAAGGATGAGGCCATCCGTTGCGCCGCTGGACGCGGCACCATTCGTCGCAGCGCGGCGAGTCCCACTACCCAAAAGTGTGCATCGTGCAAGAAACTGAGATGCACCCCAGCTCCGGCGTTTGCCATCAGCATCGACTACGGAGTGGACGGCGAAACCAACCGGTAGAACCGCGCTCCAGTCGCTGCGGCCGGAGCTGCCACCTCAATTTCGCGCGTAAATGCATGTGCCGGCACGTCAGCCAGCTTCTGCCATGAAGCGTTTGCAAGGTCGTCGGTGAACTGCACCGTGAATGATTGGCCCGCGCGCACCGGGAAGCGCAGCAGTGTTCCCCCGCCCTGCCCCAAGGTGCGGATGCGGACCATGCTCAAAACATCACGTGGGTTCGTTCCGTTCAGGAACTCGACGTAGTTGAACACGCCGTCTCCGTCATCATCCTGCCACGGCGTGCCGTTGAAACTGGGATTGAGAGGAAAATCTGCAGCCAGTGCCAGCGCGTCGGCAGCAACCTGTCCAAAAGTGTTATCCGTGCGAATGCGGATGGCGCCCGCGTTTCCAAACTCGAACTCGAAGCTGCCCAGCAACGACCAACTCCCGCCAAAGGTCTGATCGACGAACACCGTGTTCGTTCCCGCAGCGCCGATGACATCCACCGGCACCGAGTCCGAACGATCCGCAGCCACGGGCCAGCGAAGATAAACACGATAAAGACCGCGCAACGGAACATCCGGGCGGAAGAGAATGGAGGTGACGCCCTTGTTCGTGCCGCCATCGAGCAAGAAATCCGGCCCGTAATAACCGGCCTGCGCGGTAGTGCGATTGAACGTGCCAGTGAGTTCGACGCGCGCCGCGTCGGCGTTGTCCACGATGTCCACAGTGTTCGATGGCGTGTCGAACCATGAGGTGATGTTGATGAGTTGCTGCAATTCGCGTGGCATGCGTTGAGCGACGCCGCGCGGCGTGGTGTCGTACTTTTTGCACAGCGCCGCGGCGTTGCCGACGGCCACCCCCATCTGGCCGCAAGTGTTCATGACCCGCGGGCTGCCCAAGCCAACGTGCGTGGCGCTGAAGCAACGGCCGGCAAGCATCAGATTGTCCACATTCGTCGAGTAGAGGCACCGGAAGGGAATCCAGTAATCCGACACGGGCGTGTACTGCGCGTAGGTCTGCCAGTCGTATGCGCCGCCGATGGGATAATGGATGTCGATGTCGCGCGCCTCGCGGACCACGGCGTCCGGCCAGACGGGATGATTGCGCACGTCCGCCTCGATTAAGGTGTGGTCGCCGATGAAGCGGCGGGACTCACGCTTCCCGCCGATGTGGCCGACCCAGTCCAACTCGCGGTTTGCGTTCGAGGGCAGCTTTTTCGCATTGGCGAACGAGCCGTAGATAGCTTGCAGTAAGTGGTCGCGGATTTCCTCGCCGTCGTAAATCGTGTCGCGCAGGAGGCCGTATTCCCACCACCAGTCGCCGCGCGTCGCGACATAGTCCTTCGCCACGTTGGTCGCCCAAGGGACGGCGGGAAAGGTCGAGTTGGTTGGAGTGGTCTTCGAGTTCCAGGAAATAGTCATGCCCATCGACATCGAATCCGGCGCGAGCGGGGCCAGCGACTCGCTGAACTCGGACCGTGCCTCGCGGCCCCGCCGGAAGATCGCGCCGGCCCAGTAACCAATCCATCCGTCGCCCGTGCTGTCCACGAACAGCGGCGCGAAGAACCGCCGTTCCTCGCCCGTGTGCGTGTGCCTGGCATCGACACTGGCGATCTGAGGGCCGTTGGTCTGCACCGCGAAGGCGCGCCAGTTGGTGAACAGGTGGAGGTTGGTCTCCGCCAGCAACACTTGCAGCCGCACTTGGTCCGTTTGCTTGAACTGATCCGACCCGATTAGCAGGTCCGGCGTGTTCACTTCATCAACAATGCCACCGGGGTTGATCCCGAGCGTATGCACGCGCACGTCCTGGCTGGCATTGCCGCCGGGGAACGGCCGGTCATGGATCAACGCGACTTGCAAGCCCTGCCGTGCCGCCGCGATGGCCGCGCAACTCCCCGCAATGCCGCCGCCCACGACGACGAGATCGAACTGGCCGGCGGAGGGCGGAACATCCGGCCATCCGTGCCGGGCGCGCCGCCAGGTGTTGAGTTCCACAGGGGCGTTCGTTGGAACGAAGGTCGGATCAGTGGTGAAGTAGAGCGCGTCGCAACGGCCCTCGAAGCCCGTGAGGTCGCGAAGGCGGATTTCCGTGGTCGTGTTGGTGACCATCACCATGCCTCCATCCTGCCACAACCAGCCCAGGCCCTCCGTGCCGAACGTCGCGGTTGCCTCGACGCCGCCGACCACGACCTTGAAGCGGCCGGGATGATCTGGCAACGGCGCGGTCCAGTCCTTCGTCCGCGCCCACAACCGATACGCCCCGGCGACAGGAAACTGCACCGTGGTCCGCGCATCCGCCACGGGCCGGCCCTTGCCGTGCGCGAGCAAATAGGACGAACCCATCACATCCACAAATTGTTGATCGACCAGCCAACCACCCGGATCACTGAAGCTCTCCGCCTCGACAAGCAATCCGGCGCTCGCGACGCCTTCGTCGTCGAAGACCGTCACCGTGGCCGCATCTCCACCGACGCTGTATCCCACGCCGGGAAGCAGATTGAGCACGACCGTCTCCGGGGGCTCGAAGGTCACATCATCGACCGGCGTGATCACCACGGTGCGGACCATCTGGCCTGCGGCGAAAGCGATCGTGTTGGTCGCGTTAGCCACGTAATCGGCGCCGCCCGTTGCCGTGCCGGAAAACATGAGTTGCACGGACACCGCCGCGTTTGTGTCACCCAGCACCCGCGTGATCGTGAACAGTCCGCCAAACGCCGCGACCGGCTCGTAGGCTAGTGGCGTGGTGGCAGCGACGGTGAATTCGGGAGGGTCGTTGTCATCAACGATGCTCACAGTCGCAGACGGCGGGCCCACGATGTAAAAGACCGCATTGGTGGTGACGGTGAGAATGACGGTCTCGTCCGGCTCCGCGCGGTTGTCATTCAACGGATTCACCGCGATGACGACATTTGTCACGCCGGGCGGGAAGGTGACGGAACCGGACAACGGCGCGAAATCCGCGCCGTTCGACGCTGTGCCGCTGACTGCGTAGAAAACTTCCAGCGCGCCATTCGTGTCGCCGAGACGTTGCAACGTGAACGCGCCCGCGTCGCCGCCGGATTCCGCGGCGAGCGGATCGGAGGCGGCGAGCGTGACGATCTGAAGGCCCGGCGGGAGGTTGGTCACGTTGCCGAAGAACATCACGTCATCAACGCGCATGATCTCCCCCGAGTTCTCGGTGTTGTCGAACATGTAGAGGCGGAACTCGACCGGCTCGATCACCTGCGCAAGCGCCGGACCGCCGACCAGGTTGGTAAGCAGGGTGAAGGTGTTGGAGGAATTAT
>CAYQWK010000519.1:0-4294 GCA_964420805.1 uncultured Bifidobacteriaceae bacterium | reverse complement strand
CACCAATCCCCCCCTTTGGTGATGCCTTCGGAGCGCCTTTGGTGGGTTGATCGGTGGCGGTGAACCGCGTTCCGGAGCCGCGCACCTTGCGCACGTGCTCGTCGCGCACGAAACGGCTGCAGTACCAGCAGGGGCCGCCATCCGCAGGAACCAGCAACACCGGCTCGCCTTGTCGTCCAGCGTGCTTCGGGCGCCAGTAATACGGCTCCGACAGTGCGTCGGCGCCCTTCAACACGCCGCGGTCCACCAGCTCGCGCACGTGCGTCATGCTGGCGCCGGCAACGCGTGCGAGTTCGCGCAGCGTGAAGCGGGCCACGCCGTACTCGTCGCAGTCGTGCAGCACGCACATCAGATCGATCCAGACGCCACGCGCAGCCGGTGTGCACCGGCGCAGCTTGGCGTCGGTCAGCCAGTCCTTCACGTACAGCATGATGGCCGGGCTGCTCATTCCAGCTCGCTCCCAGCGGCCGCGACGGCACGTGACGCGGAATCAGCGGTGTCGGCAGCACCCAGCAGCGCGCGGGCGATCTCGCGCAGGTGGGCGGTGCCACCGGTCACGCGCAGGGCATGCGGGCGATCGTGGGTATCGGCCAGGCGCAGCACGATCTCGACGGACGGCACGTCTCCGACCACGGGCATGGGTTCAGCGGCGATCAGCAGCATGGGAAACCCCGGTATTTCGTGGCTCGACCGTTCATTCCCGGCCACTCCCGGTTTTTCCAGAGCGCGGGATTCGGTCGGCGATTACCGTGGCTTCATGGACACGACGCTCAATTTCCCGAACCAGCACGCGCTCTACCCATTCGCCCATGTCGAGCTGGTCAACGTCAGCCAGAACGGAAAGCGCGTGGTACATGTCGTGGTCCAGCTTGGCCAGGATGTCTTTGCGGTCGAGGCTCATGGGTCAGCGGGCTCCCGTTTCCGGTGCCGACACCGGCACCACGTATCCGGTCACGGTGCCGTCGTCGGCGCGTTGCCACGTCACGTCCGGGCGCAGGTCTTCGCACCGCACAGAGCCGGCGGTGGCGGTTTCGATGGGAAGCGCGAATTCGATCGGTACGCTGCCGCGATTCAGCCACGACCAGACATGGCCTTGCTTCACGGCTCGCGCGTCGTTGGAAAGGGCTCTGGCGAGGGCGGATTGCCCGCCGGCGAGGGTGATGGCGCGTTGCAGCGCGGCAATGGGAATTGTATCCATTCGGCGATGCTAACAAGTGCAATTGTATTGCACAACAACTGTGATTGTTTTACGCCTACAACCTGCGTTGTTAGTGTGCTGGCATGGAACTGAAAGACCGCATTGCCGCCGCCAGAAACCACGCCGAACTGACACAGGAACAGTTGGCGAAGGCCGTGAAATTGACGCAGCAGGCGATCGCTCGCCTGGAATCAGGCCTGTCGAAAGAGTCCAAGCGCATCACCCAGATCGCAGCGGCATGCGGCGTCAATGCACGATGGCTGGCCGAAGGTGTCGGCGACATGATCGAACGACCGGCGGCGGCGAATGACGACGATTGGTCGAACATTCGGTTCTACACGCAATCGGTCGGCCTTGGGAACGGTCGCGAAGCAGTCGACTATGCCGAAGCGCACAAGCTCAAGTTCCGCACCAGCAGCCTGCGGCGAAAGGGGCTCAATCCGGGCGCGTTGTGCGTGGTGTACGGCACCGGCGACTCGATGCTGCCGCGCATCCACAGCGGCGACGCCATCCTCTACGACGAGTCCGACACCAAGCCGCGGCACAAGACCATCTTCGTCATCCGCCGCGGCAAGGAATACAGCGCCAAGGTGTGCCGCATCCTGGACGACCGCGTTTACTTCGAGGCCCTGAACCCAGACGGCGACCACGTCTGGAAGGAAATGCAGCGCATGGACTCGAAGCGCGACCCGATCGAGATCCTCGGCCGCGTGCGTTGGATCGGGAGCTGGGAGGATTGAGCATGGGAAAGACTGTCGACGAGAAGCTGATGGCTCTTGCAGCGCACATTGAACTGCACGCAGGACAGTTGCTCGCGCACAGCATGCTGATCGCAGCCCTGATCAAGACCCACCCAGACAAGCACGCCGCATTGGCGGCCGCAGATGCGGCTATCGAAGTAGCAATCGCGCAAGCAGTCGCACAATCCAAGAGCGAGTTTCTTGTTGATGGGCTTCTTGCCGCAAAGGCGTCCCTGACCAATCTCTGAGCGCGGCGATCTGAGCGATAGCCTGATCGCACGCGATCTTGGCGTAATTGGCAAATTCTGAGTCTTGTCCATCACGTGTTGACATGCCCGCACTCCCGCGCCGATTGGGTGTTGCGGCAGTTTATCCCAAAACACAATTTTGATTGTTGACACGACACAATCGCAATTGTAGTGTTTGCCACGTCGACGCACCTGCGGCCCCTGACGGAGCAGTCAATGGCACTTCCCCGCAACATCCTTTCCAGCATGGTGGCCTTGGCAGTTGGCGCCGTGGTCGGCATCGGCGGCCCTTTGTCGTCGACCACGCACATGCCGATCCGCGCCGACGGCTTTGACGGCCTGATCCGCCCGAACCGTGGCACCCGCAAGCAGGGCAAGCGCAACGCCCACCGTGCCGCCCGCGTGGCCAACAAGCGCGCCCGCAAGGCCCGTGTGTTCAACGCGCAGCGTCGTCGAGGTGTGGCATGAACGCCGTCGTCGACTTCTCGACCGCGCTGGCGCAGTTCCAGGCCATCGGCGCGCAGACGGCCGCCTTCCTCGCCCGTCCGTCGGCACCGACGCCGATGCGCGTGGTTGGCGTCATCACCGGCTTGCGTGCGCACGGCCGCAAGCACGGGCACGCCGCCGGCACCACGTCCGCCGCCATCACGCACGCCATGCGCCGCTTGGCACGCGGCGCCAAGCGTTCGGCCGCCCTGCGCGAAGGCATCGCCCACGCCGACGCCCTGCACGGCGCCGCGCACGCCTTCGGGGAGGACACCCAATGACGGACCTGCTCGAACTGGGATTCATTACGCGCCAAGTCCAGGACGCGAAAGCCGATGCGCAGCGCGCCGAAAGCGCCGAACAACGCGCCGAAAGCCGCGACAGCGCCCATGCGCTGGTCGCACGGGCCGTCGTGCAGCTGCGCACCGCCATGTCCACCCTGCGCGACGCCAACCACGCCGCCGACCCCGTCGCGCACCTGCACCTGCTCTCGATCTTGCGCGACCTCGGCGCCGTCAGTGCGCGCGTCGGCGAACTCGAAAACGCCATGGCGATGATGGGGAAGCGGGCATGACCACCATCATCAACCAACTCGAAACGCTCGCCCACGCAGCCCGTGCGCTCAACGGCGCCGGCTGCGTCGTGCTCGAAGCCCGCGCAAGCTGCCACGCGCAGCTGCTGCCGCTGATCCAGACCAGCTACCAGCCGCCGTCCGGCATGTTCAACGCCGGCGAGATCACGCGCGACACCGACGAAACCGGATCCACCTGCAGCGTCCAAAGCGACCGCCTGGGCGTGTGCATCACGTGGGAGGAAAAGCGCTGATGCTTCTGCTCGGCGACTGCCTCACCACGCTGCCCACGCTGCCCGCCGCCAGCGTGCAGACCTGCATCACGTCGCCGCCGTATTTCGGTTTGCGCGACTACGGTGTCGAGGGTCAGCTTGGGTTGGAACCGACGCCGCGCGAGCGCGTCGCTGATGGCGCCGTCAGGACGACCCGCAACAAGCGCTCCGTCTGGACCATCCCGACACAGCCGATGCGCGAGGCGCATTTCGCGACCTTCCCCGAGTCCCTGGTCGAGCCCTGCATCCGCGCCGGCAGTCGCCCGGGCGACACCGTGCTCGATCCGTTTCTCGGCTCCGGCACCACCGCGCTGGTCGCTGAGCGCGAAGGACGCCAGTGGATCGGCTGCGAACTGAACCCCGAATACGTCGCCATCGCCGAGCGCAGGTTGCGCGGTGTGCAGCGGCCGCTTGTCTTGGAGGAATCCGTCGCATGACTCCCGCCTCAATCGTCACCCGCTTCATCACCCCGGTGCCGCCCGAGCACCGGCTCGCTGCCTACCGATCGGCCAGGGCGTCGCACCGCGACGACTACGAGTTCACGCGCGCGCACCGCGAAGGCTGCGCGCTGCAGTGCATGACCCCGCAACAGCGCCGCGAATACCTTGCCGCGCGCCCTTCTTCCCCCGTCCCCGCGACCGTCGAGACGCTCGACTGGGTCGGCGTCGAGGGAACGGGGACGGTGTGCGGCGGCGGCGACTGCTGGGTCGCGCGGTTCTACACGTTCGTCGTGTGGCCGGGCTCGACGTCGGTCCAACTCGCGTTCCGCGTGGCGCCCC
>CAYQWK010000518.1:1184-4309 GCA_964420805.1 uncultured Bifidobacteriaceae bacterium | reverse complement strand
GACTGCTGTCACTCGCCGCCTTGCCCAACACCGCGGTGTTCGTCGTCGTGGGAATCGTTGCGATCGCGTTGGTGGTGAAAGGTGGAATTGGCAAGTTTCCGTAAGTCGCCGCGAGTATGGCGTTGGTGTTGTTGATCACCGTGCCTCCCGTCACCGCCGTGCCGTTCCTCGCCGGATTTGTCACAACGCCTATCAATGCCGGGCGGTTCGTGGCAATGGTTGCGGCTGCAAATCCAACCGGCACCGATCCATAGTCCATCTCTACCACGGTCACAAACACGTTTGTGGCCAGACCCAGGGAACTAAAATCGAGCGTTTGATTCACCGCAAATGGTCCGCCCACCCAGTTTGTGTAGTTCGTGTTCGCCGTCGTCTTGTAGCGGATGTTGATGAAGCTCCCGCCAGGCGAGTTCAAATACCCCGTCCCGGTATAGATCGATTGGAGCGTGAAATTGCCCGGCAACGTGTCGGTGATAGTGAAATCATCCAGCGGAGAGTTGCCGCTGTTCGTTGGATTCAACTGCCAGCCGAAAACCTCACCGATAAATGGAGCGGGATCACTGGCCACCTTGCCCAGCACCACCCGGTTCGTGGTTGCTGGTATCGTCACCGTGGCGGAGGCGTTTGATGGCGAAACCGAAACCCCGATGTAGGTGGCGCTGAGTGTGGCGCGATTCGTACTTGTCGTGCCGTTGGTGACAGCGGAACCGTTCGGCGTCGGATTGTTAATCACCCCCGACATAACCGGCCTTTGCGCAAGATTGGTCGAAGCCGCAAATCCAGGCTGAACCGTTCCGAAATTCACTTCCACAACCGTGACATAGACGTTCGTAGCCAGCGCCAGCGCGCTCACCGGAAGCGTTTCGCCCGCCGCGAATGGATCGCCGGGCCAAATGGCGAAGTTTGTGTTCGCCGTCGTCTTGTAACGAATGCTTATGAAGCTGCCACTTGGTGCGTTGAGATAGTTCGTGCCGGTGAAAACAGATTGCAGCGTGAAATTTCCCGGCAAAGTGTCAGTCAGGGTCAGAGCATCGAGCGGGGTGTTGCCGGAATTTGTCAGATTCAGCCTCCAGTCGAATGCTTGCCCGAGGAATGGATTCGCCGCGCTGGCCGTTTTCGCGAGGCTCAATGCAGGGGATGGTGTGTTGATTGTCGCGGTGGCCGATGCAGCCACAACCGGCAGCGCGAGGCCGTTGTAGCTTGCCGCAAGCGTGGCGTCATTCGTGACGGTCACCCCACTGGCACCGGCCGCCACGGTGCTGCCATCGCGAGCCGGGTTTGTAATCACGCCACGGAGATAGGGGCGATTTGCGGCCGTTCCCGACGCGGCAAAACCCGCCGGCACTGTGCCGTAGTTAAACTCCACCACCGTCAGAAACACGTTCGTTGCCAAGCCGAGCGAACTCACAAGCAACGTCTGGTTCGCCGCAAACGGTCCGCCCACCCAGTTCGTGTAGTTCGTGTTCGCCGTCGTCTTGTAGCGGACGGTGATGAAATTTCCTCCCGGTGAAGACGCATAACCGGTACCGGTGAAGACCGATTGCAGCGTGAACTTCGAGGGAATCGTGTCGGTCAGCGTGAAGCTATCCAAGGAAACCGCGGCGACGCTTGCAGGGTTAAACTGCCAGTCAAAAACCTGATCGATGCTTGGAGTGGTGTCGCTTGCCGCCTTGCTCAGCGTGCGCCCGATATTCGGGAGGCTCAGTGCTGTCGTCACAATGGCCGGACCGATATTCGTCAGTGTTGCCCCCACCGGAGTACCCGCTACCGTCACCGAGTTCGTCACCACCTGGCCGTTGGTGAACTGTGTCGCCGTATATCGAACGGTGATCGTCTTCGTGGCCGAAGGCTGGCAGGACACCCCAGTCACGCTCGACATCGTGCCAAGGTTCCAGGTCAGTTTCACCGGATTCCCCGCAGCACCCGTGCCACTCACCGTCGCGCCAGCAGCGTTCAATACATCGTTCGTCAATACGCCAACTGGCAACGTGTCCACCATTACCGCGCTTTGCAGGTCCAACTGTCCGAAAATCGTGTTGCTCGAACAAAGCGAAACCGTGTAGCTGACCGCATTCGTTCCAATCGTCCCATTCGTGGCTCCGCTCTTGCCCACAACCCATGTCGGAATCGCATCAGACACATTGGTCACCGACGACGTAGCCGTGGGAATATCGCTCCCCGTCACCGTGGATGTGGTCACCGCCACCGTATTGTCGGGCGTAACTCCGGGTTTATATCGAACAATAATCGAAATGACACCGGCGCTGCCAGAAGGAAGCGGCTCAACGAAGTAGACCGTGATGGGACCGGAACCGCCAACTGCTGGCGTTGAGTTGCTCGCAACGTGAACCGTGGGCGCGATCGCCAGGAACTCCATGTTTGTCGGCACGAGGTCTGTTACCGCCACATCATGAGCGGAGCCGGTCGTGGAACTGCATGTATAATTTAGCAGCCACGTGATGTTGGATCCCGATGCGACCGGATTGGATGCAGTCGTCGTTTTGGTGATGCCAACTGTGGCAGCGGCTCTGGCGTCGAGAGCGAAAGGAGAAAAAACACACAAAGCGAGAAGGGCGGCCAATGCTGGCACCCTGCCCCACCCTTTGTGTTCGCCGATTGCCGTTGGCAATTTGCTTTTGGAGCAAATCCGGGCAACTGAAGTAGGTGATTTCATTGAAAGTAAGATCGGATCTTGGAGGCAATCTCTCGTGAACGTGATCTCCCTGCCGGTTCGAATGAGATCGAACCATGTACAAGGCACAAGAGTTGTGCGTGGTGTCCTTCCAGCACGTCAGCGATTAATAGAACCGACCTGGCCCCTGACTGGTTCATTTTGCGGAAAATCACTGCCGATCGGTCTAACCAGCGGGAACGTTGTGCACATAGTGCATTAGCCACAACGCATCCGCCTCATCTCAAACCATCAGCAGGTCCAGTCACATCGGTTGAAGAGTGAGGAATCTTTAGGGGAAGTGACCCAGTCGTTAGCCGGCAAAGCCCCTTCGGCCCCATCTTTGCGTGAGCAGTAGAGTAAACACCCGTCGGAAAGCATGACGGCGCGGCCCCAGGCCCCGCCCACCCCACCAACAAAAGACCCAGCAAAAAACCCCCGGCTTCGCCACCGC
>CAYQWK010000518.1:0-1174 GCA_964420805.1 uncultured Bifidobacteriaceae bacterium | reverse complement strand
AGAGAAACCCCCCGTCGCAAACCAGCCCGGCGCGCCCCCCGCCCGCCCCGTCACTCGCAAGAAGTCCCCAGTCTAACAACGCCTGGATGCGCCAGGTCGCCCCGACGCGCAACGCCTTACCGCCGCACGCGGAAGTAGCGCTGCTCGCGACTCATCGAATCCACGAAGTTCTTCAGCGCCCCGTCGCCCACGATGCTCGTGTAAGGCCGCCATACAACCGGCGGGACCAGCGAATCAGTGTATTCGATCGTGTAAACCACGTCTGGATCCGTCTTGAAGTGGAACTTCAATCCATCGGGGCCAACCACTGGCGTCAACACCACTGGCACCGGCGCCTGCGGGCAGGTCAGCACGCACACGGCGCTGTTCGTCACCGACTGGCCGGTGCGAATGCTCTGGCCCGTGGCCATCACCAGGTTCGTCTGCGGCCCGCTGCAATTCGTGATCAACACGTAATCCTCGTAGTCCCACCATTCGCCCGGCGACAGCGCGCCGATTGTGAAGATCACGCTGCCGTCAGCAGCCCGCACCACCACGTTACTCAGGGTCACAACGCCCGAGTTCAGGACCACGCCGCTGTACCAAACCGGCTGGCCGGGCGTCAGCGGTCCGGTCGGGCAGGTGCGCGTGATCTGAATGGCCGGCGTGGCCAGCACCTCGCACGAGGTCGTCAGCGTCCGGACGATGTTCGACCCGCTGCAAGGATCGGTGCCACGGGCGGTCAGCATATTGTGGAACGGCCCGCAGCAGTTGTCGTCCTCAGGCAATTGATAGCTGTTGGTGAACCGGCGCCATTCGCCCGGTGCCAGTGTGATCGGCCCGATCACCGGCGAACCGTTCGTCGGACGGTTCGAGGTCACGATCACATTGGTCAACGTCGTGTTGCCGGAGTTGCTCACCACGCCGGAATAGACCAGCAACGCGCCCAGCGGCGTCGGTTGCGGCGGGCATTCTTGCGTAACCACCAGGTCGGGCGTCACGCCGCGCGCACAGGTCGCAGTTGCCGTGGCGCTTGGAGCGCCACCGCACGCGGTGACCGCACGGGCCGTGAGCGTGTCCGTCCACGGGCCGCAACCGTTCGTTGGCGTGCGATAGCTGCCCGAGAAGAGGCGGACCTCACCCGGCAGCAACACGGCAGTCGCGTAAACCGGCGTGCCGTTGGTTGGCTGGTCGT
>CAYQWK010000517.1:2741-4323 GCA_964420805.1 uncultured Bifidobacteriaceae bacterium | reverse complement strand
ATAAACTCTGTGTGCCCTGTCGGCCCACGGCTCGCAACCCTTCATGGCATCTAACGGCGGCGGGCCGCTCTGGTTGCAATCGTTGCGCTCAGTCGCCGCCGTCGCTGAGCTTGGCTCGTTAGCCCACTCGACCATGCGCGTCGCCCTCATCACCTTTGCAGCAATCGCGCTCGTGCTCTTTGCGCTGTGTGAGGTCGGGATGGCTTACCCGGTCGCGTGGTGGCTCCACCTCTGCGTCGCCATTGCTTTCGCCGCAGGACTCATTCGGCCAGAACCCGTTCGCTCTCAGCTTCTCCGCATCGGGTCACTCGTCGCCGTCATCGCTGTTATCGCGACCCTTTACCTCGTAGAGTGGACGACCCGGAAGCCGTTTCTTCGAGATCTCGACCGCATCCGTGTTGGCATGACCGAGGCAGAGGTTCGGTATATCATGGGCGGCTACATGGAGGGCTCTGGATGGCCTGCCAATCGATTCGACACCTCTACGAACGCGACCAGCACATTGACCGACGTTGGCAGTGGGTCGCAGTATGCCACGACCACGTCACCATCTGGCGAGATGGTCATCCGGGATTCGCTCGTCTTTCGCCATTCCACCGATGGAGCATTCAATTCGGATTGGGGCATCGTTTCACTTTCGGGTGGCAGGGTTGTTAGAGTCGAGTTCAGTCCAGATTGAGTATGACGAACGAGTGGGCTAACCGGACGCTGCCGCGTTGGCCAGGCGCAATGCAGTCGCGCCAGGGTTCTGGAGTGCGGCGGCCCTCCGCAGCTCTCTGGCTTGCTTCAACCCGGGCGCTCTCGCGTTGGCGTGCATGTTGGGAGTTCAATCCGGAGCGGTGAGGTTCAAGGTCGGAGGTCGGGCTGAATGGCCGTCGGTCGAATCCAGTCATTAGACTCCGTTTGAAATCACCATTGCCGAAATCATGCGCGCGCAAGCTTTGAAACTGTCGTTGTTGCTCGGAACTCTTTTCGCCGTTGAGGCGCCGGCGGCGTTCTTTGGCCGGGCCGAGAAGCCCGCGCCGGTGGACTTCAACCACGACATTCGCCCGCTCTTCGCCAAGCACTGCACCGCCTGCCACGGCGGCGTGAAGGCGGCGGGCAAGCTGTCGCTGGTGTATCGCGAGAAGGCGCTCGCGCCGGCAAAGTCCGGAGAAATTCCCATCGTCCCCGGCGCGCCGGAGAAGTCGGAACTCATCCGCCGCGTCACCTCGAAGGACCTGGATGAATTGATGCCCAAGCCCGACCACGGCCCGCGGCTTTCGGACCAGGAGATCGCGACGTTGCGCCGCTGGATCAGCGAGGGCGCGAAATGGAGCGAGCATTGGTCCTTTGTGCCGCCCGAGGAACCCGCGAAGCCGAAGCTCAAAAATTCCGCGTGGCCGGCGCGCTCGCTGGACCAGTTCATCCTCGCGCGGCTCGAAAGCGAAGGCTTGAAGCCGTCGCCCGAGGCCACGCCCGCCGAGTGGCTGCGCCGCGTGTCGCTGGATTTGACCGGGCTGCCGCCGACGCCGGAGGATTACGAGGCGTTCTTGAAGAGCCGGAAAGCGAACCCGGCGACAGCAAAGGAACAGGTGGTGGA
>CAYQWK010000517.1:0-2731 GCA_964420805.1 uncultured Bifidobacteriaceae bacterium | reverse complement strand
TCGGCGAGCGCTGGGCGGCGATGTGGCTCGATCTCGCGCGCTACTCGGACACGTTCGGTTACGAGAAGGATCCGCACCGCGACATCTGGCCGTGGCGCGACTGGGTCATCCGCGCCTTCAACGCCGACATGCCGTTCGACCAGTTCACGATCAAGCAACTTGCCGGCGACCTGCTGCCGAATCCGAGCGCCGACGACATGCTCGCCACCGCCTTCCATCGCAACACGCAGAACAACACGGAGGGCGGCACCGACGACGAGGAGTTCCGCACCGTGGCTGTGCTTGACCGCGTGAACACGACCTGGACGGCGTGGAATGCCACGACCTTCGGCTGCGTGCAGTGCCACTCGCATCCTTACGACCCGTTCCCGCAGCGCGACTACTACCGGTTCGCCGCGTTTTTCAACAACACCGAGGACTGCGACCAGAATGATGACTTCCCGCGTTTCGTCTTCGCGAATGACATGGCGAAGCGGGACGAAGGCGTGCGCATCCAGCGCGCGTCACGGTTGCAACGGGAGAAGTTGAACGACGAAGGACTGGCGGTGACGGCGAAGATCACGGACTGGAAGCCGCTTGTGCCCAAGGAAGCGAAGGCCAGTGCGGGCACATTGAAGGTCGCCGCGGACGGACGCATTGACGCCGGCGGTACGCTGCCCGTGTCCGTGAAGTACACGCTCACCGCGCCGGCGGTCGCGGGCATGACCGCGCTGCGCTTTGACATCCTGCCCGAATCCGACAACCCGAAGAACGCGCCCGAGCGCGGGCAGATTTTCTCGAAGCTCACCGTGTCGCTCATCCCGCCGGGCGCGTCGAACCAGCCGGTGAAGTTGCGCGAGGTGATTGCGGATCACCTCGGCGGGGTGCGTGATCCGTTGAAGATCATCGATGGCGGCGGCGGCCTGGGCAGCTATCCGGTGATGTCCGGCCCGCGATGGGGCGTGGTGATTTTCGAGAAGCCGCTCGAAGCACCCAAGGACGCGACCGTGCAACTCGTGATCGAGCACGGCATCGCCGCGAACTCCGGCGTGCAGGGCTGTCCGCTCAAGCACTTCGCCATCTCCACGAGCCGCGACACGAAGCTCACGGAGTTTGCCGCCGCGCCCGCCCGGCTTGACGCGTGGAAGCAATGGCGCGCCTCGCGGGATCAACTGAAGGGTTTCCCCGGCACCAGCGTGCCGGTGATTTTGGAGCGTCCGAAAGCCGCCACACGCGAGACGCGAGTGTTCCTGCGTGGCAACCGCCTCACGCGCGACGAGGCCGTGTTGCCGGGCATTCCCGATGTCGTCCAGCCTCCCAAGTCCGGCGATCCGCTCAACCGCCTCGACATGGCGCGCTGGCTGGTTGGCGACCGCAATCCGCTCGCCGCGCGCGTGCTGGCGAACCGCTTGTGGGCCGAGATGTTTGGCCGTGGGATTGTCGAGACGCTGGAGGATTTCGGCACGTCCGGCGCGAAGCCGACCCATCCCGAGTTGCTCGACCATCTGGCGGTACGATTGCGCGGCGAGTTGAAGTGGTCGGTGAAGAAATTCCTCCGCGAGATCGCCCTGTCCTCGACCTACGGGCAAAGCGCGAAGGCCACGTCGAAACTCTTGGAGAAGGATCCGGCGAATCACCTTCTAGCCCGCGGCCCGCGCGCGCGCCTGACCGCCGAGATGGTGCGCGACCAGGCGCTGGCGGTTTCTGGGCTGCTCTCGACGAAGCAGTTCGGCCCGTCCGTGTTTCCGCCGCAACCCGACGGCATCTGGAGCACGGTTTACAGCGGTGAGAAGTGGACCACGGCCACGAACGAGAACCGGTTCCGCCGCGGCGTTTACACCTACAGCCGGCGCACGGCGGGCTATCCGCTTTTTCTCACCTTCGACGCGCCGACGCGCGATGCCTGCACCGCCCGGCGCATCCCGAGCAACACGCCGCTCCAGGCGCTCACCGCGTTGAACGATCCGGCCTTCATCGAAATGGCGCGCGCCCTGGCCGGCCGCATGGAGCAGGGCGGCGGCAAACCCGGCGAGATGATCGAACACGGCTGTCGTTTGCTCACCCTCGACAAGCCGCCGCGCACGACGGTGACCGCGCTCGAAAAACTATACGATGGCGCGCTGGCCGATTATCGCGCCGACGCTGCCTCCGCGAAGAAGCTCGGCGCCACACCGGAGAAGGCCGCGCTGACGCTGGTGGCCAACACGCTGTTGAACTTGGATTCGTCCCTGACCCGATGAAATCAAAAGTAATCAGTGGCTCAGTAATCAGTGAGCCGGTTGGTGCGGCGCCGCTGGGATACGCGCGGCGCTTTCAAGACTTGGGTGTGTACAAGAAGGCCCGCCAGCTTTCACGTGAAGCATTTATCGCCACAAAGGCTTTTCCGCCGGAGGAGAAGTTCGCCCTCACGGATCAATTGCGTCGGGCATCGCGCTCCATCGGTGCACAGATCGCGGAATCGTGGGCGAAACGCCGGTATGAAAAACATTTTGTCAGCAAACTCACCGACGCGGATGGCGAACAAATGGAAACACAGCACTGGCTGACCAGCGCATTTGACTGTGGTTACCTGTCCCGCGAGGAAACGCAGCGGCTGGGCGGGTTGTGTCTCGAGATCGGGCGGATGCTGGGCGACATGATGCAAAAAGCCGATCATTTTTGTCAGTCCAATGCACACCTTGGAGAAGAGTCTCCCGAATACGGTACCACTCCTCCCGCCGCCCACCTTACTGAATACTGATAACTGTCTCAC
>CAYQWK010000516.1:0-4329 GCA_964420805.1 uncultured Bifidobacteriaceae bacterium | reverse complement strand
GTAGAAATATTGCGGGTAGTCGTGGCGCGGGGTGGGCTGCGGCTTGTTGGCAAACTCCGCGGTGTAGCTGCCCTCGAAGATCAGGATTGGCGAACCTTCTGGTGTGATTTCCGGATGCAGGCGCGGGTTGTAGAATGTGTAGTTGTCGTGGCTCAACACCTTGACCGCGCTGCCCCACGGACCGGTCGGCGCGTCAGCTTCGGCGTACCAGACTTCGCCGAGGAACGAAGGCTTGCCGCCGAACTCGACAAAGACCGTGACCCACTTCTTGCGAAAGGCGTTCCACGCGATGGAGCCGCTGTGTGGTTTCACGGTCGCGCCGCCGGGAGCTTTCAATTCCTTCTGTGGTTTCAGCGGTTCCCACTGCGCCGGATTCTGCCAGGCCTCGAAGGTCGCCGGGCAGCGCACATTCGGGAACGGATTGCCGAACAACAGCCAATCGCGCCCGGATGAATCCTTCCACGGCGCGGGATGGCCGTCGGGGTAAAACGGCGGTTTGGGAGCGGCGTCAGTTTTGGTCCAGAGCACGCGAAGGCGTTCGAAGTTCTTCGTGTCATCGTTCCAGACGCACAGGCCCGCTTCGTAGGCTTCGAGATGCCCTTTGATCTTCACGTAATTCGCCACGAGCCGCGCGGCGCCGGTTTTGTCAGCCAGGCTGGCGTAGCCTCCCAGCCAGGTCGGGCCGCTGCCGGGCATCTTAGCCACTCCACGCGGCAGGCCCGCGTCGTCGGTGAAATAATCGAACTTCAATCGCAGCGGCGGCTCGAAGGAGTCGAGCGGTTGCACCGCGGTGGTGGCGCTGCTCATGTCGAACACGCCGAGCGGGTAACGCGCGAGTGTTGTGTCGCCCCATGCCCAGAAGAGTTTTCCGCGATGCACGGCGTTCTGCACGCTGTCGCTGCCGAAGCTGCCGGACTCGCGCCAGTCGAGTTCTCGTCCGAGCTTCTGGCTCTCTGCGAAGATGCCGCCGCCGGTGATTCGCCCGAGCCGCCGCGCGACCATCGTCCGGTTGACCTCGATCTTCACGGTCTTGCCCGGCTGCGGCGTGATGCGGACGCCGCGGTAACCGAATCCGTCCTTCGCGCGTTCGTAGCCGTGGCTGCTGACGTGGAGCCAGGTTTCGCGTCCCATGCATTCCGGGAGGTCGAAGGCGACCACGCCAGCATTGTCGGTCACGAAGCGGACGTTGTGCGTGGTGCGCAACTCGACCAGCGGCACCGGCCAGCCAGCGCCTTTTTCCGTGACTTCGATCCGGCACGGCTCGGCCGCGCGGGCGAGGACGGAAAAGAGGAGAATGACGAAGGCCGAATGACGAATGAACAGGCGTTGGAAATCAGCGCGCGCGAACATGCGGGGGAATGTGAACCCGCGCTCCCGTCATACCAAGAAGATCGTAAGACCGGCTAAAGCGCCTTGTTCAACGCCGCCTGGCTCGCCGCCTGGACTTCGCGGTGCAGCGAGTTGCCGTTCGCGTCTATCGTCACCACGGCGGGGAAGTTCACTACTTCCAGCTCCCAGATGGCTTCCGGCGCTCCGAACTTCTCCATGAAATGCACTCCGCGAACCCGCGTGATGCACTCGGCCAAGACCTGCGCCGCTCCGCCGATGGCATGGAAATAAACGCAGCCATGTTCCTTGCAGGCGGCCAGCGTCTTCTCGCCCATGCCGCCCTTGCCGATCACGCCCCGCAGGCCGAACTGCCGGATGATGTCCGCCTGGTAAGGCTCCTCGCGGATCGATGTGGTTGGGCCGGCGGCGGTGGCTTTCCAGTTGCCCTGCTCGTCCTTAATCACCACGGGACCGCAGTGGTAAAGGATGCCATCGCGCAGGCTGAGGCCCTCGGGGAGCGCGCCGCCTTCGTGGAGGTATTTGTGGACGGCGTCGCGGCCGGTGAGGAGCAGGCCGTTGAGCAGCACTTCGTCGCCGACCTTGAGCGCGCGGATCTTCTCTTCGGTGAAAGGAGCGTGGAGGGTGATCATGTCAGTAGAGCCACTTGGAGATGTCGTTTTGCGCGTTCAGTTCGACGCCCTGGCGGCGGAAAGCCCAGCACATGTAGCTGACGCTCACGAAGTAGGACGCGGGCACGCGGTTGGCCGCGCAAATCTTCACGCCGAGCAACGTGGTCTTTCCGCCGAATCCCATTGGGCCGATTCCAAGGTCGTTCGCCGTTTTCAAAATGTCCTGTTCCAGCGCGTCGAGTTCCGGATGGGGATTGCGATCCGGAAGCTTGCGCAGGAACTCTTGTTTCGAGAGTTCGTAGCCCGTGGCGCGATCGCCGCCGATGCACACGCCGAGAACGCCGGGACCGCAGCCCTTGCCCTGCGCCTGGAACACGGCGTCGAGGATGACCTTCCGGCAGCCGTCGAGGTCGCGGTTGGCGTGGAGCTTCTCGATCGGGAGCGAATATTGCGCGCCGACGTTTTCGCAACCGCCGCCCTTGAGGACCAGGCGGACCTGCACATCGGGCGAACGGTGTTGATGAAAATGAACCACCGGCGCGCCGGGACCGACATTGGTGCCGTCATTCTTGCCGGTGATCGAATCGACCGAGTTCTGACGGAGGTAGCCCTTTTTGGTTGCCAGCTTCACTGCCTCTCTCGCCGTCTCGGTGAAGAAGATCTGATCGAAGCCAATCGGGCAATCGACGTAGAAGATCACCGTGCCCGTGTCCTGGCAGATCGGCTGGGACTTCTGTTTCGCCAGATCGATGTTGCGCTCGATGATCTTGAGCGCGGACTCGGCGATGGTGCCCTTCTTTTCCGCTTCGAGGCCGGCAAGGATGGCCTGTTGCACGTCGTCAGGAATCTCGGCGGAGGTGCGGCGGATCAGTTCGATCAATGAGTCAAGCAGCGCGGACATGGGACGTGACCGTAGGAATCGTGCCCGGCGCTGTCAACGCAGGCGGTTGGCGAAAGCTTACCCGCCATTGCGCGCACCATTCGGGGCAAACGTCATTCGACACGCCGCAACGCGTTTCGCTAGGCTGCGCGGCGCATGAATCAAGAACCCGGTCCACGACTTACAAAAATCCCGTTTCTGCTTGGCGACGTGCTGCTGCTGGCGGCGGCGGGCTGGCTGGTTTTTCAGGGGGGGGAACTTGGCATCTGGCAGTCCGTGCTGGTGGTTGCAGCGGTGGCGCTGGCGGCATTGTTCGGCGTGCTCCCGTTTGTCATCGAGTTCAAGGCCGCGGCAAAGGCGGCAGACACGGCGCAACTCGCGGGTGCCACCGCGCAGTTCCGCGACCTGGAGGAACTGGCCCGGCGCGTTGCCAGTGCGGGCGCGGAATGGCAGCAGGTTCACCATGGCACCACGCAGACCGTCACCGCCGCCGGGCAGATCGCGGAGAAGATCATCGCGGAGGCGCAGGAGTTTGCGAAGGTCCTGGCGCAGATGAACGAGCGGGAAAAGCAGCACCTGCGGCTGGAGGTCGAGAAGTTGCGGCGCGGCGAGGGCGAATGGCTGCAAATCCTGGTGCGGGTGCTCGACCACGTTCACGCGCTTTACATGGCCGGCCTGCGTTCGGGGCAAAAGAACATCATCGACCAGCTTTCCAGCTTCCAGATCGCCTGCCGCGACACGGTCCGGCGGGTTGGTTTGCTGCCGGTGCTGCCGGCGGCGGACGCGCCGTTTGACGCGCAGCAGCATCAACTCATGGACGGGCAGAAGCCCGGTCCGCGCGCGGTCGTCTCGGAGATCATCGCGCCGGGATACACCTTCCAAGGGCAACTGCTGCGGCTGCCCTTGGTGACGGTCAAAGACCCGGAACCGGCTTCCAAGGAGGTCGGGGAACCGGAGCCGCTGCCGTTGTTTGGCGGAAATGCTTAATGGCGCGGACCCGCCGCCGGAGGGGAATTGGTCCTGAAACCCCTGAAAACTAACGCTTGCCCGCTGCCGCCGGGATGTCATCTTCCGCCCAGCTTCGATTAGCGCCTTCGATTCCAGAAGATGGTGAATCCTCAAGTGAACCGAGTTCAGTGATGATTTGAAACCCGATGGTCGGGAACAGTCCGGAACCAAGAAGTCAGTCAGTCAGGGCAAAGTCATCATGAATACTAAACTGTTCGTCGGGAACCTTTCCTTCGAAACCAGCGAACTGGAGTTGCAGGACCTGTTCGCGGCCTGCGGCCCCGTCACCGAGGTCAACATCGTCACCGATCGTTTCACCCAGAAGCCGCGCGGCTTCGCGTTCGTCACCATGGCGACGCCGGAAGGCGCGCAGGCTGCCATCCAGCAACTTGCTGGCAAGCCGGTGAACGGCCGCAACCTCACCGTCAATGAAGCCCGTCCCCGCGAAGAGCGCAGCGGCGGCGGTGGTGGTGGCTTTGGCGG
>CAYQWK010000515.1:0-4345 GCA_964420805.1 uncultured Bifidobacteriaceae bacterium | reverse complement strand
GAACGACGCAGTGAACCTTGCCCTATCGCTTGGAAAGCTCGACCGCACCATGCCGTGGATCAAAACCAACGCCGTGTACGCGCTCACCCTCAAATACACGAACGAAACGCAGGCGCTTCAAACCATTGCCACAAAACTCAACGAGCGCTACCCCAACGATCAACGCGTCCGTCAGACCGTCGAAACCGTGCAGCAGATCTACCGCGACAACTTCTTCCCCGAAATGAACGCCAGTTGGAGAGCCTACCCCGACAACATCGGGCACATGGAATGGGCCGGCTGCTTCCGCTGCCACGACGGCGAACACAAGACCGCTGACGGCAAACGAACCATCAAGGCCAACGACTGCAACGCCTGCCATACCATCCTCGCCCAAGGCAATGGAGCGGATTTGAACCTACTCACTCCCAACGGCCAGAAATTCAAGCACCCTGGCGATGAGGTCAGCGGCAAGTGCAACGACTGCCATACGGGTGAGAACTTGTAATTCACCTCACACACGTCTGCGGAACAGCAGCGAGGCTGCGAAGATTCCAGCGCAGGTCAGCACGATGGCTGGACCGCACGGTACATCCAGTTGATACGCCAGCAATGTGCCCCCCACGCTGCCGGCGAAGCCAAACACAATGCTCATGACGATCTGCTGGCGGAGATTCGTACTCACATTGCGCGCTGCCGCGGGTGGGATCACCACCAGTGCAGTGACCAGGATAATGCCCAGCAGTCGGATGCTCACCGCCACCGCCAGCGTCAAAACCAGCACGAACATATAATTAGACCGCCGCACCGCCACGCCGCAGACATGCGCCATGTCCTCATGTGCCGTGATCAAAGTCAGTTCGCTTAACCGCCAGAAAAGACCCATACCCACCACCACAAACAACCCTGCGGCAAGCGCAACATCCTGCGGCCCAATGGCGAGAATCTCGCCGAACAGGTAGCTGTGCAGTTCCCCGCGAAACTCCTTGAGCAGGCTGAGGATGATCACCCCGACCGCGACCGACACCGAGAGTAGCAGCGCCATGATGGTGTCCGTCAGCAAGTCCGTGTTCTCGCGCAGCCACATGATCCCCGCCGCGACCGCAAGACTGACCGCCACCATGGGCCAGGTCGGGTCGATCAGCCCGAACCAGAAACCCAGCGCCACACCCGTCAACGCCGCGTGCGAGATGGTGTCGCTGAAGAACGCCATGCGACGCGCCGTGACGAACACACCCAGGAACGCGCACAGCGGCCCGAGAAAGAGGGCCGCGAGCAACGCGCGTTGCATGAAGGGTTCGCTAAACATGGAGGGAAATGATGAATGAAGAAAGATGCCCCTGCGGCGCTGTGAGCCGCCTCGTCATTGAACATTGGTCATTCGTCATTTTCAGTGATGATGGTGATGCGCGTACGGCGTCGCGTGAATACCGTAGGCTTGCTTCAACGACTCCGCGTTCATGACCTGCTCCGGCGGCCCCTCGCAGCAGATCACGCCGTTCAACGCATAAACACGCGACGCGTGCGAATAGACCATCGAGAGGTCGTGCGACACCAGAATCACGCTCATCAGATGCTGCCGCTGCACGGTGGCGATCAGGTCGTAAAAGGTCTCCTCCCCCGGCGTGTCCACGCCCGCCGTCGGCTCGTCGAGCAGCAGCAACTCCGGCTTGCGCAGCAGCGCGAAGGCGATCAGCACCCGCTGAAGCTGCCCGCCGGAAAGCTGCGCGATGGGCCGGTCCAGCAACTCCTCCACGCCAATCTGCGCCAGCGCAGGGCGGATGATGTCGTCGAGCTTGCGGACCGGATGCCAGAACCAGTGCCGGGTCTCGCGGAGCCGCAGGGCAAAGAACTCGCGCACGCTGAGAATGAAGCTCCGTTCCAAGGATAATCGCTGCGGCACGTAGCCCACGCGCGGCAGCACCTTGGGGAGATCGCTCTCGCCAAAAATCTTCATCACACCACGCGCGGGCTTCTGCAACCCGAGCAGGCAGCGGAGCAGCGTGGTCTTGCCGGAGCCGTTCGGGCCGATCAACGCGACGATCTGCCCCTGCGGCACGCGCAGGTTCACCCCGCGCAACACCGCCGTCCCACCGAAGCTCACATGCAGATCGTGGATGTCCACGGCCAGGGACGGATGAAGGCTGATGGGATGCGTGGACATCAGCGCAACGCCTTCCTCAACGCCGCCAGGTTCGCGCGCATTCCGCGTTCGTAAGCGTCGGCGGTAAGTTCACCGCTTTCCAAGGTGTCGAGCACGAGAAGTTCCACTCGCAAATCCTTTGCGATCTGCCGGGCAAGGCGCGAGGAAGAATTCGGCGGAACAAAGATCGCGTGAATGCCGCGCGCGCGCATGGTTCGGCTCAGACGCGCGAGGGCTTTGGGCGTCGGGTTCACATCCGGCACCTCCTCGACCACTCCGGCGATCTCCAGGCCGTACCGTTTAGCAAACCAGGGAAAAGCGTCGTGATAGGTGACAATGGCGCGGTTGGTGAAGCCGGCCAGGCCGCCTTGTATGTCCACATCCAACGCGCGCAGCTTCGCCAGGTACCCCTCCGCGTTCCGCGCGTACGATGGCGCGCGCGGAGGATCAAGCCGGGCCAGTGCCGCTGCGATGTTACTCACCGCCACCCGCGCCAGGACGGGATCGAGCCAGAAATGAGGATCGACTCCATGCCCGCCGTGGCAGTGCCCGCCATTGTGCGAGTGACCGTGCCCGGAGGAATCATGTTCGTGTTCGTGATGGGCCTCTGACTGTTCCAGTTCCGGCACCAACTCGGAAACGACCAGCAGCTTCACCTTGCCGTCCGCGGCACCGTGACGCCAGCGTTCAAGCCACGGCTCGAGGCCAAGCCCGTTCGCAACCACGAAATTCGCCGCGTGCAACCGCCGGGCGTCGCCGGGTGTGAAAGCGTAATCGTGCGGCTCCGCCCGCGCGGGCAGGAGATTCTCCACGCGCGCGGCCTCCCCAGCCACATTCGCGGTCCAACAGTAAATGGGCAGGAAGCTGGTCACGATCAACGGACGCGATTCCGCCGCCGGACAAATTGAGAACACACCGAGCAAAAACACGACGATCGAGCGGAGCGCCACACGCCCCGCCCGCCGGTTCTTCCTGGCCGTCAAATTCACAAGGGGCGGCAGTGTAGTGAGACGCCGCCCGGCGGCAAGCACGCGCGCGGTGCGGCGGAAATCTTCTTTTCATTCCGACCTGTCCCGGAAACCGCGCGCCATCAAACCCGCTGCTGCCCGTGGGTCTTTCGATAGGCCAGCGGCGTCATGTGCCGCTCCTGCCGGAAATAGCGCGAGAAGTGCTCGACGCCGGGAAAGCCGGTCGCGGCGGCGATCTCTGTGATCGAGTGGCCGGTTTCGACGAGCATTCTCGAAATCTCGGCCACGCGCACCCGGCGTGTCTCGGCAAGAATCGAACGGCCCACCACGCCCTTGAAGCGCCGTTCCAGAACCCGGCGCGACAACGCGGCGGCACCGGCCACATCCGCCACCGAGATCTGCCTTCGCGCATTCTGCCGGATGAACCGCACGGCCCGCGCCACCGCGATGTCCTCGATGAACAGAATGTCCGTGGACTGCCGGGGCACGACGTGCGTGGCCTCGACGACGATGTTCCGCGTGCGCGGGCGGGCCGGGTTCAGCAGCAGTTCGTGCAGCGCCCGCGCGCTTTCAAAACCGGCCCGCTCGAAATTAATCGCCACGCTGGAAAGCGGCGGATGCGAAAGGTCACACACCAGTTCGTCATTGTCCGCGCCGATGATGCCGACGTCATCCGGCACGCGCAGCCCGGCGATCTTGCAAGCTTCGCTGACGTTCCGGGCGCGGTCGTCATTGCAACCCATGATGCCGACGGGGGCGGGCAATGATTTCAGCCAGCGAACCAGCGCGGCCTGTTCGTCCCCACGAGGCTTGTCCACCGGCGCGGAATGCAGCGCGGCCTTGAAACCGGCCCGCCCGATGAACGCGATGAACCCGTCGCGCCGGGCGTCGGACCACGGATTGTTGTCGTAGCCCACGAAGGCGAAGGAACGGAATCCGCAGTCGATGAGATGCTCGGCCGCCAAACTCGCCGTGGTGCCGGAGTCAGTGACCACGTTGGTGAAGCCGCGCACCTCGCGCTGGCTGTGGCCGATGACGATGGCCGGGATGTTGTAGCGCAGCACCTCGTCGAGGCCCTCGACATCGCGCAGGATGATGCCGTCGGCCTTCACCGACCCGAGGCGGTGGGCCACGTCCTCGAACCCGCCCGCCTCCCAATAGAAAGCCCACGGACCATGCTGTCGCTCATACTCGGAGATGCCGCGCAACAAGCTGCGTCCGGAGGCGCGCGAGGACTCGACGGCCAGCACCACGG
>CAYQWK010000514.1:0-4359 GCA_964420805.1 uncultured Bifidobacteriaceae bacterium | reverse complement strand
GCCACCCCCTCCGCCGAAGATCGGCCCCACGCCCGAGGAACTGGAAGAACTCAAGGACCTGGCCCGTTCCGACCGCCGCGGCCGCAAGACCGCCCTCGCCGAACTGGCCATCGTGCGCTGCGGCGACACCTTTTCCCTGCATCAGGTCATGGACGTGTTGAAACGCGACATGCACTGGCGCGGCCACCCGGATCAGATGGCCAGCGCGGTTTGGAAGGCAATCCACCGGCGCGGCTACCTCCTCGTCAAACCCGGCAGCGGTCGCGCCCCGGCGATTTACACCAAGATTCCGCCCCCCGCCGCGCCCGAACCATGATTTCGTGAGGCAATCGCAGAACCCGCTCCAAACGCCGCGTGAGGGCACGCGGCCCACAGAAGACTCAATCAAACCCGCGCCTTGCAGGCCGGCTGCCTTCAGCCGGCGCGAGATTCTGCAAGCGCGGTTTTCGCCTCCAAAACAAGAGAAATAGCCTGAAACCAATCCAAAGAGGCTCCACAAGCCAGTTTTCCGGCCAATCCACCCCGAAAATGGCTCCACAAACACCTGCTGGATGCTCGGAACCCGCAAACAAAGCTCCACAACGGAATCTGGAGCATTCGACTCGGCAAAATAAGCTCCGCAACGGAAGTTGGGATGATACTCGGGTCCATTTCTGGCTCCGCAACGGGGTGGGACAATGTCCGCATCAGGAAACAAGGCTCCGCAACGGGATTTCCGGTGGTCTGGAATCGGATTAAAGCTCCGCAACGAATGTGGAGAATGTCCGGCAGTCGAATTAAAGCTCCGCAACGGACTTTGGAGAATGAGGATGTCCGTTGTGGAGCCTGAAACGGAAGTGGGGAGACTCCACCAACCTGTTGTGGAGCCAGAATCCGGCCTGCTTTACTGGCACCAGCCGGTCAAAGGCTGTCTTCACACCAGGCGGGCGAGGCATCGAACTCGTTCGTGAGTCGCGGCAGCAACCTTACGGCACCGCCGCCGTGTTCAAAGACCTCTGCGGCAACCTGAGGGATTTGTTGGAGCCGAAAGCGAACATTCCCACGCAGCAGTGACAGTTTGTGAAGGCGAGCCGCGCCAGGCGTGGTTTCAATTCGCCGCTTCGCGCGAGCGGGAGGGTGAACGGCTGGGGGAATTACGAAAGCGCGAGCCAACTTTTCACGGCGGCTTCGACTTGCTGGAGCAGAGCGGGTTCAACGGCGCCGAGACGCCGTTCCAACTTCACTACCGGGATCGTGCCAATTCCCTGCGCATCAAAAGCTCCCGGTTCAAAACCGCGCGCCTGGTGCAAAACTTCAAATCGCGTTTTCCGCACCGCAGTCGTGCGTGGCACGTAACTCACCACGGCCCGTTCGTTGTCGAGGTAATCAATGCTCAGAATCAGGCATGGACGAGCCTTCTGCACCATGCCGAGGTCGATTTGCCAGATTTCGCCGCGATTAGCCTTTGCCATGCTCGCGTTCCTCTTGGTCGTACATGGCAAAGGTTTCCGCCGACGCGTTGATCATTTGCTGATATTCCTCCAGCCACGCCGCGACTTCCTTCACTTGCACTGGCGTGAGGCGTTCGATGGCAGCTTCAATTTCAGCGACGGAACTCATGGCTGGAATATCGGCAAATGCGGCGAGGTGGTCAACGCTCCGGAGATAACCAAGAGCGGATGTTCAAGGATGGCGGCGGAGTTCTTTCTTCGCCACTTCCCAATCGAGAACCTTTTCCTTCCCGGTCTTCCGCCGCTGCGCGTGCGCTTTCAATTCGTCAAAGTGCCAATCGGGTGATGGCACCTGCCGCTCGTTGCGCGCGAGGTTTTCCCAAATCGTTTCGATGGCGCGCAGCTTCTCGCGAGCGGTCATCTGTTCGAGCGGCAACTCCAGCGTCTTCATGGCTGAAGTATCGGCGAACGGCGCGGGAGGGCAACGCTGCCTTCTGGCGCGATCACGAACTGAATCGGGGCCGGGGCATCGAGTTCATTCGCGAGCCCCGGCAGAAGCCTTACGGCACCGTCGCCGTGTTCAAAGACCTCTGCGGCAACCTGTGGGATTTATTGGAACCGAGAGCGAATGGTCCCGCTTAGAAATTCCTCGACCGTGGCAAGGCTCAACGAACTAATTGCTAAGAACGGCGGCTTGTCAGTCGAATTCCAGCGAACGATGATGTTTGTATGCGAAAGATGTCACACGAGGAAATCCCAACGCACGCCGTTATTCGTCATCGCGAATCAGGCTTAGAATGCGGTCCCCGTGTGCCAATCAAGCCGGAGGAATGGCCTTATACAACGATTTCCCCAATGGAGCGCTTGTGGCGCTACATGCAGCTTTCCAAATTCGAGAGATTACTAGAACAGGCGGCGTTTTACTTCGCTCGCGGTGACCAATTCAAATGCGACCCGTGGGAAGGCAAATTCGCAGCGGGCCAAACCAGTTTTGGACAGACGGACATGGATTTCATAAAAGCCTATGGAATCAATCCGTCGTTTGAGGATGCGAGATCCGCCCATGAGACGCATCGTAAATGCATTTTTGTTTCCTGTTGGCATCGCAATAAACGGGAAAATCCCGTGATGTGGAGTCGCTTTCCCGCTGAAAGCGTCGCTGTGATGACAACGGCGCGAGCGCTTTCCCAATATGTGCCTGACCACATCATGAAGCATCCGATCAAGTATCACGAAGACGGGGTTTTGCGACCCTTCTTATTTGGTTGGAACTCCTTGGCTTTGCATAAGCCGAAGAAATTCTCGTTTGAACAAGAGTTCCGGATGATCTTGCCGCTGCAAAAAGACGATTCCGTTTCCCACAACGATATCGACAAGGATTTCGGCCGATTGGTCCCGGTCAGGCTGATCAAGGTTGTGCAGCGGGTGGTTACGCATCCGCTTGCTTCGGTGGCCTGCCAACAGCGTGTAGATGAAGTGCTTCGCGCGAAGCTGCGCAGCATACGTCGCGAGAATTCGCACATTCCAGATGCCGAATACTCGAAAGCTTTGACGGAGATTGCGAAAATGAATTTGCCGGAGCCGTAACTTGGTCGCAGTCGAGCTTACGTCGATTGCTACTTGTACGCTTCCATCCCCACGCACGAACACATCACGTTGTGGTCGACGGAGACCGTGTCCACGCGGATGTGGTTCACAATTCCTCCGTGCGTTTGAAGGGCAGGCCGCGTTCGCCGTTGAAGAGTTTGCGCAGGCGGCGGTCGGAGGAACTCGCCGGCCGGCGGATGATTTCCGGCGCGACCTTGTTCCCGGTCTCGCGCCGCGCGCGGCGGCCCTTGAGCCAGTCTTCCCAGCTAATGGGCCGGCCCTTGGGTATCGCAGGGATTTGGTTTTCCGAGTTCATTCGCCACTGCTCCAACGAGCTTTTGCAGCGCGGGCAGGATACCGTATTCAGGCCGGGCGGCAAGCCGCTGGACTTCCGCCCAATCCATTTCCACATGCCGGTTCAAAGCCACGGCCATGAGTTTCCGGGCGCAGTCTTCCGCCGGCGGGTGGCTTTGAGGATAAACGGAGATCAGCACCCGCTCGACCAGCACTTCCTCGGGACTGACCACTTTGACCAGACCGTAGGGAGCCTGAAGCTCGGCGAAGGGCGTGCGCGCCAGCGTCTCCACTTCGCCGAGGATGTCCACGTATTGGCCGGCAACCTGCCAGTTGCGCGGGCCGCCTTTTGCACCCAGTAATCCCATCAACTCCTGTCGTGTGCGGAGATCGATGCGGGAGGGCGGAATGAGACACAAGTCGAGATCACCGGAGACATACGCGCCCTCGGTGTAGAACTCGATGGCCGAGCCGCCGACCACGACGAGTTCGATGCCGCGCTCGCGGAAGATGGCGGAGACGAGGCTCGCCATCTTGAGATGCTTGAGCGTGGGATCAGTCTCCGCCGTGATGTCGGCGAGGGCGGATTGGATTTGTGCGCTCGTCATGTCTGCCGGTTGATTACACGAACCGGCAGAGTTGCACGATGGGAATTCAACTGGGGACTCGTGGCGCTCGTTCGCGCAACGGCTACGCCTTGTAATTCTCCATCCCCACGCAGGGACACATCACGTTGCGGTTGCCGAAGACGTTGTCCACGCGGGGAGGACAAGATTCAGATTCTACCAAAGGCGCGGATTCTTCTGCGCCCTGCGCCACCGTTCGTGATCCTCCCAAGTCTTGAACTTCATCACAAAGCCGCGCGGACGTGGATAGGGATTCAGCAAGTCCGCCTGCTTTTGCAGAACGGTGGCGCGCGCCAGCGCTTCCGCCGGTGAAATCGGCGTGATCTCTTCGCTGGTGCGGCGTGTGCCGACGACTTTCATCGCGGCGAAGCTACAAACTCACGCCGCGAAAGGCTACGCCTTATACGCGTCCATCCCCACGC
>CAYQWK010000513.1:0-4374 GCA_964420805.1 uncultured Bifidobacteriaceae bacterium | reverse complement strand
GGACCGGCCACGCGGGCTCCAGTCCTTTTGACGGTCTCTACGATGTCATGCGCCGACTGGTCAATGACCCGGTGATCGAACGCTTTCAATCGGATGCGAATTCTTTGTCCTGCCATAGAAAGAACAGTGTTTTCAGTTAAAATTGGTCGTCCCCTCCGCCCACCCGGGCGAAAGCGGACGCGCAATGTATCAACCCGACTTTCCGGTGCAATGACTTTTTCCGGAAAAGTTGGTGCCGGTGGCGGGACTCGAACCCGCACGGCTTTTTAAGGCCCCGGGATTTTAAGTCCCGTGCGTCTGCCATTTCGCCACACCGGCGGCGTTCAGTTGGAGTCCGCGCGCTGAAACCTCTGGAACATTGGTGTTCAAAGGAAACGCAGTCGAGCATCCAATGTCGCAATTTACGGATTCCATTTTCATTCGCGGCCAACTCCCGGCACGGTCACGGCCGAACCGCGCGAATTCGCGGCCCGACATGGCCGGGCAACTCCGCGCCGGATTTCCACCTGTGGCATGAAAATGATCGCGAAACTTATTCTGGCGCGCCTCGTCCCGGCGCTCCTTGCCTACTCGACAATTTGCCCGGCCCAATCCGATCCTGCCCATCGGCAGGCCGGCGGCACGCGGCCGGTGCCCTGGCCGGGCGGCGTCATCCCCTACGACATCTCACGATTAAACGCCGCCGACCAGCGCACCGCCCGCCGCGCCATGGAACGATGGATGGACACCGGGGCGAACATCCGGTTCGTGCCGCGCACCACCGAGATCGAGCACGTCCGGTTCACCGGCGCAACGAACGCCGGCAATAACACCAGCGGGGTCGGCTTCATGCCCGGCGCGCGCGCCGACATCAACATCACCGCCTTCTGGTGGCGCCAGGGCGAATGGATGGCGGCGCATGAACTCGGGCACGTCCTCGGCTTTCACCACGAACACCAGCGCTGGGATCGCGATCAATCGATCACGGTCCATTATGAGAACATCAAGCCGGGGCGTTCGCACGATTACGACTGGATCCCCGCCACCAACTGGATCGTGAGCAGCACGCCGTATGATCCCCGCTCGATCATGCACTACCGAGTCTGCTGGGCTTCGCGTTGCGAGAGCGAATGCCACGACGGTCGGGGCGCCAGCCCGTGTGCCGTGATCCAACCCCGCGACGCAAACATGGACCGAGTCATCGGCCAATGGGGCGACAATCGAATCAGTCCGCTCGACACCGTGCGCCTGCGGCTGGTTTACGGAACGAACAGCCCGTCATCCGCGGCACCGTGAAGCGGCACGATCCGCCCATTCAGCCAGCGCGCCCGCCACGCAACCAGCGCGGGATGTTACGCACCGCCTCGCGATCGTATTCGCGAATCGCCTCCCGAAGTCCGTCCCACGACACCAGATGCGGACTGGTCTTCTCGTCTATGTTCTTCGGCCCTGGCGCAAACTTCCACCCAGCCAGGAAACGGTCGGCGTTCCAACGCGCATGTTCCATGCGCGCCAGAATCTCGACCTGCTCCGGAGTGAACTCCCCAATTGCGGAACCCGCCGTCATACCTAGCGCACGCAATTTCACCGGCACATGGTCCGCCTGCTGGCGTTTTGAGTCTTTCAAGTCCTCGTCCAGCTCATCCCACGGCAGAAGCGCAGGGTTCGTGTCCAGGGTCTCGCCCTCCTTGCGACGTTGCGCCACGTAATCCTCGTGAATCGCCATGGCCAGGCTGTCCGGCTGGGAAATCAGCGACTTGCCGTGATCGGAATCAAGCTGGATCACCGCGAAGGGATGCACCACTCCGCCGAGCCGCGCCCGGGTCGCGTCGCTGTCCAATAACGCGGTCAAGCCGCCGTCGGTGGTCATCCGCAGCAGGATCGGCACGCCCAGCGCGCGAATGCCGGGCAGCAGCGACAGCGCGAAGGACAGGCAACGCGAATCATCATCGAAGCACACCACCACGGTCGGCAGCGTGTCCGGCTCGGCGCACCACGCGCCCACCCGGGCGAACACCTCCGGGTCATCGCCGCCCAGTTCGACGAACGCCACGTCGCACACCTGGTCGAACTGCGGATTGCGCGCGAAAAAGCTACGCCGCCGTTGCGGTGCGATCTGGTCCGTGACCGTGACGCGCAGCCGGCGGCCATTCGCAAAGTGCCCTGTCCGGGCCGCCTGCAGCACCACACTCTCGCCCATGTGCCCAAACCCGATGACGATCAAATGGACGGTGCGCGGATCCTCCGGCCCAATCTGTTCCCGGTCCAACGGATGGTCCTGAAGCAACAACCGCGCGCTGGTGTCGTAAATGTTGAACAACGTCACCTTGAACCGGTCGCCGGTGTCGGTGAACACGCGATGCACCTTGAACAAGGCACGCAAGTCATCATCCACGATGTGCATGTGGCATTGCAGAACCTGCGCGGAATCATCCGCGGCCTGCTTCACCCCGCACGCGCGGATGGCGATCTCTACGTTCGCCCCGTCCTCGCCGCACACCAGGACCAGCCAAGCCGCCTCCTCGACCCGCGCCTGCCGCAGCAACACATCCTCTGCTGCGTCGCCGATCAGCACCAGCGCGCCAAGGTCTTCAGCCGGCGCGATCCAATCCGACTCACCGTCCTGCTCGATCACCACGACGGTGACACCGCGCCGGGCAAAATCCGTCGCGACCATGTAACCTGTCCTACCGAGGCCGCACACCACGGCATGCCTGCGCAGGAAACGCAGCCGGAGCCGCGCGAGTTGCTCATGAAAAATGGTCAGAAGCGCCTGCACCGCCGTATAGGCCGCGACCGCAGGGGCGAGATAACGGGCCACATGCAGTTCCCAATTCATCGGCCCAGCGACGGTGCCGTTCAGCACGTACAACTGAAGGCTCAAATACAGCCAGTCAGCAAAACTCTGGGACTCACCGCCAGGAAGCCTGGCAAAACCAATCACACCGAGGACGAGGGCCACCACAGCCAGGAACCAGACCACCGGCCATTGCCAGAAGGTCCATTTCTGCCGCAGGGAGTTGGATTCAACGCGCGTCATCAGGTGGCGGATGGCTGAAAGCGTAGGCGGATATGGTTCACACCGCAAAGGTGATTTCCAAAGGGCCATTCCAATTCGAGGACCTCAACCGCGAATGCATGCCAATGTCCGCGAATGGCTGACGCTTGCGCGCGGCACTTGCCCCGGAATCAATATTCAAAAAAGAAGCAGCGGTCTCTCAGACCGCCGCTTCCGCAAAACAACCTAAACGAACGCCTACGCGGGAGCTGGCGCGGGATCACCGAATCCGGGCAGCTTGGGCGGCGAAGATTTGATGACCTCCGGCAATGGCGTGGCCGCCTGAGCACCCATGGGCGGCTCGATGTTGCGGGGCGGTTGCGTCGGTGGTGTGAATTTGCCCGTGCGGACGATCTCCTCGACCTGCGCGCCTTCGAGCGTCTCAAACTCGAGCAGTGCATTGGCAATCATCTCCACCTTGTCGCGGTTGCCGTGGATCAACTGGTGCGCCCGGTCATACTGCTGCTTGATGATGCTGCGAACCTCTTGATCAATCTCCTCCGCGGTCGCCTCGCTGTAGGAATTGCGCCGCATCAGGTCGCGGCCCAGGAAGTATTCGTCATCCTCCGTGTACTGCACCATGCCGAGCTTTTCGCTCATGCCGTACTGGCAGACCATCGCCCGCGCCATGTTTGTCGCCTGCTGAATATCGCCGCCGGCGCCGGTCGAAATGTCGCCCGCCACGATTTCCTCGGCGATGCGCCCGGCCATCGTCATCGCGATCATGTCCTCCATCTCCTTCTTCCGGTAATTTAGGATGTCCTCCTTGGGCAGGGACATGGTGGAGCCGAGCGAAGGTCCTCGCGGAATAATGGTGACCTTGTGCAATGGATGCGTGTGCTCAAGCAGCACGTTGACCAGCGCGTGCCCAGCCTCGTGCCAGGCCGTGGTCTTTTTCTGCTCGTCGCTCATCGCGAGGCTCCGACGTTCTCGACCCCAGCGCACTTTGTCGCGCGCTTCCTCCAACTCCGCCTGCCCCACCGCCTTCTTGCCGGTTCGCGCGGCGAGCAACGCGGCCTCGTTCAACAAATTCGCCAGTTCCGCGCCGGAATAGCCGGGCGTGCCGCGCGCGGTCACCGAAAGGTCGACCGCCGGGTCCAGCTTCACGTTGCGAGCGTGAACCTTGAGGATCGCCTCGCGCCCGCGCACGTCTGGCAGGTTCACGGTGATGCGCCGGTCGAACCGGCCCGGTCGCAACAACGCCGGGTCGAGCACATCCGCGCGGTTCGTCGCGGCGATGATGATGATGCCTTCCTGGGTGTCGAAGCCGTCCATCTCGACGAGCAACGCGTTGAGCGTCTGCTCGCGTTCGTCGTTGCCGCCGCCCAGGCCCACGC
>CAYQWK010000512.1:0-4383 GCA_964420805.1 uncultured Bifidobacteriaceae bacterium | reverse complement strand
GGTTTGAGCCGCGCGTTGGCCTCGTCGTCGCCGATGAAGCGCTCCTTCACCGGGTCCCACTTCAGCTTCCGTCCCAGCGCGATGGCGATTAGGCTCAGGTGGGCGAGTGAGTTGTTGCGGTGGCCAGCCTCGGCGTCATAGAGCGTCGGCCCGCGCGACTTCACCGCGTCGAGGAAATCGCGCTTTTCGCTGGTTTTGTAGGTGAGGCTGATGTCGTTCGGGCCGGGTTTCCAGGTCAGGATGGATTCCGGCTGCGCTTCGATCTCATTTGGATATTTGACTTCGATCCAACCTTCGGTGCCTTCCCAGCGAATGGCCGGGCTTTGCGTCTTGCACTGAAGCGTCACGCCGTTGGCATAGGTGAAGGTCACGTCGAACTGCGTGATGATGTCCCAGAGATTTCCCTTGGCCGGAAACTTGCCCGTGCCCTCGATGCCCACCGGCCCGGTGTGGTCGAGGTCGGCGCCCCAAAGCGCAATGTCGTTCAGGTGTGCGCCCCAGTTGGCCATCATGCCGTCGGCGTAATCGCTGATGCAGAGCCAGCCGGGCCGGCCTTTCGCCTCGTGGCGCGGATGCACGCGCTTTTCCGTGTAGGGCCGGCGCACCGCTGGACCCTGCCACATCTCGTAATCGAGTTCCTCCGGCACGGGCATGTCGGGCTGGGTTGGCAGCGTCGGATCTTTCGGGGTTGTGGTGATGATGCGCTGGAGCTTGCCGATCTTCCCGTTGCGGACCAGTTGCGCGGCGCGGTGCATGGTACGGTTCGACCGAAACTCGCTGTCCGTGCGAAACACGCGCTTCGTCTTCGTCACCACGTCGCAGAGCAACCGCCCCTCGGCGATGCTTCGCGTGAGCGGCTTCTCGCAGGCCACGTCCTTGCCGGCGCCAAGCGCGGTGATAGCCATCGGCACATGCCAGTGGTCCGGGGTGGAAATCATCACCACGTCAATGTCCTGCCGCGCGAGTAACTCGCGCCAGTCGCGGAACGTGGCGCAGCCCTTGAATGCGCCGGCCGGTTTCGTCTTGGCATAGCCGTCCTCGATCGTTTTGCGCGCGTTCTCCACCCGCCAGGAATCCACGTCGCAGACCGCCACGCACTGGGCGTCCGGCTCCTTCAGGAACCCGGGAATATTGGCGTAGGTGCATTGGCGCCCGGTCCCAATGAAACCGACCGTGATGCGGTTGCTCGGCGCCTCCGCGCCGTCCGCTCCCAGCACGGAGGATGGCACGATGAGCGGCGCCGCAAAAGACGTCGCCGCGGCGGCGGCTGTATTTCGCAGGAAGTCCCGGCGGGTGAATCTGGTGTTCTTCATGGTGTTCAATTGGCGAAATATTTCCGAATCAGACGAATATTCTCCAACGGAGGTTCAAACGGCATGGCGCCGGTGCCCATCACGCAACCAGGCCGGCTCGGGGTTGCCCAACAGCAACTCGCTCGGCATCCACGTCTCGGCGGGTGTGCCGCCATCGCACGAAACGAATGTGCATTTCATCTTGATTGCTCCGGTAACGGCGGAGCGGGGGAAATCGCGCATGGGCACCACTCAGGGCTGTTCCACGAAATGGGAGTCGGCGTGGCCGGGATGCACGGGCAGGAGCATCTTCTTGCCCGCATCATGCGGGAGCTTGCTCAGGCAATGGTATTTGCCGTCAAGGGAGTCGTAGTCGTAAACGCGGTAGGTCGAGACAGCGCCGTAGAAGGCGAAGCTGTCCACGCCGGGCGTCGTGAGCCAGTCGGCGGGAATGCGATTTTCGCGAGCAAGGGCGCCAGTCTTGGCCGCTGTGGCGTCGAACTCGGAGTGCAGCAAATTGTATCGCCAAGTCGGGCCTTTGGTGAGATCGAGAATCTCATCTGCATTCGCCCGCCAGAGTTGAATGAGCCTTCCCGCCGCACTGCGGGTGCGCCTGCGATGGTGACAGCAACGCTAATGGCTATCGTCAGCGCGCCGATCATTGTGTGAATTAAAATTGGGGTGATGCGTGTGTTAATGGTGTGATTTCGCTTAATTTCCAATCCGTCCATTTGTGCCTATAGCCCCCGCTCCAGGCGCATGGATTCGAGGCGGATGCGAGCGGGAGTTTGGGTTCGGTAGATGAAGCAGAGGTCGTGTGGGCCGCTCAGATTCCGTTTCTCGATCCGGCCCACGCTTTCGCACAAGCCGCCCTCGGTCGCCTGCGGATGGATGATTGTCAGAAGCTCGCCATCAGGGCGGTCCAGACGCACCTCCAGCACCGCCTCGTTCGGCAGCAACGGCACCTCGCCGCGATATTGCTCGAAGCGGAAGAAGGAGGTCTGGCCGATTTCCTCCCCGGCACCGCCCTTGAACATCAGATAGACGTCGTGTTTACCGCGCAGCGCGGCGGGCAAGGGAAATTCCAGCACCTTAAAGGGTGCCAGGAATCCCTCCTTGCCGACCTTGGCCGCGCTGGTGTCCGGCAACTCGATCCGGCCGACGGGTTGCGCGTCGGGCGAATCGAGTCGGAACTCAAGCCACTTGGGAGCGGGATTGCCGCTGGCCCAGACGAAGTGCAGGCGGGAATAGCCTTCGCCCAAGTCCAGCGCCGGCAGTTTCAGATATTCGCCGTCCACGATGTTGCGCGGGACCCACCGGCCCGTGACTTTGGCCGACTTCTCGGCTTTGTCGGCCTCTATGGCGATGCTCGCGCGCGTGCCGCGCCCGGTGGCAGATTGGAAGGGCTGGATACCACGGTTGATTCTGCGATCCGACAAGCCGTAGCGAAGCACGACCGCCTTGGGACCGCCATCGAGCGTAACCGCTTTCTGCACGAACACTCTGCCGGATTCGAGTTCCTGACTACCCAACGTGGTAGCGCCCAGAATCTGCGGCCCCCAAGGCGGAACGGTTGGCGGGGCGGCTTCGTTGTGGCCGAAAACGAACGGCTTGCCTTCTGGATAATCCTGCGCCCGCAGACTTTCCACTCCACCCACGTGATCCTTCAGGAATCGGTTGCTGTCGTCCCAGGTCGTGTTGACGCTGGGAGCGTTGCACAGATAGGGAATTCCCACCGTGCCGGGTTTGGCCCAGATCAGGTTGTGGTGGTTGTTAATGCTGTGGGTGTTGTTGTCCCAATACACGATGCCCAGGTGCCAGTCGTCTTCGATGGCCTTGGGATCGTAGCAGTCGTGAATGACATTGTGGCGGAACTCGGTGCGCAGGCCGTTGTAGGCCCCGGCATCGGTCCAGAACGAATTGAGCACGCCGCCGTCGCGCCCTTGCAGCATGCCATCGTAAAGGTGGTTGTGCGCGATCAACATGGCCGCGTAAGGCTGCGGGTTGCCGTCCCGGGTGCCCGGTCCCCCATCCATGTGCAGCAAGGCGCGCCCACAGCGGCGGATGGTGTTGTAGGTGATGGTGTGCCCACCGCTCAGCAATTCTCCGTTCCAGCCCACCATTAATCCGGCAAGATAGGTGCAGGTGTAGCTGCATTCCTCGATGAGGTTGTTGTGAACGATCTGCCCGTAGCCCTCCACGTAGAGACCGCCACCGGCGCTGCAACTGAACCGGCAATTTGTGACCCTGTTCTGGCGCCCGCCGACGAGCACCGCGACCTCGCCCCGTTCCAGCGGACCGCGATCCCCCATCTTGTCGATCTCGCCGTTGCGTCCGTCATCGAACCTGGTGAAGTGCGTGAAATACTCGAAAACGCAATGGTCCAGCGTGCAGGCTTCGGCGTTGCGCAGCGAGGCGGAAGCGGCTTGAACGCGGATACCCTCGATCCTGATGTGCGCACGATTCGCAAGGTTCAAGGCCAGATGACGACGCTTGAATTCCGTCTGGCCTTCCGGACTTTGTCCTTCCGGCGCGATGAACAGCAGAGTGCCGTTGATTTCCCGCAGCCATTCACCCGGCGCGTCGAGCGCGTTGCGATGACCCACGAGCATGCCGCGACCCCGTTCGGGGGCATCCCACGGATTCGGTTTGGAGTAATCCCACCACCAGCGCGCCGTCGGCTGCTGGATTTTCAATACGCCACTCCGTCTTGAACCGCCCACGATTCCGCTCTGCCCGCACCAACCCTCCCAGTGAACGCCGTAGTAGATCGCACCCTTCCAAAACGAGTTCGTTGCGCTGCGGGCAGCTTTGCTGGTCACCAGGTTGCCCGGCAGGGAGTTGAAGGTGGCAAAGGTGGGTTGCAGCGGATTCAGACCTTCGACGGGCAGCGACAGATCCGGCTCCGACACGTTGGGAAACCGTGCCTCGCGCATGGCCTGACCGCGATGGAACAACTGGTCCTTTCCCGGTCCCAAAGTCCAACCGACTTGGGCGCGCCACATTTTGTCCTCGCCCTGCTTCCAGCCAGTGATCGGATCGCAGCCGGTGATCAACACCCGTTCACCGCTGAATGGCTTGACGGTAATCG
>CAYQWK010000511.1:0-4390 GCA_964420805.1 uncultured Bifidobacteriaceae bacterium | reverse complement strand
GTCACGCGCGGGCACCGCCAATGTCGTTGAACTCGGCACCGCGCGCGCCACCGGCGAGGTCGAGGCGCTGGAAGCCCTCGGCATCGATCCCGTACATTATCTGGTCGTGCCGCGCGTCATCGGCATGGCTCTCGGCATCTTCGCGCTCACGGTCTATTTCATCATCGCCGCGCTGGTGAGCGGCTACGTGTGGGCATTCGTACAGGATGTTCCGCTCTGGCCCGGCGAGTATCTCGCGCAACTCGCTGCCGCGCTGCACACACTGGACTTCGTTGTGCTTGCGCTCAAGACGACCGCGTTCGGCACCGCGATCGCACTGGTCACATGCTACCACGGACTCGCCCAACCGCTGCGGTTGGACGAACTCTCCGGCGCCACCGTGCGCGCCGTGGCCCAGAGCATCATCGTCTGCCTCATCGTGGATGCGCTCTGCCTCATGCTCTACCTCGTCGCATGAACACCGGCATGATCGTACAATTCCAAAATGTCGCCGTGACTTCCCGGCGGAACCCGGACGACGTCTCGGTGGCCGGCGTGGACTGGACTGTGAATGCGGGGGACTTCTGGGTGCTGGGCGGCCACGGGCCGGGCAGGAACGACCTGCTCTTCGCTCTCGCCGGCATGACTCGTCCGCTGGCCGGGCAATGCACGCTTTTCGACCGCGACCTGATGCGGCATTTCGGGGATGAGTCGCTGGCGGACCGCTTGCGCACGGCGCTGGTCTTTGACGACGCGCGGCTCTTCGATGGACTGACTCTCGCGGATAACATCTCCCTCCCGTTGCGCTATCATCGCAACCTCGACGCCATCGAAGCCGCGCCGCGCGTGAAGGAACTGCTGACGGCAACAGGGCTGGAACCCATGGCGGGCGAATCCCCCGGAGCGGTGACCAGTGCCTGGCGGCGGCGCGCAGCGCTGGCGCGGGCGCTCGCGCTCGGGCCGGAACTGCTGTTGATCGAGAACGCCCTGCGCGGCTTCGATTCGCGACACACGGCGTGGTGGATGGAATTCCTCGGCGCATTACGGCGCGGGCATCCTGTCCTGGAAGGCCGGCCGGTGACGGTGGTGGTCACCGCAGATGACTTAGCGCCGTGGCAGGGAACCGGAGCGAAATTCGCAAACGTGCGGAACGGTGGATTCTTCGTCGGCGAGGAGGCCGCGGCGGAATTGGCGAACAGCAAAGGAGATTGAAATGGCAGTGCAAGATTTGACCCCGCAGTTGCGGACGCGCCTGAGCCGCCTCGAGCGCGCCGTGGGATGGTTCGTGGCGCTGGCGGTAGTCCTGTTGCTGGCCGGCCTCGGCTTCTACCTGCACAAGCTTGCGCAACGCAAAGGCTGGGGCGTGACCAAGGCGCCATTCTTCACCTACCTCCGCAGCGGCGCTGGCTTCAAGCCGGGCGACGCGGTGAAACTGATGGGCTTTGACGTCGGCGAAATTACCCAGGTCACCGCCGAGGAACCGGGCAGGGAATACGACGTGTATGTCGAGTTCGTGGTTCGCGCGCCGTATTACGGCTACGTGTGGGACGACTCGGAGGCCCGGGTGAAAGGCGGCCTGCTTGGCGCCCGTTATATCGAGATCACCAAGGGCGGCACCCTCCGCACCAACAACCTGCACGCGGCCTACAAGGAGGCTGCCGGACGGCTCACCCACATCTTCAACGACAAGGAAGGCGAATACGCTCCGTGGCGTCCGGGCGACAAACCCTACTGGCTCGTTGCCGACGAACCGCCCGAACTGGCCTCGCACCTCGACGACATGGTGAAGCTCGTCAAAGTGTCGCTCACCAACATTCTCGCCCTGACCAACGCGCTGACGCGCACCTTGACGAACGCCGCGGATGCGACCGGCCACTTGAACGAACTTCTGGCCGGCGCGAAGCCCGTGGTAACAAACCTCGCCATCATCACCGGCAACATCACCAACCAGCGCGGCTCGCTCGGCGAATGGCTCATCCCCACGAACATGAACCTCCAACTTGCCGCGCTGCTCACCAACGCCAACGCCACGGTCGGCAACGTGAACACCACCGTGACCAACGCCAACACGAACCTCGTCATCCTGTTCTCGAACCTAACCGTGAATCTGGAGAACCTCGCCGGCATCACCAGCAACCTGAACATGCAGGTGCAAGGCAACACCAACCTCGTAAAGTCCGTCTCCGACCTCATCATCCACGCGGACGACATGGTGCAGGGCTTGAAACGCCACTGGCTGCTGCGCTCGGCCTTCAAGACCAACGCGCCCCCGTCATCGGCCGTTCCGTCGAAGGGCTCCGGACGGGCACAGCCTTAACTGCCGCCGTCCCAATTCCACTGGCCGGCTTTGCGGAATTTCCGCACGAAATCAACCGGCTTCATACCCGTCAGCACGAAGGTGTTACTGCCCCGGGTCCATGTGGCGGTCGCCCAGCCCTGCCATTTGTCGAAGTCCGGCATGGCAGCGTCCGCCGCGACCGGCAAAGTGCCACGTTCCATAATCGCCAGGTGCAGGTGACGGTTGTTGTCCACAAAGCAAACGAACGGCAGGCGCTTTCCGTCCACGTCGATAATCGAGCAGCCGCGCGCCCGCATGGCGGCGAGTTGTGGCGGGAGCTTGAAGTCGCCGCGCAGTTCATTGGCCGCGATGAAGCGCCGGATCTCCGCGAGGTTCGTCGTCTCCAGCGCGACATGGCGGCGACCGGACCAGGTTTCCTCAATCACGCGCTCGCGCAATGACGCTGTCCGTGGCTCGCGCGTGCCCAGCCAGAACGCGCCAAGCGCAAGCAGGAAGGCGATGCATGCGGCGGCGGCCATTTGCGCCGGGCGCAACGGCTGCCGCCACCAAGGGAGAACCACCACGTTGTCTGCGGCAAGCAACCGCGCCCGCAAGTTCATGGGCACGGGAATCCCGGCGCAAGCGCGGGTGACGGTGGCGTCGAACGCGGTTTGATTCGCGAGCCATCGGCCCAATTCCACGTCGTGCCGCGCAAACTCAAGCGCGTCGGCGATGAGCGGATCATGGTCGTCCGTCCCGTCCGGACGGCGCATGGATAGGATTTCCCTGGCTTGTTCGCGGTTCATGAGGCGGCCTTGAGCGGAAGTGGAACGACCTTGTCCGCGGGTTCACGCAGCAGTCCGCGCAACTGCGCCTTGCCGCGGGACAGGCGCGACATGACGGTCCCGACAGGCACCCCGAGAATCTCCGCGATGTCCCGGTAGGAATGATCTTCGAGATAGAACAGTACCAGCGGCGCGCGGAACACTTCATCGATGTGCTGCAACGCCGCGACCACCGCCGCGCTGTCGATGGCGCGGTCCGGCACGGATTCCTCGGCAGGCATCTCGTAGTCTGCGTCGAGTTCGACCTGCGGGAAGCGCGTGGCGCGGCGGTGTTGTTCGAGAAACAACCGGTAAAGCGTGGTGAAGAGCCAACTCTTGAGCTTGGCCGGTTCGCGCAACTGGCCCGGCTTGCGCAGCAACCGCTCGAAGGCGGACTGCGTGAGGTCGGCGGCATCCTCCCCGCCGCGGGTGAGCGTGAAAGCGAAGCGATAGAGCGACTGGTAATGCGCGTTCACGGCCTGCTCGAATGTGACATCGTCCACGTTCATGACGAACCTGGACTCAATCTATGGCATCATGGGCAAAATGCGAAATTGGGTTTCTCGGTGTTTTCATCGCGCCTTGAGGAAGTGGACCTTACCGACGTCGTCGGCGTGCCGCATGAATTCAAGCATGACCCCCTTGCTCGTCTGATGCGCGCTGCCGTCGAGCGTGCTCAGGTTGCCCTGCCCGGCGCCATGGACACTGTTGGTCCAGTCGGTGGGCATCGGATCGAGCGTCTTATCCACGTAGGGGACGCTGTTGAAGCCGCCCGAGCAGCCTTCGTTGACGTCGCTCAACTTTAGATTTCGGTCCGTGTAAAGGACGTGGGTCTGGGACTGGTCAATGGCCAGCGAGTTGTTGGCCCAACCGGCGTCGGCGTTGATGTTGAAGCTGAGAGCGTTGCCGCGGTAGGCGGCGGTGAGGAACGCGGCCCACGACTCGGCAATCCTTGGCGGTTTATCGGAGGGACACGCCAGAATCTTCGGCGTGTTGATCTCATTGGACAGGTAGGCAAATTCGTACCAGGCGTTACCGGCCTTGGGCGTGAAATATGTGCCGCCGTCGGCCAGTGCGATGCGCCAGGGGAGATTCTGCTTCTCGTTGTCGTTGACCCACAGGAGCGTGGCGAGCGTGATCTGCTTGAGGTTGCTGATGCAAGTGGTGCGCTGCGCCGCGCGTTTCGCCTTGGCCAACGCCGGCAGCAGCAGGGCGGCGAGAATCGCGATGATCGCGATCACGACCAGCAGTTCGATCAGCGTGAAGGCGCGGCGCATCGCCTCCATTATAGTCGAGACTGTACGGGATG
>CAYQWK010000510.1:0-4393 GCA_964420805.1 uncultured Bifidobacteriaceae bacterium | reverse complement strand
TCCTTCCCCTGCTGGCAGGCGAGGATCACGGGCAACGCGTGCCAATGGTCCGGCGTGGCAATGCAAACAGCATCAATGTCCTTCCGGGCGATCAAATCGCGAAAATCGTTGTAAGCGGCACAACCGCGCGCGCCGCCCTTCTTCTCGTAATGATCATCCACGCGCTTCTTCGCCGCCTCGCGGCGCGTCGTGTCCACGTCGCACACGGCCACGACCTGCGTGTCCTGGCCGAGAAAGCCGCCGAGCAAACCACGGTTCTGGGTGCCCATGCCGATGAAGCCCATGGTGATCTTCGAGTTGGGCTTGGTTTCCGCCGCCCAAATGCCGGACGGCAGGATGAGCGGAACGCTGAGGGCGGAGGCTGATTTAAGGAAATTTCGTCGGTTGATTTGCATAAGGTCGTCTTTCTTGGGGTGAATGGACGATGATGCGGGGAATTGCTTCAAAGGGGAATGGGCTGATTTGCCGGAAAGACCGCCCTGGCGTTCCCAAAGCGGATCAATCTTCCGCCAACTGCGCGGCAAATCCGCGCATCGGCCGCACCGTCCCGTCCTCGAACAACCCGGCATTCAGGTCGATGACATCGCGGCGCAAACAAAGCGCAACATCGGGCGCGAGATCCGCGTTGGCCAGCAACCGGCGCGCGTTCAACGACGCGGCGGTAAGCTCGTGGTCCTCGAACGTGTTGCGATAGGCGCGCCAGACGACTTGCGCTGCGTCGGAGAGGCCGTCGGCCGTCACGAGATGGCGCACGCGGTCGATCAACGCGCCCGCCGCGAACATGTCCTCGAATGCCGCCGCCTCGAAGGTGCCCGCGCAAACGAGCAACAGCCGCGCCGGTCGCAGGGTGTCGAGCGCACCGGCAAGGGCGCGCAGATTCAGCAACGCCCCGACCAAAACCATTTCCGCGTGCGCACACGAGCGGAGCGCGCGTGTGCCGTTCGTGGTCGTCCAGGCAATGGTCTTCCCGCCGACCTTCCCCGCCGCGAAGTCACGGGGCGAATTGCCAAAGGCGAACTCGACGCCGCCGGTGAGATTCCCGGCGATGCGCAGGCCGTGGCGTTCCCCGGCCAGCAGCACGGCGGATTGCCGCTCCTTGACCGCGAGCGCCTCGCTGATTTCGGCCACGGGAATGATCGCCTCCGCGCCGTTGTGCAGGGCGGTGAGCATGGAAGAGGTCGCGCGCAGCACGTCGAACACGACACAGGTCACGCCGCCGAGATCGCGTTGAGAAAGCGACGGGAATTCCGCCGGGCCGAGGATGACTTCGATTTCCATCGGCGGGGAGAGTTGGGAATTGCCGTGGCGCGGTCAACCGGCGGGCAGAGATTTTTCGCGGCCGGACGAATAGGCGGAAGCACGGCACGTCGAGATTCACATGCGGTTGCGAAGCGCGACAGGATTCACCTTGATCGAACTGCTGGTGGTCATTGCCATCATCGGCATTCTCGCCGCCATGCTCGTGCCGGCGCTGGCGAGGGCGAAAGAGAAAGCAGGCACCGTCCAATGTGCCTCGAACGCCCGGCAGATCGGGCTTGCGTTGCAAATGTATGGCGATGAGCACGAGGATCTGCTGCCCGCGGCACACGGCAGCATCCCCTGGGCGCAAACGAATCCGCCGGCGTGGACCCGCGCGCTGGTGGATTACTACCAGAACATCCAGTTGCTGCGCTGTCCGCAGATGAGCCGCCACTACCAGAAATCCGAGTTCAACTACTTCATGGGCTCGCGCGCTGCTTACGCCGAGACCGGCACGGCCGCCCCGGTGAACACGGTGAAAATCCAGTTCCCTGCCGCCTACGTGCTTTCTGGCGACTGCAATTACGGGGGATTCGTTGCCGACGACGCGGACCCCGACAACTACTCGCAGGACACGTTGTTCGAGGAGGACTCACCCGTTCACGGACGCAAGGTGAACGTTCTCTTCGCGGATGGCCATGTGGGCACATACCGGATGTGGAACCCGGCGGAGATGACCTTGTCCTACACCCGGCTGGGTGTGGATTTTCTGTCCGCCGGACCGTGAGTCGTGTGAAAGGCGCGCGGATCAACGCCGTCCGGTGCGCGTCAGAACTTCACCGCCTCGAGGAACTTGATGCTCTGCGGCAGGTGATGCACCACGTCGTCGGACTCGTCCTCGATGAAATACCATTTCAAGCCCGCCTTCTTCGCCGCGCCAAGAATGGCCGGCCAGTCCATCTGTCCGGTGCCCACGGCCACGTCGTTGTTCACGTCGGATTTTCCGGTCAGGTCGCCCTTCACGCCCTTCTTCATGTCCTTCACGTGCATCAACTCGAAGCGGCCTGGGTACTTCGCGATCAACTTCGCCGGGTCGTAGCCGGGATGCAGCACCCAGAACACGTCGATCTCGAAGGTCACGAACTGCGGCTTGGTCTCGGCCACCAGCAGGTCGAAGAGCGTCCCGTTGCCGTGCGGCGCGAACTCGTAGCCGTGCGTGTGGTAGAAGAGCTTGATCCCGTGCTTCGCCATCGCCTCGCCAGCACGATTGAACACCTCCGCCGCTGCCCGCGCGTCCGCCTCGCCGAACGGCGCCTTGTGGGGAATCCACGCGCAGCCGGCATATTGCAGCCCGAGCGCCTTGGCATCGGCGATCACGCCATCCACGTTCGTGCGAAACCGGTCGAAGGGAAAATGTCCGCTCACCGCGCGCAGCCCCTTGTCAGCAAGCTGCCGGTTGAACTCGGGAATGGTGAGGTTGTAGGTGCCGGCCAGTTCGACCTCCTTGAACCCGAGGCTTCGCACCAGCGCCAGCGTGCCGCCGATGTCACCCTTCTTGAATTCGCCGCGCAACGAATAGAGCTGCAGGCCGAGCGGCCCCTTGAAACTGGCGCCCGTTCCGACGGTGCTTTGCTTCGTGCAACAGGCGCAGCCCGTGATGAACAGGCCCGCCACAGCGGCCAGCGCCGCGCAGAGAAAAATGCGTTTCATGGCCGTGCATGTACCATGAAGCCGCCGCCCTGCTCAACTGAACAACTCCTGAATCTCGTCCCATGAGAGCGCGCTGGTGAATTCCTCCTCGCCCAGCGTGGCCTTGATGATGTCCCGCTTCCTCTGCTGCAAGGTCAGAATCTTCTCCTCCACTGTGCCGCGCGTGATCAGTTTGTAGCTTGTCACCACGCGCGTCTGGCCAATGCGGTGCGCGCGGTCGGTGGCCTGGTCCTCTACGGCGGGGTTCCACCACGGGTCGAAATGCACCACCGTGTCCGCCGCCGTCAGGTTCAAACCCACGCCGCCGGCCTTGAGGCTGATGAGAAAAACCGGCGCGCCGCCCTTCTGAAACTTCTCCACCACCTCGCCGCGGTTCGTGGTGGAACCGTCGAGGTAGCAAAATTCGATTTGCTGTTCCGCCAACCGCTCCTTGAGCAACGTGAGCATCGAAACGAACTGGCTGAACACCAGCACGCGGTGCCCGCCATCGAGCGCCTCTTGAAGCAACTCGTCGAAGGCTTCGACCTTGCCGGAGTCGTCGGAGCGTTCCGCCGTGTGGCCGCCGCTGTGAGGTGGCTGTTGTTCCGCTCCGGTGGAGATGGCCGCACCTTCACAGGTGCGGCTACGGTTCGCTGGTTCAGCCTCCGGTTTCTTCAACAACCGCAGATCACAGCATACCTGCCGCAGCCGGAGCAGCGCGTTGAAGATGACCATGCGGCTCTTCGCAAGGCCTTGTTCGCCGACGGCACCCAACACTTCCTTCCGGCTGAACTCCATCACCTGCTGATACACCGCGCGCTGCTCGTCGTTCATCTCGCAGAACGTCACCTGCTCGATTTTGGCTGGGAGATCGGCGGCCACTTCGCGCTTGAGCCGGCGCAGGATGAACGGCCGCAACCGCCGCGAGAGCCGTGCCTGTGCCTCGGCGTTCTTCTCCCGCGTGATTGGAACCTCGTAGCGTTCCTTGAAGTCCTTCGCCCCGCCGAGATAGCCCGGCATAAGGAAGTCGAAGATGCTCCACAGATCGAGCACCGAGTTTTCGAGCGGCGTGCCCGTGAGCACGAGCCGGTGGCGCGAGCGCAACGCCTTCACGGCCTGCGCGTTCTGCGTCTGCCGGTTCTTGATGTGCTGCGCCTCGTCAAGCACCACGGTGTCAAACTCCAGTCCGGCGTAGCGTTCCCAATCGCGCCGGATCAGCGCGTAGCTGGTAACCACGAGGTCCGCGCTGGCAATCCCCTCGAACAACTTGTGCCGGCCCGGCCCGTGCAGCGCCAACACCTTGAGTCGCGGAGTGAACTTCGCCGCCTCGGCCACCCAGTTGAAAACCAGCGAGGTGGGACAGACGATCAGATGCGGAATGCGGAGTGCGGAATGCAGGCCGCCCGCCCCCCCCCGCCGCGCCGATTACGCCATACCCCCGCCCCCCACCGCCAACAAAAACGCC
>CAYQWK010000509.1:0-4422 GCA_964420805.1 uncultured Bifidobacteriaceae bacterium | reverse complement strand
CCACGTTGACCACGGCAAATCCACCTTTGTCGGACGCCTCTTCCACGACACCGGCTCGTTGCCCGAGGGCAAGCTCGAACAACTCCAGAAAATCGCCGAACGCCGCGGCGTCCCCTTCGAGTGGGCCAACCTCATGGACGCCCTCCAGTCCGAGCGCGACCAGAACATCACCATCGACACCGCGCAAATCTGGTTCCACACCAAGAAGCGTCAGTACGTCATCATCGACGCCCCCGGCCATAAGGAATTCCTCAAGAACATGGTGACCGGCGCCGCCAATGCCGAGGCCGCGCTTCTCCTCATCGACGCCCACGAAGGCGTCCAGGAAAACTCCCGCCGCCACGGCTATCTCCTCAACCTCCTCGGCATCCGCCAGATTGCCGTCCTCGTCAACAAGATGGACCTCGAAGACTACTCCGAGGCCCGCTTCAAACAGATCGAGGCCGAATACCGCGCCTGGCTCAAGACCGTCGGCGTCGAACCCAAACTCTTCATCCCCATCTCCGCCTATCACGGCGAAAACATCGCCACACCCAGCGCCAAGATGCCCTGGTATCAAGGCCCGACCGTCCTCCAGACTCTTGACGAATTCAAAGTCGCCGAGGCGCCGAGCAACCAGCCCCTGCGCTTCCCCATCCAGGACGTTTACCGCTTCGACGAACGCCGCATTCTCGCCGGCCGCATCGAATCCGGCTCCCTCAAGGTCGGCGACAAACTCATCTTCGCCCCCACCAACAAAACCTCCACCGTCAAGACCATCGAACGATGGAACGCGCCCCAATCCGACACCGCCGCCGCCGGCGAATCCATCGGCGTCACCCTCACCGAACAAATCTTCGTCGAGCGCGGCGCCATTGCCGCCCTCGAAACCGCGCCCCCCTACGAACTCACCAAGTTCAAGGCCCGTGTCTTCTGGCTCGGCCGCAAGCCCTTCCAGAAAGGCAAAAAGTACAAAATCAAACTCGCCACCCAAGAGGCCGAATGCGAGATCGACACCCTCGACAAAGTCATCGACGCCTCCACCCTCAATGATGCCGCCCACGGCGAGAACGAGGAATTCGTCGGTCGCCATGAAGTCGGCGAACTCACTCTCAAGACCAAACGCCCCATCGCCTTCGACGCCATCAACGAAATCGTCCCCACCGGCCGCTTCGTCATCGTGGACGGTTTCGACGTCAGCGGCGGCGGCATCATCGTGGACGGCAACTACCCCCGCCGCACCGCCGACTCCCTCCACAAGAGCGAGAACATCTTCTGGAGCCACGGCAAGGTGACCGCCGCCCAGCGCGCCAAACGCAACGGCCACCCCGGACGCGTCGTCTGGATGACTGGCCTCTCCGGTTCCGGCAAATCCACCATCGCCACCGAACTCGAACGCGAACTCTTCAACCACGGCAAACACGCCTACGTCCTCGACGGCGACAACATCCGGCACGGCCTCAACAGCGACCTCGGCTTCTCCCCCGAAGACCGCAAGGAAAACATCCGCCGTATCGGCCAGGTTGCCAGCCTCATGGCCGACGCCGGCGTCATCGCCATCACCTCCTTCATCTCTCCCTACCGGAGCGACCGCGAACTCGTCCGTAAGATGGTCGAGCCGGGAACCTTCGTGGAGGTTTTCGTAAACGCCCCCATCGAAGTCTGCGAACAACGCGATCCCAAGGGCCTCTACGCCCGCGCCAAAGCCGGCGAGATCAAGGAATTCACCGGCATCTCCGCGCCCTACGAAGCGCCTGCGCGCCCCGAGATCGAACTTCACACCGACAAGCTCTCCGTCCAGGAAGCCGTCGCCCGCATCGTCGAATTCCTCCACATGGAAGGCGACCCTGGCGAAATCTCCATCTAACGAGACTCCCGCAGAGTTGACTGATCATAGCCCAGCGATAAATCGCTGGGCTTTTCTCTTTCGCCCTTCGAGCTGGCTCCGGCGGTTGTTTGAACCTTTTCTCGCCCGCCGCATTCTACTGGCTGTAAATGCTGGTCGTGCCTGGCGAAGAACCACTGCCCGTGGCCGCCGCGCGTCGCGGGGAACCCGATGCGTGGGCCGTGCTCTTCCGCCGCTACCAGCTTCCGATTTACGTGTATGTCGTCGAACTGGTTCACCATGAGCAGACCGCGCTGGACATCGTGCAGGAGACGTTTGTCAGCGCCACACGGCATCTTGCCTCGCTTCGGGAGGACGCGCGGTTTGGCTCATGGCTGTTCAGTATTGCTCACCAGAAATGCCAGCAACACTGGCGCAGACCGGCGCGAACCGAGCCACTTGATGACGATTTCGAGGAACAGTCCGCCGGGGTGGCCGGCCCGGATGAACTGCTCATCCGCGCGGAGCAAGAGGAGGAATTCATGAGCCTGTTTCACCAACTGCCGGAGATTCATCGCTCGGTTCTCTTGCTGCATTTCCTCGAGGATTTTTCGCTCGATGAGATCGCGCGCGTCACCGGCGTGGGCGTGGGCACCGTCAAGTCGCGGTTGCACTACGCGAAGAAATCCCTGCGCGCGTTGATTGTGGAAAGGACTACGTGAAGACACCTCGTGAAATCCTGCTGGGCCGGCATGAGGCCGCCGAACTGGAACTCAGTCGGGCATGCTCCAGGGCGCTGGCAGAGTTGCCCCGGCGTCGCGGAACCCCGGCGCCCGGCTTGTTCGCGGGTTGGTGGCGCATGCCGCGGATGGTGTGGGTGCCGTTGGCCGCCGCATGGATCGTCATCATCGGGCTGAACGCGGTTTCCCACGAAACAGATTCCCGGTCAGCGACCCCGGCGCGTGCTGCCATCAATCCGGACAACCGCCGCGCCTTGCGTGAGCAAAAGCAGTTGTTCGCCGAGTTGGTGGGTTCCGCGCCGGCCGCGGCCGCCGAGCCGCCACGTTTCATTCCCAAACCGCGTGGTGAAACCAAGCCCGCGCTCTCCTTCGCCTGAATATGAACGCCGAAAATCAACCCAACCCGACGCGTTTCCCTTTCCTCCGCCGTTGCCTGCGGCTGGTGTTCAACCGCTGGACGCTTTACGCTATGCTCGCGCTGATCACGGCTGTTGCGTTGTTCGTCGCCGTGGAGAACTTCCGGGGCAAGCAGGCGTGGGAACGGTACCGGAAGAGCGCCGCGGCGCGGGGCATCGAATTGGATTTCGCGAAGTTTACTCCCGCTCCCGTACCCGCCGCCGAAAACGGGGCCAGCGCGCCGATTGTCCAGTCGTGGTTCCTGCGCGCGCCACCGGGTGACGCCAAGCGGCAGGCAGAGGTGAACCGGACCGTCACCAACCTCTGGCCTCTGCTCTTTGGTGAGGCGCAGCGCCGTTACAAGGCGGCGGGCGAGGAGACGAACCCGAACGCGAAACAGGACGACCGCAAGGCGACGGATTTCGCCGCATGGCAGAGCGCTTTCTCGAACGTCCACCAGAAGGCCTTACCGCCGAAGCGCCAGTCGAAGCAGCCGCCGACTGATGAGGCTGGGCGGCAACAATCGGCCATTGCCGTCCTGAAGGAGCTGGAGGTTTATTCTGCGGCCTTGGAGCAGCTTCGGACGGCCACGCGCAAACCGCATTTTCAATACCCCGTCATCTACAAGCAGGACGATCCGTTCTCGATTCTGCTGCCGCACCTGGCGCGGGTGAAGAGCGCGGTGGCCCTGATCAGCCTGCGGGCCTCTGCCGCGCTGGAGGCCGGACGGACGGATCAGGCATTCGAGGACGTGATGCTGGGGCTTCGCCTGGGGGACACTTTGGAGGACGACAACTTCCTGATCTCGCAACTCGTCCGCATCGCCGGGCTGCAAATCATGACGCAACCGCTGTGGGAAGGGCTGGCCGGCCACCGCTGGTCGGAAAGCCAGTTGCGGGAAATCCAGGAACGGTTCCTCAAGGCTGATTTTGCGACGGCGATGACGCGGTCCATGGCCGTCGAACGGGCGGGCGGGGCGACTGTGCTTTTGAACATCATTCACCGCAAGAATCTGGCGGAATCCTTGAACGCGATTGATCCGTCGGACGGGAATCCCCCGGCGGAGCAGAATGTCACGAAGGTTCTTTCCCGCGTCGCGCCCCGGGGCTGGACCTACCTTGAGCTGGTCAATTTGATTTCGACGCTCGACGGGTTGATTGAGCAGGGCTGGGAGAAGGACACGCGGACGTTCAATCTCGAGCGGCTGGATTTCAACGAGGTCAACTTCAAGGGCCAGTTGCGCGGTGGTGTTTCGGCGGTGTGGCATCATCAAGTCTTCGCGCGGTTGCTGCTGCCGGCGCTGACCAAGGCCGCCTCGCGTTCCGCCCGTGCGCAGTCCACGGCGAACCAGGCGGCGATGAGCTTGAGCTGATCGTCGCTGTAGCCCTTGGAGATCTGGTGCATGATCGTCGCGGGCTGGGCACCGCTCTTGTAGTCGGCGATCTGGGCCAGGATCTTCTCGGCCGACACGCCGGCCAGCGG
>CAYQWK010000508.1:0-4423 GCA_964420805.1 uncultured Bifidobacteriaceae bacterium | reverse complement strand
ACGAACTTCCGCCCGGCTTCCGTTTCAAGACCGAGGCTTGTCAGGGCATTTGAGCTCCCAACGAGTCGGAAGAATCGGCTTGCACCTGGCCCCGCGAGGGGAACGCGCGCCCGCGCGTTCATGTAATCGAATGGCCTCTGGCTGCGCGTCCAAGTTTGCAAGTCAGTGCTTTCTTCCAGATGCGCCTCCGACCAGTTGGTCCAAGTGACAGTGATTTCTCCGCCCGAAAGTCCGAGCGCCATGTACGCGGAAGTGCCGGCTGCCCTCACCATTGAGGGCAGGCAAATCACAGCGATGCAACAGAGGAAGGTCCTCATCACGCAGTGGAGTGCGATTCGCTCCTTGATTGATCGTAAGACTGACACAAGTTGTCCCGTTTGCAAACTCCCGGTCCGCACGCAATTTCCGTGCCCGATTTCGGGCGCCGGAGGCGGCGGTTCCTTGCATGGGGCATCGGCGGCTTGCCCGGCGGGCTTGAGTTGTTTTTGATGTTTGCGCTGCTGGTCTCCACCGCTACCGTCGCTGCCAATTCGATGAGCGCCGCCAACAGCCACCTCAAAGGTCTCGACTACTCGGTTGTGCAGCAATGCATGCACTGCGGCATGTGCCTGCCTACGTGTCCGACCTATGATGCCACCAAGCTCGAACGCCACAGCCCTCGTGGGCGCATCGCTCTCATGCGCGCCATTGCTGACGACCGTCTCGAACCTACGCCGGCTTTTGGCGAAGAGATGTATTTCTGCCTCGGCTGTCTGGCGTGCATGACCGCCTGTCCGGCCGGCGTGAACTACGCCGAACTCTTCGAGCACGCCCGGGCCGAGGTCGAGCGGGTCGGCGTGCTGCGCAATCCCAAACGCGACTTCATTCGCGCTTCCGTGGTGGGATGGCTCTTCATGGACTTGCGCCGCTTACATGTGGCTGGCTTTGCCCTGCGGCTTTACCAGCAACTGGGCCTGCAAGCACTCGTCCGCCGCAGCGGTTTGCTTCGCCTGCTCCCCAAACGTCTGCAGGAACTCGAGGCCATCACTCCGCGGGTGCAACCCAGATTCTCCGACGAACTCATTGCGCCCGTCACCCAGGCCCGAGGCTCCCGAAAATTCCGCGTCGCCATGCTCACGGGCTGTGCCCAGGACCTGATTTTCAGCGACGTGAATCTCGACACGGTCGAGGTTCTCTCCCGCAACGGCTGCGAAGTCATCACCCCACCCGAGCAAAGCTGCTGCGGCTCTCTGCATGCCCACAATGGGGAACTCGAAATGGCCCGCGAACTCGCCCGGCGCAACATTGACCAGTTCCCGCCCGGAAGTTTCGATGCCATCATTACCAACGCCGGTGGCTGCGGTTCTCACCTCAAGCACTACTCTCATTTGCTCGCCGACGATTCGCGCTATGCCAGCCGTGCGGTCGAGTGGGACCGGAAGGTGAAGGACATCCATGAATGGCTCGTGGAAATCGGTATTGAAGCGCCCAGGGCCAAAGAGCCAGCTCCGCTGCACGTCACTTACCACGAAAGCTGCCATCTCTGCCACGGGCAGAAAGTCACCAGCCAGCCCCGCCAGATGCTCAAGAGCATTCCCGGCCTGAAGCTCACCGAATTACCCGAGAGCAACTGGTGCTGCGGCAGCGCCGGCATCTACAACCTGACACAGCCCGAAATGGCCGACCAGCTTCTCGATCGCAAGGTGAACCACATCGAAACCACTCGCGCCACCGTTGTTGCCACAGGCAATCCCGGCTGCTTGCTCCAAGTCATCAATGGCTGCCGGCGCCGCGGCCTCAACGTGCGCGTAGCGCATCCAGTGACACTTCTGGCCGAGGCTTACCGGGCGGAACATTCTTAACCGGGCGGCTAATCACACTTGCCCGGCGCCTTGGACGCTGGTCGGAGTGTACGCGACAGACGCGTGGATCAGTTCCTTTTCGTTGCGGGCAAAGGTGCGTTGGCTGGAGAAAGCCGGGTACACCCAGACCATCTTGTGCGAACCGAACTCGGCGGTTGGGACGAGCGAATGAAACCGGCCAAGCCCTAATACCCAGCCGCGGCAAACCGAGCGAGGATCGGGTCTTCAGGATTGGGGAAGAGGAACGCCGCCCGATGGCTGCTTCTATTCGCCAAACGCGTAAAGCGTCGTGGGTGTTCGCAGATAGAGGTTGTTTCCTGCGAGTGCGGGCGTGGCCGCAATGCGCTCCTTGAAATCAACTTGATGCAGAATCTTCGGCGCGTCGCCGCCCGCGGCAAACACCGTCACCTTGCCGTCGAGCGAGGCAACAATGATGTGGTCGTTCGCCGCGACAGGGGAGGCGTAATAGTTGCCCAGCGCATTCAGGCGCTCCTGCTGATAGGCCACCGTGCCTGTTTTGGCGTCGAAGCAGGAAACCATTCCCCCATCCTTCACCAGATAAACGCGACCGTGGTAATAAAGCGGGCATGGCACATACGGCAGGCCTCGCGTCTGCTTCCAAGCGACGTGGCTCCCGTCGAGTTCGCCTTTCCCTCCCGGACGAACCGCCACCAGCACGTTCTCGCCGCTGGCCATCATCTTCTTCATCCCTTCGACATCTTCCGCGGTGAGCTTTCCGTCGCCGTTCAAATCCTGGGCACGGAAGAATGACTCCATCGGGGTGCCTTTGACTTCATCGGGTGTGATGGCGCCGTCCTTGTTCCTGTCCATGTTTGCGGCCATCTGCTCGAAGCTCGGCAACGGATTGTCGCCCTTGCCGGGTGCCCAGCCGGCAAAGAACAAGAAGCCATCGCCTGCCACCGGCGTGGTGCAGGTGAACGACGGCATGCCGCTCAACGACCAGCGTTCCACACCGGTCTTCAGGTCGTAGCCTTTGAGCTTCAGCGAGCCAGACATCACGATTTCCTCCATACCGTCGTGTTTCCAGACCATCGCCGAGCCAAAACTTTGCCGGACATCCGGGCGCGCCGTCTGCCACGCGAGTTTGCCGGTCTTCAAGTCCACGGCCAGCAATGAGCAGACCTTCGTCATGTCGCGATTCACCAACACCAGGCCGCCAGCCAGCGTGGGTGAGCAACCTGTGCCGAACCCGCCTGAGGTCTCGGCCAGGGGAAGGGGATGCCGCCACAATTCATAGCCCGCGAGATCGTGGCAGATGAGTCCAAAGCTGCCAAAATAGCTCACCACGCGGTTCCCATCCGTAGCGCAACTCGAAGCCGCCGGGCTGCCCTCCGTGGAATGAAACTCCTCCAGCTTCGTGGCCGGCACCGGCCGCTTCCAGAGTTGCCGCCCGTCTTTGCGCGCATAGCAATGCACCTCCAGCGCGGTACCGTCGAACGTCGTGAGAAAAATGCGATCGTTCCAAACCACCGGTGACGACATCCCGCCCGGCACAGCCACCCTCCAAAGCTGGTTCGTCCCGGGACCAAACACTGCCGGCGGATGCGCGGTGTCAGAAACGCCGGAGCAATTGGGACCGCGAAACTGCGGCCACCAGGGCTCAAGGGCGTAGCTGCGGGACACGACCAGCGCCACGGCGACGAAGCGTAAGACTCCTTTCATGCCCGTTGTAGATGGCGAGAATATCCGGGGTGTTCAGTGATTGTGCCCGCAACCGCAGCCAGATCCGCAACTGCCTTTCGATTCGAAGTCGCCCTCAGCCGGGATGCGGCCGAGCTCAAACGTCTTGGCCACATAGCTGCCCACGGTTTCCTGCACGGTGTGCATTGTTTCCTGGGCATTGATGAATTTTCGGGCCACCGGGTTGTTCATGAACTGCGTGCGCAGGCCCTCGTATTCGGCGATCTCCCCGCCGTCGAGCGGCAGGCCCTGGTGCTGTTTGTGGTGCAGGTATTCGCCCTTCTCGGAGAGCTTTTCATAAAGGGATTTGGCGGCATCATCGGCGAGAAAAGCATCGATGTCGCGCCGGACGCTCTGGAACTCAGCCTGGTCGAGGATGGTCTGGCAAAGTTCGCGGGTTTTTCCGAGGACGGCATTTTCAGTGGTCGTTTGCATAAATATCATGGCCGGGTGTTGTCACGGCCGGCGTGAATTGAACACGCGGCCGGGCGGGGGGCAAATGTTGTTTCAGTGAAAGGCGACGGACGGTCGACCCAATCGACGAGTAACGATCTGGCCGGCCGCCCGGCATCATTCGATCTTTCTGCCATTGGAAATTTCGCCGCGCCATCAGTGCCGGAAATGGCGTGCCCCGGTGAATACCATCGCCACGCCGCGCTCGTCGGCGGCGGCGATGACCTCCGCGTCGCGCATTGAGCCGCCGGGCTGAATGGCGGCCGTTGCCCCGGCTTCAGCCGCGGCGATGAGGCCGTCCGGGAAAGGGAAGAACGCATCGCTGCAAACGACGCTGCCCTGAAGTGGAAGCTTTGCCTCGCCTGCCTTCCACACGGCAATGCGGCTGGAGTCCACGCGGCTCATCTGGCCGGCACCCACGCCAAGGG
>CAYQWK010000507.1:0-4448 GCA_964420805.1 uncultured Bifidobacteriaceae bacterium | reverse complement strand
TCGGCGCTTGGCCCGGTGGCGGGCGCGGTGTCGATTGTCACCGCGCCGTCGGATCAGACGGTGTGCGTTGGGGACACGGCGGTGTTCAGCGTGGTGGCGACGGGCAGCGGGCCGTTGCGGTATCAGTGGCGGAAGGGTTCGACGGTACTGGCCGGGGAGACGAATGCGTCGCTGGTGCTGGGCGGGGTGTCGGCGGGCAGCGCGGGAACGTATCGGGTGGATGTGTCGGATAGCGGGGATACGGACACGGTGTCGGCGGTGTTGACGGTGCCGGCGGCGTTGAGCGCGACGTGGCCGTCCGGGGCAACGCGGTTGCGGGGGACGGGTGTTAGGTTTGAGACGGTGGCGGCGGGCGGGGGGCCATTCAGTTATGTCTGGTCGAGGGGCGGGGTGGTGCTGGAGGGGCAGACGAACAGTGTGCTGGTGTTGAGTAATCTGGCGGCTGGTGATGCCGGGATTTACAGCGTGCTGGTTGCGGATCGGTGCGGGTCGGTGGCGCGGTCGGCGGTGCTGGTGGTGGAGGATTGTTTCCCGTTCCTGGATGTGATGTTGGTGATGGACCGGTCGAAGTCGATGATCGAGCCGGACAGCACGCCTTATGACCGGGCGCGCGTGGCGGCGACGAATTTTGTGCGGAATTTGCGGCTGGGGACGAATGGGGATTTGGCGGGTTTGGTTTCGTTCAATCCGACGGCGCGGCTGGACCAGCGGTTGACGAACAGCGCGGCGCGGTTGGAGCAGGCGATCGATGGTTTGCCGAAGGCGGACGAGGGGACGTGCATCACTTGTGGTTTGGAATTGGCGCAGGCGGAGCTGGCATCGGCGCGGCACCGGTCGAATGCGGCGCCGGTGGTGATTTTGTTGTCGGACGGCGTGCCGCATGATTTCGACACGGCGGCGGAGGCTTTGGCGGCGGCGGATGAGTTGAAGAGCGCGGGGACGAGGGTGTTCACGGTTGGTTTCGGGAAGGTGGATCCGGCGTTGATGGCGGCGATGGCGTCTTCGACGAATGATTTCTTTTATACGACGAATTCCGCGGATTTCACGCCGGTGTTTGACCGGATTTCGGATATTATTTGTCGCCCGTTGACGAATTTTCTCAGCCCAACGAACCTGACGGTTTGCGAGGGCGGGGAGGTGGTGTTGACGGTGACGCCGGCGGGTTGCGAGGGGTGGACGTTTGCGTGGAGCAAGGACGGGGTGCCGCTGGGGGCCGAGACGAACGCGGTGTTGACGCGGGCGGCGGCGACGGTCGCGGATGGCGGATTATATTCGGTGGTGGTGAGCAGCGCGTGCCGCGTGGTGACGAATTGGGCCACGGTGGTGGTGCATCCGCCGACGGGCATCGTGGCGCCCGCGGTGGGCACGGTCGGGGTTGTGGGCAGCAACGCGACGTTCACGGTGGGTGCGGTTGGGGGGGGGGTGACATATCAGTGGTTTTTCCGCGGCGGGGTCGTCGGGACAAATGCGACGCTGGATGTGGGCATTGGTTCGCGGCAGCAGGCCGGCGAGTATTGCGTGGTGGTGAGCGGGTTGTGTGGTGCCGATCAGACGAATTGCGCGATGCTGGCGGTGCTGAACCGCGCACCGGCGGGCGGGGCGGATTTCTACGGGATGAATGAGGATGGTGTGCTGGAGGTTGCTTCGCCGGGTGTGCTCGGGAATGATGCTGATCCGGATTTGGACGCCATAACATCGGTGATTTCGACCGGTGCCGCGCGCGGTGTGGTGACCCTGGAGGCGAACGGCGCGTTCCGTTATGTTCCGAACACGAATTTTTTTGGCGAGGATGTGTTCACGTATCGGGTCTTCGACGGTGAATTGCTCTCGGAAGAGGTGATGGTGACCATTCGCGTGAACGGTGTGCCGGACGCGCCAGTCGCGGCGGACAATTTCTACGAAGTGGACGAGGATACGCAGCTCAACGTGCTGGTGCCGGGCGTGCTGGGGAACGACATCGATCCCGACGGTGACGCGATTTCGGTGATCTGGGTCGGGCCTCCGGCCAACGGCATCTTGGACATGCATGCGGACGGGAGCTTCTCGTATTTGCCGTCGGCCAATTTCACAGGTTTGGACTTTTTCTATTATCGTTGCGGAGATGGCACACTGACCTCGGGTGTGGCGGTGGTCTGGATCACCGTTCGCCCGGTTGATGATCGGCCGGTGGCATCCAATGACACCTTCACGGTGAACGAAGATGCCACGCTGACGGTTGCGGCCCCGGGCGTCCTCCTCAATGACCTTGATCCCGAAGGACAGACGTTGACCGCCTCATTGCTGGCGGCCCCGGCCCACGGAACTTTGATTTTTGGCGAAAATGGTCGGTTCACCTATACGCCGGAGAGAAATTTCACGGGTACGGACACCTTCAGTTACACGGCGAACGACGCGGCGACAAATTCCCTGCCGGCAACGGTCACAATCCATGTGCGGCCGGTCAATGATCCACCCGTGGTGCGGGATGATGGTGGCGAGGGCTACAGTGCCATTGAAGACCACGCGCTGGTGGTAGGCGCGCCCGGCGTGTTGGCGAATGACAACGATCCAGATGGTGATGTTTTCGAGGCTCAACTGGTCAGCCCTCCGGCGCATGGGACGGTGTTATTGAACCCGGATGGCTCGTTCACTTACACGCCGGCGGAAAATTACTTCGGTACGGACAGCTTCGTTTATGCGGCGACCGACGGCGAATTGGTGTCATCGAACGCGACAGTCTCGCTGGTCATCCTGCCGGTGAATGACGCGCCCGACTTTGTTTTGGGTTCGAGAGTTCGGGTGAACTTCAATTCCGGCGCGCACACCCTGGCGGGATTCGCCTCGGGAATCACCGCCGGTCCGTCGAATGAGGCAGGCCAGGTTGTGCAGTTTATTGTTTCGAGCGATAACCCGTCGCTCTTTTCCACGCAGCCCGCGATTGGCGCGACGGGCGAATTGACCTTCACCTGCCAGGGCACCCAGGTCGGTTCTACACTGGTGACGGTGACGGCCCGCGACGATGGTGGCGTGGAAAATGGCGGAATGGACTCGGCCGCGAAGTCGTTTGTCATCGTGCTTAACGGCCCGCCGGTGGTGAACATCGTCACTCCGACCAACGGTTCGATTTTCATCGGGACCAACGTCGTGAACATCGTGGCCGATGCCTACGATCCGGATGCGGACGGTTCGGTTACGAACGTGCAGTTCTGGTCCGGCACGAATTTCCTCGCGGATTTGCCGGTGCCGCCGTACGCGACCACGACCCTCGTCGTGCCGCCGAAGAGTTACACACTCAAGGCCATTGCGACGGACGACCTCGGGTTGTCCGCCGAGTCTGCGGTGTCAGTTGTCACCGTGCTCGAACACCTGCCGGTTGTGCCGGCGGGGCCGATCAAGCTGAATCTCCAGAACGGCTTGTTTGAACATCACGTCAACGTCACCAACCCGTCACCGGCCTCATATCCCGGCGGCGTGCGCATCTTCATCTCCGGCATGGCTACCAACGCGCGCGTGTTTAACGCCACGGGCACCAACGGCGGCAAGGCCTACATTGACGTCCACCTCCCGCTCGGCCCGGGCGGTTCGGTGCCGGCGCTGATTCAATATTACGTCCCCAATCCGCGTGTGGCTCCGGATCCGGTGCTCTACGCCGATCCGCTGCCGTTCGATGAATTGCCGGGGCCGCCCGCTCGGATCGACCTTTCCGTGTTGCGGAGAAGTACCAACGCGTTGGTGCGGTTCAACGCCATGGGCAACCACATCTACTACCTCCAGGTGTCTTCGAACTTGGTGGATTGGACCACGTTGCCACGGCCCATACTGGGCAGCGGCGGAACGTGCCAGAGCACCAACAGGACGGACGGCTCGCGCCGCTTCTTCCGGGTGTTCCAATTACAGTAAGGCCGGCCGGCGCGATTCATCCTGCCGGCAACGGTGTGGGCTGGTTTTTCCTTTTTTCTTCCGCTTCGATGCGGTGTCCTTTGCCTCCTTTATGGACGAGACCAATTCGCTGATCGAACAACGGAAGGCCAAGCTTGCCGCGCTGCGGGGCAGGGGAGTGGACCCGTTCCGCAACAAGTTCACGCCCGACACCGGCTGCGGTGACGCGCGGGCGAAGTTCGTCTCCGGCGAGTTCAAGGAAGGCCAGCCCGTTGCCATCGCCGGGCGCATCACCTCGCACCGGGACATGGGCAAGAGCCAGTTCCTCGACCTCCGCGACACCAGCGGACGCGTTCAGATTTACGCGCAGAAACAGACTCTCGGCGACGAACAGTTCGACATCTTCAAGCACCTCGACCTGGCTGACTTCATCGGCGTGCAGGGCGAGATGTTCCTCACCCGCACCGGTGAGCCGAGCGTGAAGGTCAACTCCTTCGTGATCCTCTCCAAGGCGCTGCGCCCGCCGCCGGCCAAATGGCACGGGCTGGAGGACACCGAGATTCGCTACCGCCAGCGTTACCTCGACCTCA
>CAYQWK010000506.1:0-4448 GCA_964420805.1 uncultured Bifidobacteriaceae bacterium | reverse complement strand
GGCCGGACCAACGTGAGCGAATGCCCCGCGCCGTCTGCCGCTGCCGGGAAGGGTGGTTGGCCAGTGTAATCCATCTCGAACATCACCGCGCCGGTGTCGCGCGCGATGCGCAGCGTGCCGTTGTCGTTTTGCAGGCTGCCATCCCACGGCCCGAGCACGCCGGTGATTCCGTACACGGCCTGGACGTCGGTTGGGGTCTTCGCGATGACCGCGAAGCTGCGCGGCCCCAGCACGAAATTTGTCGGGAAGGTGTATTCGATGGCCCCGGTGATCTTCCATCCGCCAAGTTCCTCAAACCACGGCAAGGAGTTGTAAATCTCGATGAACTCCACGTCGCGCCCGTCCACGCGGTCGGCCGGATGATACATCACCTCGGAAATTACCAGCGCCCCGCGCCGCGTCGAGGGGCCGATGTTCTCGTTGCGCGGCTTGAGGAACGCGGCATCAAGCGGGCGATTGATCGTGTCGAACGCTTGCTGCGAACCCGCCAGGATGGTGTTCGGGGTGATTGCTCGGTCGCGGACGTTGCTCACGGTTAGCGTGTAGCCAATGTTGGGCGACAGCGGCGTGGTTATGAGCACGACGGTCCGGTCATCCGGTCCAAGGATTGCAGTGAGGACGGTAACGCCGTTGTTGATCGTGTAATTGGTCGCCGCCAGCGCCGTCGCGGGTTCAACAGCCTCCGAGAAGACGACGGTGATGGACTGAGGGTCACCGAGGTTGCCTGCCGAGGTGATGGCGGGCGGCGTGGTGTCGGGAAGGACGGTGAGCGTGACCGTCGTGGTGTTGGTCGCGCCCCACCAGTTGGTCAGGGAACAGAAAAAGGTGTCGCCATTGTTCGTCAGGCCGACGGGACCGAAAACAAGGTTCGTGGTGGTTGCGCCGGGTTGGTTCGTTCCGTTGCGCTTCCATTGATAAACGACACCGCCCTGGCGTGTGGGCACAAAGCCGAATGTCGCGTTGTTTCCCTCGACCACCGTCACGTTGGACGGTTGCACGGCAATCGACGGCGGCGGCACGCCGTATGGCGTGAGACGGAAGCCGGGGATGGGATCGTTCGTGTTCGATGTTTCCCAAGTCCCGCCCGGCAACTGCCAGCGCACCTGGATGTAGTCCCCGCCGGTGCCTTCCTTATGCAGCACCTCGATGTAGTAGCGCTGGCCGGCGTTGAGGCTGATGGGCAGGGAGGCCTGGTTGGTTTGCAGGACATAAACGCGCGAGCCAGACGCGCCGTTCATCCGGGCGATGATCTGCTTGTTCGTCGGGTTGTCGTCGGTGCTGAGCCAAAGCTCGCTGTAATCGTCGCTGGCGATCCAGAAGTTGTAACTGCCGGTGGTCGGCGGCGTGATAAGCGCGCGAACGCGCGTGCCGTAGTTTTCTCCCCAACTGGACGGCGTCTCGAACAGGTTGGTGATGACCTCATCAAAACCCGGCGAATTCGGGAACGAGGCGTGATTCGTCAGGTTGGTGACCAGCGAACCGGTGATGTTTGTGTAAACCTCCCGGTAGATTCCCATCGGCTGGGCGTTCGCGCGTTGTAACGCGGCCAAAAACGGCAGTACGACCACGGCGAGTATCAGGATTCGGACAAAGAGTCGCTTCATTGGGTTTGGATACCGAACTTTGGCTGATGGGCGGCATGGACGCAACCCCCCGGAATGGGATGGGTCGTGATTCCGGTGCATCCCGAGGTTGTTGGTGGAACTCGTAGGTGGCGCAGCGTTCAGCATCGCAAGGATGAGATCGACGCGCTGGTGCCGCCCGCTGGACGCGGGTGGGGTTGTCGCAGCGCAACAACCGCTACCGACAGCACCGGTATACACGGAGTGATTGGGTGCATCGCAGTTTCTGTGCGGTTCGATTGCCCAGGCCGGGCCTGAACCCAAACAGCCTGCATTTCTCACCAAAGACACGCGCTGGCTCCAATTTGATCCAACGGTGCGAAATGCAGGTCAATCCACCATCCGGCGCGCAATGAACTCGCGGAGTAGGGGAATGCGCGCCTGCTTGAGCAACTCGATGGACCGCGGACGGTCGGTGGGCACGAGTGGTTCGACCGCGTACCAGAGCATCAACGGCAGGTTCTGGTCCGCCGCATCGTCGGCGTGGCGCGCGAGGGCGAAGGCGATGTTCCAGCGCGATTCCAGCGGAAGCCGCTGCAGGACCGAGGCGAGCGCCAGGCGGACGAAGGGCGATTTCTCGTCGCGCGCCATCTGGGCGAACTGTTGCAAGTCGGCGGCGGGCACCTCGCGGCTTTCCCCGAGCAGTTGCACGGCCCACCAACGGAGATGCTCGTCCGGATCGGCAAGGAGCGTGGAGAGAATCGAATTGCGTTGCGGCACCGGCGTGCGGAAGGGCGGGCGTTGCAGCAGGCGGCCGGGCCGCGCGGAGGGAAGCGAGATGGTCGGTTGTGTGCCGCCGGTGACGTGCAGCGCCCATAGCGCGCGCAGGCGGCGCGTGGTGTTGGTGTTCGTGCGCAGGATCGTGAGCAGCGCCGTGGGCGTGGTGGGTTCGAGCTTCCCGGCCACGAACCGCTCCTGCAACAGCCGCCGCGAATGCCGCACGAACCAGTCGTTGGGATGAAGTTGGAGGTTCACCAGATCGACATCGGAGAGCTTCGCCAGGTTCATGCCGCGCGGCCCGGTGAGGTTGCCGAAGGTGATCTTGTATATCCGCCCGCTGGCCCGGTAGGAGCCGTCATGATCGTGGCATTCGCCAAGGTCGTTCCAGTCGCTCACGAACACGCCGCCGTCCGGGCCGCAGGCGATGGTCACGCCGCGGAACCACGGGTCGTTGGCCATCAGCAGATTGTCGCCATGCCGCGCAGTGTATCCGGAGCCGAGGCGGACGAGTTGATCGTGGAGGACGCGGTTGCCGTGGATGTTCACGGTCAGGATGCGGCGGCGGAATTCCTGCGGCCAGTTGTCGCCGAGATAAATCATCGCGCCGCAGTGCGAGTGTCCGCCGCCGAGGGCTCCCTGGCCGCTGCGCGATTTGGTCCAGTCCTTGCCCGCCCAATGCAGGTGATCCGCGCACTGGTCCATGAGTTGATAGACGCGCGGGTTGAAATCCTCGCCGAACATCCGCTTGTAATGCGCGCCGGGAATCAGGTGCCAGAGATGCCCGATGACGTTGTTCGAGAAGAACGGCTGGCCCTCGTCGTCCCAGTCCAGGCCCCACGGATTGGTCGTGCCGTGAGCCACGACCTCGAAGAGGTGTTTCACCGGATGATACCGCCAGATGCTGCAACTAAGTTTAGTCCGCATCGCCTCGGGCGTGCCGGGCCGCCCGACCAGCGAATGGGTCGTGATGCCGTGCCGGCCATAAAGCCAACCGTCCGGACCCCAGGCTAGGCCATTGACCATGTTGTGCCCGGCGTTGAGCGTCCAGCCGTCGAGAACGATCTCGGGATTCCCATCAGGCACGTCGTCTCCATCACGGTCGGGAATGAACAACAGATTTGGCGGGCCGGTCAGCCAGACCCCGCCGAAGCCGAGCGTGATCCCGCTCAAGTGCTTGCCGTTGTCGAGGAAGACCTTGCGCTCGTCGAATTTCCCGTCGCCATCGCGATCCGTGAAGATCACCACACGGTCGCGGCCATCGACCTTGTAGTCGGGATAGGAAAACGCCTCGACCACCCACAGCCGTCCGCGGTCGTCAAAGTCGAACGCGATGGGCTGCATCACGTCCGGTTCGCCAGCGAACAACGTCGCCTTGAAACCGGAGGGCAGCGTCATGCGCAGCAGCGCTTCGGCCGGGGGCAGCGGGATATCGCCGGGCTTCTGCGAATTCGAGATCCCGGCGGGCAGCGACGGTACGGCGGCACCGACCATTCCGGTCAGCACGCACGCGAGAATCAAGCTCACCACCAGCCGCATGGCGCGTTTGTAGGTGAATTCCTGGGCACGCGCAACGATGGCGAACGGGAAGAGTGATACTCGTGCACGTTACGGTTTCCCGGCGACATTCCAGGACGCGAGCTGAATTGCCACGCATCTTGCCGATGCCGCCTGATCCTCCACCTGTTGCCTCGCAAATTCTGATTCACACCAAGGGCGCGTTTTGCCGAGAATCCTGCGACCGAATGAACTCACAATCTGGATTGCCGATGGTCGCCCCAGGCACACAACCGGTTCTCGATTCCCATTTCCGCCCCGCCGTGCTGGTCAACCGTGCCTTCCGCGCTGCGGTCCATGCTTCGCGAGCCGCCCAACCGCTCGGCCTTGCCATCGAGCAGACCGACGGCTCGGTGTTTCATTTCCGCACGGAGATTTTTGCCGCCAGCCATCCCGGCATGGTTGGCAACTTCACTTACGTTGAACGTCTCGTGAAGTTCCTCCTCTGGAGCTGGGGCGGCTGGCGAATCCATCTCGCCGGCCCGGCGGAACTCGCCGCCCGGTTGCAGGCGCATTTCCGTGACACCGCCACCGGCCGCTTCGATTCCAATC
>CAYQWK010000505.1:0-4453 GCA_964420805.1 uncultured Bifidobacteriaceae bacterium | reverse complement strand
CCACGTATTGCGGGCCACGGCGCATGCAGCCCGCGCCGGTGAGGAACAGCACCAGCGCGACCAGGATCAGGGAGCGGATCATTCGTAGCCTCGGGCCTTGTTGATCGCGTCCACGCGCGCGGCGTCGAAGCGGCATTTGGGATCGAGCGGCGCGGCCTTCATGGCGTCGCTGTAGGCGCGCGCGGCGGTTTCGATGCGCTTGGCCAGCTTCTCGACGGCCGCGGTGCGTTCGCCGTCGGCCGCGTTCAGGAACAGCGACACGGACGCCATGCGGTCAGCCCGCGCGAGGATGGCCTCGGCGTTGGCGGCCGACAGTGCGGCATCGCGGTCGGACAGTTCTGCCTGGTGCTCGGCCTCTGCCTTGCCGGCATTCGCGTGCGCGGCGTAGATCCACAGGCCTGCGCCGACGTTCAGCGCGAGCGACACAGCCAGCCCGATCGCCAACGGCTTGACGGCCGCGGTGCTGGTGGCGCGTTCGATGATGCTCATGCTCGCCCCTCGCACAGCGCGCGTTCGGCTGCCCGTCGTCGAATCAGTCCGCGCAGTTTCTGTCCGCCGGCGTAGACCCAGCGATCGAGCTGCGCGCAGGCACCGGTCCAGTCGCCGGCGTTGGCCATGCGCTGCAGGGTGGAACCGCACACCACCTGCGGCCCCAGGTTGAATGTGGCGGACGTGAGCGATGCGGCCTGATGATCTTTCATGGGCACGCGAATGCACCGCTGCACCACCGCGTAGGCGGCGGCGATGTCCTCGCGCAGCAGCGCGTCACACTCGGCGCGCGTGGCCGTGCGTCCGTCGACAACGTCTGGCCCGGTGTGGCCGTAGCAGATCGTCGGAATGCCGATGGGGTCGGCGTACGTGCTTGGGATGTATCCCTCCCAGTACGCCGCAATGCTCGCGGCGAGTGCGATGACGACGCCACCAGCGGCCGTGGCAGTGCGGCTAGGTCGGGTCGTGCTCATCTTTCACGCCCCGGTCCTGAATGTGTTGAAGCTGCGCCTGCAGCAAGCGTTCCTCGCGCCGGTCAGCGCGATGGCGGTAGGCCCAGTTGATGATGAAGCCGCCAAGCGCCAGCAGCAGACCGCCCAGAGCCACGATCTCGTTGACCGTGAGCCATCCGGCAATCGATGTCGCTGCCCCGAACTGCGTGACCTTGTTGGCGACTACCGCAACGGTGTCGGGGTCGTGGCCGATGGTCATATCAGTCGGCCACCGCACCGCACGCGGTCAGCGTGTCGCGCAGGCGGAAGCCAAGCAGCGGCCAGATCTTCGCCACGGCGTTCTGGCGCGCGATCTTGCGGCCGATGCCTTCGTCGAAGTTCTCCGGGCTGGCGCAGGCGGACTCGCCCGTGACCGTGAAGCCGTTGCGCAGCACCAGCACGCAGAACGTCAGCAGGCGCAGCGGCGAACTGGCCGGGACCGGCGGCTGGAAATCGTCCGGCACCACGCCACTGCCGGCGTTGATGTACCACTCGCTTTCGATCTCCGCCTCGATGTCGGCTGGCGTCACTCGCGGTGCCGTCAGTCCCTTCGCTTGGATCTCGGATTCGATGGATTGGTCGGTCATGGTCATTCCAGGTTGGCGCTGGCGTAGTCGGCCAGCATGGGTTGGGTGACGTGCATTCGGGCTTGTTCGACGAGCCACAGCGCGTCGCGGCGGCTCATTCGCGAACTGCGCACGATCAGCTTTCCGTCATGGTCATAGCCGAGCACCAGAACCTCGGCTGGATTCAGCGCGAGCGCGCTTTGAAGCGCTTGCTCCGGCGTCATCGTGGTCGTGGCGGGCAGTGCGTGCAGGGTCGCGCTCACGGGTGCACGTCCCGGTCGATGTCGGCTTCGGTGTGGCTGCGCAGCGCGCGCATGGCCAGTAGGCAAACGCCCATCAGGCCGAGGATGACCGCGACCGCGATCACGCCCGGGAAGCGGGACGGTTCGGCCACGGTCAGCCCTCGGGTGTCGGCGCCGGGGCCGGCGTGGTCACCGGGTTGCACGAGGTCTCGCGGCAGTTCCCGGACTGGTCGGGCGAATTGATCGTGGCGCCGCGTTGGTCGGTGCCGTTGTTCGTGGTGTTGCCATCGCCGACCACGGCGCCGGGGCCGCTGGCGTCGATCGCGATCGGGGCGATGGTGCCGGTGTTGGCGCCGGCGCCGTTGAGGTCGTTGCCTGCGCGATCGCCGTTCTGTCCGTCGCGACCGGCGTACATGCCGCCCGCGCCGATCTCGATATTCGTGCCCGGGTTGGCCGCCTGCGCCAGTCCGATGTCGCGGAGCACGCCGTAGCCTGCGCGCGCGGATGCGCCGAACTCGTTGACGAAGGCCGTGTCGCGCGCGGCGTTCACGCCCGCGATGTAGCGATTCGTCTCGGCGTCTTCGCGGTGCGACTGGTATTGCAAGTACCCGAGCGCCCAGGGCGTCAGCTCGCGGAGCGTGCCGCGCAACTCACCCATGAACGTCGGCTTCGGTGCCGGCGGGGCCAGTGCGAGCCCCGCGCCGCCACCGGCCGGGGCGTACACCTCGAACGACTCGACGCCGCCGAGCGTGATCGTCTCGCCCTCCCGTGCCTTGATCGACACGATCGGCTTCTGTGCCGCCTGCAGATCCACGATGCCGCGCGTGTACTGGGTGTAGTTCGCGTCGCCGCCGCTGTACTCGCGGGCGCGCACGATCGGCTTGCCGTCCGGCGTGGTGATCGTCTTGCCCTCGGCGTCGACGGCGTATTCCTCGCGCACGAACGAATCACTGCCGCACGCGGACAGCAGCACCATCCCAGCGATGACCGCCAGGGCCAGCAGGTAGCGTTTCATGTCGACTCCAAGAAAAAGCCCCGGTTGTGATCGGGGGCGCCCACGGTTGATGTATGGGCAAGGGCCGCGCCCGCCTTGCATTCGGGCGCGGCAGCAGCAACAAGGTGAATCCCGCTCTCGCCTTGGCCGGTGACATTGGGGCGGTCGACCTGCGCACACCCTCCAGGGCGAACAGGTCTAGGGCGATCGAGCACGGGCCGCCTACGGCGATCCAGGAGAGGTGCCGCGCGGTGGTCGCCACGCGGCGGCCCGGGGAACTGACCAGCGCCCCGAGCATTGCGCCGGTGTGGATGGGGAGATCCGCGGCACAAACGAAAAACCCGCCACGGGGGCGGGTTGGAAGTTCGCCGGCTGCGGGTAGTCGCAGCTTCGGCATTCTGGAAAAATATGCGCTTCGACTTGTGGTGTCAAGCACTCGTAGTCGGGATAACGGTTATTCCGACTACGCAGTCGGAGAATTGGTGTTAGCACCCAAGATGCTTCACCGCCGCCGCGTAGATTTCCTTGATCGTCGTCCACGGAACATTCACCGGCTGCATGTACTCTCCAGTTCCTCCGCACACAGAGCAATCCTCGTTCCCTTCGCAGTCGCACCGAATCGGGAACTTGACGATGAATTCCCCCATCAAGGCCGCCTTTGCGCCGTTCTCCGCAGTCAATTCACGCGGCATCATTACTGTTTTGGTTTCCATAGCTATCTCCGAAATTGGGTGCTAACCCGTACGTCCACCGGACGCTCCGCCTGCCGGCTCCGCGCCGGTGACGATTGCGTTAGGGCGCATCTCGCACGTCCAGCTCGCCCCAGCGTGATGCGCCAAGGTCAATCCCGATGTATCGAGCCGCGTCCAAGATTCCTGCTTCCGCGTGTTGCGGCGGCCCCATGATGACGTCGCCCTTGTATGGCTCCAGTGGCAGCCCGGCCTGCTTCCGCACGCATCGGATTGCATGGCGCAACGCCAGAGCGGCACCATCAAGCGCGTCAACGGAAACGGTCAGTGATTTCGTCGGTGCGTGGTACTTCATGCTTCCTCCGTTGGGTTCTGCGCCCTAACTATTCATTCAGTCGCGTCGTTGGTCAGGCGGGCGCCGTCGACGCCGATCTTGATCATGGTGGGCTTGCTCACGGTTGCGGTGCTCCTGTTGTGGGGTTCGTGTGCCGCATCGCCCATCACCGCCAGCACGTCAATCTTCTTTTTCATATCAGCCTCCGCAGTTAACAATCATTCGTGGCGAGTTGCTTGCCGTATATATCGGGAATTTAGATGGATAACGCGGCGATTCGCCGTCTATTGCTATTTAGGCCGCACGGGTTCGAGTCGATGTGCTTCTATGCGGTACTCAGTGCCCGTGCTTCGCCTGATGTCGAAGCAAGTGCTGCCGTCGTAGCCGTGTCCCGTCACTTGGCCTTCCAGATATTGCGGAACATCCTCTCCAGCTTTGCGCTTGAACGTGTGAATCCAGCGCACCTTCGCCCCGACCGGGAACTCTTCTTTGGCAACGGCGGCCAGTGCCAGCGCTGCCTGCTTCGCAGCATTCCTCATTTCCGTGTATGCCGCCCGTGTAGCCGTTTGCATTGTGATTCTCCGGTTGTGCCAGGCCAGCGGCCTAACAATTCATTCAAGCCGACGCCGTTCCGGCGCGGCTTAATTC
>CAYQWK010000504.1:0-4455 GCA_964420805.1 uncultured Bifidobacteriaceae bacterium | reverse complement strand
CACCTACGGATTCATGGGGCAGAAGGGCACGGCCAACCTGCTCGATTTCCTCGCGCCCTGAGGATTCGCTAACCAGCGAGGACTTGCCGCCGGTCGGGGTGGGCGTTTCCATCGTCGCCATGTTGTCACAAATTGATCCACGCTGCGCCGCCGCGTTGCTGGCCGCGTTGGTTTTTGCGTCCCCTTGCGCGTTTGCGGCGACCATCGCCACCTTCGCCGGGAACGGCACGAAAGGCTTTTCCGGCGACGGCGACCTCGCCCGTGAAGCGCAGTTGAACAATCCCTTCGCGGTCGCGCGCGGCCCGGATGGATTCCTCTATATCTGCGACGTGGACAACCAGCGCATCCGCCGCGTTGCGCCGGATGGGAAGATCACGACCTTCGCCGGGAATGGGCGTCGCGGCTGGAGTGGTGATGCCGGTCCGGCCGGGGACGCGTCGCTGAACGAGCCTTACGAAATGGCGTGGGACAGGGCGGGGAACCTCTATTTCGTAGAGCGCTTGAACCACCTCGTGCGGCGAGTGGACGCGCGCTCCGGCGTCATCACTACCGTGGCCGGTAACGGTCAGCCAGGGTTCGGCGGCGACGGGGGCTCCGCGAAAGATGCGCGTTTCAACCAACCTCACAGCCTCGCCTTTGATGCCGCGGGCGACCTGTTCGTCTGCGACATCGCGAATCACCGCATTCGCCGCATCGACCTGAAACGCGGGACGATTTCGACGTGGGCAGGAACCGGCGAGAAGAAGACGGCGCCGGATGGCGCGCCCATCACCGGTTCGCCGCTGCATGGGCCGCGCGCGATGGCCTTCGCGCCGGACGGCAAATGCTGGCTCGCCCTGCGCGAGGGCAACGCCCTGTTGTTACTGGATCCGGCGGCGAACACGTTGCGGCGCGTTGCCGGCACCGGGAAATCCGGCTTCACCGGCAATGGTGGCCCTGCACTTGCCGCCTCGCTGGCCGGCCCGAAATGCGTCGCGCTGGATGCCGCGGGCAATGTTTATCTTGCCGACACCGAATCCCATTCCATCCGCTATCTCGACATCAAGAAGGGCACCATCGAACTCCTGGTTGGCACCGGCCGCAAAGGCGACGGACCAGATGGCGACCCGCTCCAATGCCAGATGGCCCGCCCTCATGGCGTCTTCGTGGACCGCGACGGCGCGATTTACATCGGCGACAGCGAAACCCACCGAGTGCGCGTCTGGCGGCGGTGAGCGGCAGCAGATCGCGGAATTCCAATGAGTGACGCTCCAACAGACTCCCGCCATGCCCGAGCCATGTCGAAGCGTCTTTGGTCAACGCCGATGCCGGACGGCTCGATTCCTTTTCTCAGCATGCAGCAGCTCTGGGAAATGGCTGCCGGCCTGCCCGTCAGGAAGGTGCGGGCAAGCGACCTCGGCGCGCTGGATGAAGTTCGTTGGTTCAGTGAGAGCATGAACAAGCTGCCGACTTGCCGCGCGGTGGCGGAACACGCGCGAAATATTTACGAGGTGGATTTTTCGTTCCCCATCATCCTTTCCCCGTCAGGAGTCGTTCTGGATGGAATGCACCGGCTCTGCAAAGCCTTCCTGCAAGGGATGGAAGAGATTGAGGCGGTTCAGTTGACGAGAATGCCGCCGTATCGTTGGCGGTTGTTGGCCAACGGCGATGTGGTGGAGATTCCTGAGGGCGCCTCGTGCTAAGTCCGACAGGCTCCTAATCCGGCCCGCTCCACCACCAACTCCCAGGCGTGGCGGGTCTGTGCGTTTGGCAAGGCGAACGAATCAGCGTCGCTGAAATCCTGGAACGCATCGGGTGGCTCATTGCTCCAGTTGCCACGCTTCGCTACGCTCGCGCCAGATGTGTTCACGCAGTTTCGCTCTTGCCCTCCTGCTCGCGCTTTGCGGGTGTGACCGGCCCGCCCCGGTTGATGTTGCCGGCCAGTTCGTTGATCCCTTCGCAACCGGAGCCCGTGCCGTGGTGCTGATCTTCGTCACGCCTGATTGCCCCATCTCGAATCGTTACGCGCCAGAGATGGCCCGTTTGCACGCCAGGTTTTCGCCGCAGGGCGCGCGCTTCTGGCTCGTGTACGCGGACAAGGATGTCAGTCCTGCCGCCATCGAAAAGCACCGCGCAGAATTCAGCCTGCCCTGCCAGGCCGTGCGGGATCCAGGCCATCAACTGGTCAAGCGTGCGTGCGCCACCATTACTCCCGAGGCGGCCGTTTTCACGGCCGATGGCGCGCTGGTCTATCACGGGCGCATCGATGATCGCGTGACTGCTTTCGGCAAAGCCCGCCCCGAGCCGGCCCAGCGTGATCTCGAGGAAGTTCTCTCCGCCATCGTTGCCAACCGCGCCGTGACCAACACCCATCAACCCGCCATCGGTTGCTACATCCCTGGCGCCGCCAAGAAGCGATGAAGAAGAGAAGTTCCCCGCCTCCGAAACGATCCACCCGCGCCATTCCCTGGTTCTGGCTGCTTCCGCTGCTCGCCGCCGTGTCAGCCGCCGCGTGGCTATGGACCCAGCGCGGGCCGGCGGCGCACGCACCCCGCGGCCCTGTCACGTTCAACTGCGATGTTGCGCCGATCATTTTCGCGCACTGCGCCTCCTGCCACCGGCCTGGACAGGCCGCCCCGTTCCCGCTGCTGACTTACCGGGATGTTTCCAAGCGCGCGAAGCAGGTCGCCGAAGTCACGGCCAGCCGCTACATGCCGCCCTGGCTCCCGGTGCCCGGTCACGGCGACTTCCTGGATGAACGTCGCCTCAGCGATGCGGATTTGGGTGTTATCCAAGCCTGGGTGAAGCGAGGCGCCGCCGAGGGCGACCCCAGGGATTTGCCGCCGGCCCCGGAGTTTCCTGAAGGGTGGCAGTTCGGCCGGCCCGACCTTGTGGTGGAACTCCCCGAGGCTTACACCGTGCCCGCGGATGGGCGTGACGTGTATCGAAGCTTTGTGATTCCCATGCCAACGAGGCCGGCAAAGGAAAAGCAGTTCGTGCGTGCCGTTGAGTTCCGTCCGGGCAATCCCAAGGTGGTCCACCACGCCTTCGTCCTCTTCGACACCACGGGCGAGGCGCGCCGTCTGGACCGGATGGACCCGGAGCCGGGCCTCCCCGGCATTCACATTCCCAGCGGCGCACGAATGCCCGAGGGCCAGTTCCTGAGCTGGCAGCCCGGCAAGCCGCCCATCATCGCGCCCGCCGGCATGCAATGGCCCCTTGCATCTCGCGGCGACATGGTGCTTCAAATCCACCTTCAGCCCTCCGGCAAGCCGGAGCCGGTGCGTCCGTCCGTCGGCTTCTATTTCACGAACCAGCCGCCCACGGAAGTTCCTGACATCCTCTGGCTTTCCACCTACGACATTGACCTGCCCGCCGGCGAGGCGGCGCGCGAGGTAAAGGTGACGCGCACATTGATGGCCGATGTGGACCTGCTCTCGGTGCTGCCGCACGCGCATTTTCTTGGCAAAGAACTGGAGGGGACAGCCACGTTGCCGGACGGATCGAAGCGTTGGCTCGTCCACATCGCCGACTGGAATTTCAACTGGCAGGGCGAATACCGCCTGCGCGAGCCGCTTTTTCTCCCGCGCGGGACCCTGCTGTCCATGCGCTACACTTACGACAACTCAGCCGCCAACCCGCGCAATCCTCACACCCCGCCGCGCCGCGTTCAGTATGGCCTGCAATCCACCGACGAGATGGGCGAACTGTGGCTCCAAGTTCGTCCGCGAAGCGCTGCGGACCGGCAGGGAGTGTTGGCGTTCAAGCAGGCGTCAGTATTGCAGGACACGTTCGACTATAACCGTTACCTGCTCCGGTTGAACCCGGGCGACGCCCGTGCGCACAGCGGCTTGGGCAAGGCGGAATATTTCTCGGACCGCCCGGAGATCGCGGCGGGCCACTTCAGGCGGGCGCTGGAACTGGATATCACTCTGGATGAGCCGCATTATTTTCTCGGCCTGATGCACCGGCGCGCGGGCCGCCTGAAAGACGCGCAGGCCGAGTTCGAGGCAACGCTTCGCGTGAATCCGGAGCACTCCAAAGCGCATGGCAACCTGGGCTATCTCCACATTGAGGCAAGGAATCCCGTCAAGGCCGGCGAACACCTGCGTGAGGCGCTGCGTCTCGACCCGGATGATGCGATGGCACGAGAAGGTTTGGAGATGATCGCGCGGGCGATGGGGCGCCCGCGTCAGTAAAGGCGGCCCGTTGAACCCGACTTTCGAAATGGAAAACCGCCAATGGACGCCTATGGCAATGGACGCGAATCGCGGATCATTTCTGCGGATCTTGAGCGAGCGGATGCGGCGTTGTTGGGTGCGAAATCAATCGCCTCTTCAGCATTGAGAGAACGCCTGTTTCATTGGCGTGAGTTCGCGTCCATTCGCGGTTCAAGTCGGGCGTTCGGGTTGAAACAATACGGCGCGTCCAGCCTGGGCCGGACGCGCCGTGTCTTGATCCCGATCTTTACGGCTG
>CAYQWK010000503.1:0-4457 GCA_964420805.1 uncultured Bifidobacteriaceae bacterium | reverse complement strand
CCTCTATGCGCATCGATTCGCACCAGCACTTCTGGAACTACTCCGCCGCCGAATATCCCTGGATTGCCCCCGGCACACCGCTCGAAAGGAACTGGCTTCCGGCCGACCTCGAAGCCGCCGCCGCGCCGTTGGGCGTGCAAGGCTCCGTGGCCGTGCAAGCCCGCCAGTCGATCGACGAATCCCGCTGGCTCCTCGATCTCGCCGCGCAGTCGCCGTTCATCAAGGGCGTGGTCGGGTGGGTGGATTTGCGCTCGGAACGCGTCGAAGAGGAACTTGCCCCGTTGGCCGTGAATACGAAATTCGTCGGCGTGCGCCATGTCGTGCAGGCCGAGCCGGACTGTGAATTCCTGCTTCTGCCAGATTTCCTGCGAGGTCTCGGAGCGCTGCGGCAGTTCAAGCTCGCCTACGACTTCCTGCTGTTTCCGAAACAACTTCCCGCCGCCATCAGGGTCGCCGCGCAGTTTCCGGAACAGCCTTTCGTCCTTGATCATATCGCCAAACCGCTCGTCCGCGCCGGGCTGATGAAACCTTGGCGCGAGGACATCCAGGAACTCGCCCGCCACGGTAACGTCCATTGCAAGATCTCCGGCCTCGTCACCGAGGCGAACCTCACCGGCTGGAAACCCGAAGACTTCCGCCCCTATCTCGACGTGGTGGTCGAAGCCTTCGGGCCGGACCGGGTGATGTTCGGCTCCGACTGGCCGGTGTGCCTGCTGGCCGGCAGCTACGCGCAGGTTCACGAACTGGCAGCGGATTACTTCCGCCAGTTCCCGGAGGAAACGCAGCGCAAATTCCACGGCGAAAACGCGGCGAAATTCTACCGACTCACGCCGGCGTGATCTGTCGCCATTCTCGCCTGCGCCGCAACTGGCCGCAGGCCGCATCGATCTCCGGCCCGCGCGAACGGCGGAAATGCGCCACAACCTTCCGCGCACGCAGGATTTCGGCAAACGTCGCCGCGGTTTCCTCCGTCGCCGGCGCGTAGGCCACGCCGCGCAGGCTCAATCCCGTGGCGTTGTAGCGTAACAGGTTCACGTGCATCCGGCGTCCTTCCAGCAAGCCCGCCAACAACCGCGCCTGCTCCGCCGAATCATTCACGCCCGCGAGCAGGCAATATTGAATTGTCACTGGACGACCACGTCGCGCCTGGAATCGGTCCGCGGCGGCGAGAATCTCTGTGATTGGAAACCGCCTTCCCACCGGCAACAGCCTCTCCCGCGTCGCGTCATCTGCCGCGTGAAGCGACACCGCCAGTTGGATGTTCAACCCCGTGGCCGTCAGTTCATCGATGCCCGGCACAATGCCCACCGTCGATACCGTGATCTGCCGCCAGCCCAGCGCGCCGAGCGGATTCTCCGCCATGCGCCGCACCGCCGCCAGCACTGCTTCGAGGTTCAGCAGCGGTTCGCCCATGCCCATGAACACCACAGTCTTCAGCGCACGCCCCACCGCCCGTGCCTCACGCCGCAGCGCGAGAAACTGCTCGACCATTTCCCCGGCCGTCAGGTTCCGCTCGAAGCCGCTCTTCGCGGTCGCGCAGAAATCACAGCCCATCGCGCAACCCACTTGCGATGAAATGCAACCCGCGGCGCGATCCGCGCGAAAGTCCGGCATCAGCACCGACTCCACCGTGCGCCCATCCTCGAATTGCAGAAGCAACTTTGTGGTGCCGTCGTCCGCCCGCTGACGGGCAATCATTTTTGCGCCGCCGCCGAACTCATCCCGCAGCCTCCGCGCCAGCACTGCCGGCAGCGCGAAGTCCTTGCGGGCCGAAACGTCGTCGCCGGAATAATGCGCTCTCAACACGCGCGACGCGTGGCCGGGTTTGCCACCCCACGCGACAAACTGCCGCGCCAGGGCCTCGGGTTCAAAGTCGGAAAGGCTCGGCATGTCGAAGCCAGCCGCGTCATGACACGGCGGACACCGCGAGTTCTCAACCGCCGCGAACCGATGCGCAAGCCCCATCCGCCGCCACGATGCGAAGGCGCTGGCGCAGGGAACCTACCTCCCGTCGGCCGCGATTTTGCCGAGGGCGGCAAGTCCTTGCTCGAATTGCGGCCCCACCATTTTGTCGCAGTCCATGAACAAACTCACGAGTTTGCCCATGAAGTTGTTCTTCCCATACATCGCCCAGGTGACGGTGGTCTTGTTGCCTTCAGCCTTGAAGGTGAATTCCACGGTGGCGACGCCCTCCATGGGGCGTTTCCAGTCCATGCGCATGCGGATGAGTTCATTCGGTTTGCTGTCCGTGATGGTGGCCGAACCAGCGCCAATATCGCTGTTGCCATCCCAACTGCACGCCGCGCCCACGCCAGACTCCGGGCCGCTGTAGGTGTTCTTCACGTTCGGATCCAGCTTCAGGAACGGATTCCATTCATTGAACTTGTGGTGGTTGTTCACCCGATCGAAAAGGGCGGGCGCACCAACCGGCAGCGTCGCGCTGCGTTCCACGCGGAAGTCCGCGGGGCGCAGCGCAACAAAGACGAGGAACAGGGCGATGACGCCCAGGAAGCCGAGGAGGATTTTCTTTTTCATGTTGTTGTTCAGTTGTGGCTGCCGCTCACCGGTTGTTTGCCCGACGGCAGATCATTGCCGCCGGAAGTTGTGCCGAAAATGAAATTCCCGAAGGCCGCGCGCTCCATCCAGACGAGAAACAAGGTCAACGCCACAAGGACGAGCAGCGGCACCGAGAGCAAACCCTGCCCGGCGGTGATGAACGCATGGAACGCGATGATGTTGATGAGAATCGGCCCCAGCACGAGCAACCCCGCGCGACGGGTCCGGGGCACCGCCACGAGGATTCCGCCGATGATCTCGAAAAGTTTGACGAACTTGAGATAGCCGGTGCGGGCAAAGGCCGCCATGAAATGCGCCGGCGCGCTGCCCTCGGGAAACGGCGGGGGCGGAGGCGCGAGGTTGAAGAGAACCATCGCCCCGGAGGCGACGAAGGCAATGCCGAGCAAACCGCCGGCAATAATGGCTGCAAGTCTCATGGTGTCCCCGGATGTCGTTGTTCGCCGCGCATTCTACCGGCGGTTCCGCGCGGGATTCAACGCCGCGTTGACGGCATCGGCGGGAGCAATTGTCGAATGGCAACCGCTGATGATCCACGGAGCCAGGAGAATAGGAAGCAGGCGCGGCCCGTCGAATGCGCCCTCATGTCATGCGCATAAAATGATGACCTTGATTCCAGAACGCCGGCTGGCGCGACTGGCCGGGCTGCTATGCGGCCTGGGCCTGGCGGGCGGATTATGCGGACAGACGGCGTTGCCTTGGAACGAGTGGAGCACCACGCTCGTGGTATTGCCGGATACGGAGGTCTACTCCCAGAAACGTCCCGAACTGTTCGAGGCGCAGACACGCTGGATCGCGGACAACGCGCGCGAACGAAACATCGCCTACGTGCTGCACGAGGGCGACATCGTGCATGACGACGTGGAGGCGCAATGGAAGGTGGCCAGGCGTTGCTTCGCAATGCTGGACGGCAAGGTTCCCTACGCGCTCGTGCCGGGAAATCACGATTACTCGGGCACCAACCGCAGCACGCGCCTGAACGAGTTCTTCCCCGTCGCCGAATTCAGGAAGTGGCCGACGTTCGGCGGTGTGCGCGAGGGCGGCGGGATGGAGAACAGTTACCACCTCTGCCGCATTGGAAACCGGGACTGGATCATCCTGGCGCTCGAGTTCGGCCCGCGCGACGAGGTGGTGGACTGGGCGAACAAGGTGCTCGCAGCGCACCCGAACCGGCTCGGCATCCTCGTCACGCACGCCTACCTCTTCCGCAACAACGCGCGCTACGATCACACCGCCGGGAAACAGCGCGCCACTCCGCACGCCTGGGGCAACGACGGCGAGGAGCTTTGGCGCAAGCTCGTGCGCCGCCACCCGGGCATGATGCTGGTCTTCAGCGGGCATGTGGCGACGGGCGGCGTGGGTTACCTGGCCAGCCAGGGCGAGCACGGCAACACCGTCCACCAGTTGATGGTCGATTTCGAGAGCCTGCGCGGCGGCGGCAGCGGTTATCTCCGGCTGGTGGAATTCCTCCCCGATGGCAAAACCGTGCAGGTGAGAACCTACTCGCCGGCCTTGAAACGGTCGCTAAACGACGCGGAGCATGAATTCAGTTTCGCCCTCAAGTTGGCCGGCCGCCCGGGGCCGGATTTGCGGAATAGGTAGTCCGCCTGACAAAAAAGGCCGCCCCGGTTTCCCGGGGTGGCGCTGGTGATTCAGTCTGCGGCGCTCTGCCGAGCCGCCGCCACGCCGGTTACTTCTTCTTGCCCTTGGGCGCGGCGGCCTTGCGCTTTTCCTCGATGGCGGCCTGCGCGGCGGCCAGACGGGCCACCGGGACGCGGTAGGGCGAGCAGATCACGTAGTTCAGGCCGATCTTGTGGCAGAATTTCACGGAGTCGGGGTCGCCGCCGTGTTCACCGCAGGTGCCGAGTTTGATACTCCATGAC
>CAYQWK010000502.1:0-4477 GCA_964420805.1 uncultured Bifidobacteriaceae bacterium | reverse complement strand
TCCCTCGACGCCGGGACGGGTGCGCCTGCACTTCACGGTACGGGACACCGGCGTGGGTATCCCGCGCGACAAGCAGGACCGCCTGTTCAAATCCTTCACCCAGGTGGACAGCTCGACCACCCGCCAATTCGGCGGAACCGGCCTCGGGCTGGCGATCAGTAAACGACTCGCGGAGTTGATGGGGGGAACGATGTGGGTCGAGAGCGAGACGGGCGCGGGTGCGGCATTTCACTTCACCATCAACGTCGAGCCGGGCGCGCCCCGCGCGCTCGCGCCGTGGCGGCAACCCCAGCCCGCCCTGGCCGGCCGGCACATCCTGATGGTGGGCGTTCCGCCGGCCACCCGCGGGGCCGTCACCGCGGCAGTGCGACCGTGGAATCTTCACATCGAGCACATCAGCACCGCGCTCGAAGCACAGTTCCGGCTTGGCTCGGGACGCGATTGCGATGCAATGGTTCTGGACGCGAATTTGCCCGGCGCAGACGCGTTCGAGCTGGCCACCCGTTTGCGCGCACTGCCCGGCCGCTCCGCGCTCCCGGTGCTGCTGATCGCCGCTACGCGCTTCCGCGCCGGCGACGCCAGGCTGGCGGCCGCCGGCATCAGCCAGGTCCTTTACCGCCCCGTGCGAAGGCTGCAACTGCTCGACGGATTGTGCCGCGCGCTTGGCGACCGCCGGCCGCGCGGCCGGATCGAGACCGCCGTCGAGTTCGATCACGAACTCGCGCAACGCGTCCCGCTGCGCATCCTCGTCGCGGACGACAATCTGGTGAATCAGAAGGTCGCGTGCGGCCTGCTCGGACGGATGGGCTACCGCCCGGAGACGGCAGGCAACGGCCTCGAGGTTTTGCAGGCACTGGAACGGCAGGTGTTCGATATCGTCCTCCTTGACGTGCAGATGCCGGAAATGGACGGCTACGAGGCAGCGCGACAAATCGGTGAGCGCTGGAAGGAGAATCGCCCGCGCCTGATCGCCATGACCGGCAACGCCATGCAGGGCGACCGTGAGCGCTGTCTCGAGGCGGGCATGGACGATTACGTGACCAAGCCCGTGCGGCTGAAGGACCTGGAGGCGCGGCTGCTAACCTGGGGCCTCCCGGCAACCCTGGCACAAAGCGCGGCGGCGTAGCCTGGGTGGCCTGTGCTTGCTGCCGGTTGGAACAAATCCGGCATCCGAAACAAAGCGCTTTTCCAGGGACACCTTCACCTGATCAACCTCGCAGCGTCGCACTAGATTTGACCTCCGGGATTAGCGTGGTTCAGGGGGGGATTTCGGAATTCGGACTCAGAACTACCGGAAGAAGTGCCATGCCTGCTGTGGATTGAGCCGTTGGAGCGAACCGACGGGCGAAACGCCGTTGCGCTCGCCGAAGATAATCAGTTCCGTCCCGGACCAGACGGCGGTGGATTCTGTGCGCGCGACCGCACCACCCGTCGTAGTCAACGTGCGCCACTGGCCGGTGGCGGGATCGTAAATACCTCCATCGGCGAAGTTGTGTCCGTCAAGTTCATCTCTTTCAACAGGTCCTTTGCTGTCCAGCCTTACGAACCACCCTGGTCACCACTGCCTTGTAACATGGGTTTCGGGGCGGAGTGCCGCAGGCGGGCAACACGGCAAGCCGGCAGGCGAATGCACGCGCAACGGGACGAAAGGACGCGAAGAGAAATTGCGAAAGCAAATCTTGACGGCAGGCGCGACGGCGGAGCCGGGGCCATTCCGCAAGCCGCATCCGAACCAGAACGGCGAATGAGAGCGGGCGGTTCGCCGGTGCCGGGTGGGTCGTCCAGCCTGTCTCCGCAGGTGGTCTTGCGCGGACTGACGGCCCCTGGCACGCGCCGTTCCACCAATTGAGGAGTCTGCCCCGGCCGTTTCCAGACAGGCTGTTGCCAGGTCAACTCCAGCGGATGAGCGTGGCTATTCCGCCAGCAACCGCGCCAGCGTCGGCTCCATCGCCTCCGCCCAGATCGCGTAGCCTTTCGCGGTGGGATGCAGGTAATCGTTCATCACACTGCTGGAGATCGTGCCGTCGGCGTTCAGGAACTTCGCGCCGATGTCGAGCCAGGTGACGTTGTTGCGCCCGCCAAGTTTCGCCAGCCGGGCATTCACTTCGGCCAGTTTCGCCCGGCGCGCATCCGGCTTCTGGCCACGCGGGAAGATGGCGAGCAGGAGGATCTTCGTGCGCGGAACCCTGGCGTTGAGGCGGGCAATGATCGCCTCGACGCCCAGCGCGACTTCGTCCGGCGTGTTCACATCGAGGTTGTTGGTCCCGATCATCAGCACCACCACCTTCGGCGCGGCGCCGTCGAGAACACCATGGTCGAGCCGCCACAACACATTCTCGGTTCGTTCCCAGCCACAGCCGAGATTCACCGCGTTGCGCCGGGCATAAAATTTCTGCCACGTCTCGCCGCCGCGCGCCGCCCAGTCGGAAGGCAGCCCTCCAAACGCGTGCGTGATTGAGTCGCCAAGAAAAACCAGCTCAGGCTTTTGGTCACGCACCAGCGCCCTGGCCGCCGCGAACCGCTTCGCCCAATCGTACCCGGGATAATCACGGTCCTGCGTCAACGGGACCACGGTGGATGGCCGGGCCTCGGGAGGGGCGGTGATTACTCCAAGTTCCGCGATGGCCGTGGCCAGCCCGTTCCCAACCGCGCCCTCACAATTGAACCGCAACCAGCGCGCCGCAACGGGCTGTGCGAAGCGCACCGTTTGCAATACCGGGTTGTTCTGGATGTTCCCAAACGAACCACGCGCCCTGATCGCCGACGGCTGGTCCAGCCCCGCAGGATCGTCCGCGGCGTTGATCACGTATTTCTCCACCAGGCCGTCGCCAGCACCGGGCGGCAGATAGGTGACAGCCTCGATCATTTGCGACCGGCCCAGATCCACAGTGACGCCGGCGCGGGCGGGGCCGTGCCAAACGGTGGAGCGTTCCTCATCAATCGCCGCCATCGCCTCCGCCGGCGCGATGGTCCAGCCCGCCTTCGCCGGACCGAAGGTTTCCGTGACCGTCTCGCTGCCCGAACCATCGCGGCGGATAGCGCGGGCCTTGATCGAGCCGCCGTCGGGCAAAGAAATGGGTTCGAGGAAGAAGGCGGACTGCTTGTCCGGCTCCCGGCCGTCGAGCGTGTAACGGATGAGCGCATTGGTGTCGGCGCAGCGCAGCGTCACCTCTCCCGCGCGATTCCGCGTGAAACCGGGATTCGGCACCAGCGGCTCACGATGGAACAAGCCGAAGGCCGACACGGTGGGTGCCACACGCGCGCCGGTGATGCGCAACCGGACCTTGCCGGCGGTCACGGAGGGGAAGCGCAGCAGGCGCTTGTAACCCACCGTTCGCGCGCGGGCCAGTTCGCGCCATTCGCCGTCGATGAAGGCATCCACCGCGTGCCCCTCGATGCGCTGGCCCGAGGCGATGTGCTCCTGAATCATGGCGATGTTGAAACGCGCCGGGCGCGGCAACTCGTAAACGATTTCCGCCGGCCCGCTCCAATCCGGTGCGGACCAGAAGCTGTTGGCATCGTCGTCCAGCGTCTTCGCGGCTTCGAACTCGTCGCCCTTCACCAGCGTGGCCGTGGCGCGCGCGCCGCGGGCCAGGTTGGTCGTGAATGTCGCGCGCAAGACCGCACCCAGCTCCGCCATGCGCCGGGCGTCCGTCTCGTGAATCAACCCGCGCTGGTCCGGCGGAAGATTGAGCAGGAACAACGAGTTGCCGCCCACGCTGCGGAAGTGGATGTCGAGCAACTGCTCGACGGATTTGACGCGGCTGTCCTCGTTCGCGTGATAGAACCAGCCGGGCCGGATCGACACGTCGGTCTCGGCCGGATACCAGGCCAGCCACGGCGCGCCCTTGATCTTCGCGCGGCTGCCGAGGTCGGAGCCGGTCATGTCCGGCCACGTGAACTGATCGGGCGCAACCGGCAGCGGCACCACGCTCCATTCCTCGGCCCGCGATCCGCCGGCCTCGTTGCCGACCCAGCGCACGTCCGGCCCTTTGCCGAAAATCACCGCGCCGGGCTGAAGCAGGCGAATGAGCTTGTACCAGTCTTGATAGGCATATTTCTGGCCGGTGCCGGGCTTGGGATTCGCGCCATCGAACCAAACCTCTGAGACCTCGCCGTATTCGGTGAGCAGCTCGAAAAGCTGGTTCAGGAACAACGTGTTGTAATCATCCCATTCGCCCTCAATCCGCACCGCGCTCTTCGGCAAGGAGGTGAGCACCTACCGCATCGATGGCGACGACGACGACTATGAGATCAATGTGCGGCTCAAGGACGAGTACCGCTACGACCCCCAGCGGTTGATGGACATGAAGATCACCTTCCGCGACATGCTCACCGGCCAGATCCGCCAGGTGCCCATCAGCGCCGTCGCCACCGCCGAGCGCAGCAGCAGATTCAGTGCAATCAAGCACAAGGACCTCAAGCGCGTGGTCACCGTGAGCAGCAACGTCATCGCCGGCTACAACATCAACCTGTT
>CAYQWK010000501.1:0-4524 GCA_964420805.1 uncultured Bifidobacteriaceae bacterium | reverse complement strand
TCCCGCATGCCAGATCCGGCGGCAACGGCTCAAGCGCCCCTGCCCAAGGTGATTCAGCGGACCGGTGCGCGGTTCGAGCCACCGGTTCCTCCCAGCCCGACACCTTCGGCGGCTCCCGCAACGACGCCGGCACGCATCACACCCCAAGTGCTGCCGCTCAGCGTGGTTGCTGCGTCACGCGACACCGCATCGCTGGCCCCTCTCGCCATCGCGCCGTTTGGACGGATGATTCCCTGCGAGACCGTGGTCACGTTGGAGTCGAACCGGCTGGCGACACCAGTGATTGGGATCGTGACCGAAGATGTGTGGGAGGACGGCCGTTTGGTTGTTCCAGCGGGAGCTGAAGTCCACGGACGCGCCGCCTTGGACCGCGCGCGTGAACGACTCGCGGTCGAAGGCACCTGGACGATCATTTGTCGCAAACAGAGGGAGATGTCCGCGCGCGAACTACGGGTGAGCGGGATCGCCTTGGAACGGTCGCTGGCAAATGCCGAGACCGATGGTTCCGCCGGTCTTCGCGGTGAAGTCATTCGGACGGATGACTGGCGCGAACTGAAACTTTTCACCGCAACGTTCCTTTCGTCGGCCACCACCGCGCTGCAAGACACCCGGACGACGGCGGGGCTGATCGGTGAGTCCAATCTGCCGGTTGCGAGCATGCGCAACGCCTCTTTGGCGGGCGTGAGCGCCGTGTTGCGTGAATACGCCCAGCAGGTTCGAGAGGCCATCGCGAAGGACGGGTTCTACCTCCGCATCCGCGCCGGCAAGCCCTTCTACCTTTACGTGACCGAAACCATCAACGGAGGCCCGTCCACGGTGGCTCTGAACCAGGAGATCCATTCCAAACCATGAAAACGCTTTTGCCGCTCATTCTTACCCTGTTGGTCGGCTGTCAGTCCTCGCCGCCGCTGGTCACGGCACCCGGGCCACTGCCACTCGCCGAGTCAGCCCAACGAGCCGATGCGCGCATCCCTGCCGTCGTCGGTCACTACACCCTCGGTGCTTACGTCGACCCCGACAACGAATTGATCCGCCATGAGGCCCATGCGATTCAACGGCTGGAGGCGGAATCACGCTGGGATCTTCGGCCAATTACACCGTTGGTTGCGCCAAAACCGCCCCTGACAGTCGATCCGACTGCCGTCGCCGTCGCACCGGACGCGCCGGTGGCCACGGACAAGCCATCGGAAATCACGAAAGAGCAGGTCGCGACACAAGTTCAGCCGTCTGCGCCGCCGCAATCCTTGCCCGAGAGGTCCAGTTTGCCCGAGATTGCAGCAATCGCGCCCAATGCGGATGGAGTCATCGATCTCTCCGTCGTCGCCCGCGATCCAGCCGATGACGCCAATCCCTTCGCCGTTCGTGCCGCCGCGCAGGAGGCCAGTCGGGAAATCGCGCTCGCTGTCGGTGGCCTTATTCATGGGGCAGCTCCCTGTGCCCTGATCAATGGCCGCTCGGTCGAACCGGGCGAAACCATCGAGTCATTGACCGTGGTTCGTCTGGAGCCGGATGCGGTCCTGCTCCAGCACGCGGGTCGATACCTCCGTGTTCCCGTCACCGAAAAACCGGTCCGCGTGCGTTTGCCACTCTGAGCATGACTGCCTTTGCCGCCACCTTCATCGATCGTCAGGGACGTCGCCAACACGGGCGTTTCAACGCGCGCGATGCGCGCCAGTTGCGCGAGGAACTCAGGGCGCGCTCGCTCTGGCCGGTTGAAATCACGGTCGCTAAACCTGACCGCAAAGCCGCAAGGCTTGTCATTCCCGCGCGCGACCTGGTCCCGGTGTTGCATCAAATCGAGCTGCAGTTGCGTGCCGGAGTGACGGCTGACGAGGCCTTCCGGCAACTGGCCGAAGATGCGCCGCCGGGGCCGATTCGGCAGGTTCTGGAGCACGTCCACCGGGAAGTTTCCCATGGTCATCCGATCCATCAGGCGTGCCGTCACTTCCCCCGCGTGTTTCCGCCGCATCTTGCTGCGGTCATCGAGGCGGGTGAGGTTTCGGCCCAGCTCCCCGAATCCTTGCGCGGGCTGGCGCACCACGTTGCCAGCGCTGACGACCTTCGGCGCACCGCGCGACGGGCGATGATCTATCCGGTCGTCGTGCTGTCGGCCACCGCGGGCCTGGTCGCGTTTCTTCTGGGCGGTGTCGTTCCCAAGTTTGCCGAAATCTTCACCTCCCTGCGGGTTGAACTTCCCGCCATCACCGTCTTCCTCGTTCGCACCAGTGAGCTGACCCGCCATCACTGGGATGCATTGTTGTTGTTGGTTTCCCTTTTTGCCGGGCTGGCGTGGTTCACGAGCCGGCATCCGCGTCTGCGCGCGGCTCGTGACCGAATCGTTCTGCGGATTCCCATTCTGGGGGAGACCTTGTGCCTGCTTGCGACAGCCCGGTTTGCGGGTCACTGCCGGCTGTTACACGACGCCGGCATCCCGTTGTTGGACGCCCTTTCGACCGGTGCAAAGCTGACCGGGCATTCCGTGCTGGAGGCGCAGTTGTTGCGCGCTCGGGAGTCCGTGGCCTTGGGCCGGCCACTCTACGCGGCCCTACCGAAGGACAGTGCCTTTCCACGCTTTCTCGTGCCCGCGCTCAAAGCTGGGGAAACCACCGGTCAGTTGAGCGCGGCGCTGCGCCATGTCGAGGACTACGCATCCAGCCGGGCGCGGGAGCGCCTTGCCGCAGCGCTCGCGCTGCTGGAACCGGTGCTGCTCGGGCTGCTCGCCGCGGCCGTCGGAGCCATCGCTCTCTCGTTCTTCCTCCCCCTCGTCTCACTGCTCGGCGGCGTCAACGCCCACTGACCATGACTTACTCTTGCTCGAAACGCCGAATCGCAACCGGAGGGTTCTCGCTCCTGGAAATCGTGCTCGTTCTCTTTGTCATGGGCGTTCTCACGGCCGTCCTGTTGCCCTCCGCGCGGGACATCATCGAACGCACTCAACGCGAGGCCGAGAAACGCTCCCTCGCTGAAATCGCCGAGGTGATCACCCGTTCGTTCGAAGCGACCGAACTGTCGGGACACAACATCGCCGCCTTGCCGGGAACCATCGGGGCGGCGGATTCACCAACCCAGTTTTCGACTTCCACCACGTTGCCGTATGCGACCACCGATGCTTCATCGTGGTTTGCCAAGGTCGCTCGGCTGCGCGGAATCACGCCGTCCATCGGGTTGGCCCCGACAGCTGCGGTTCAGCCTGAGATTGCGAAGATCGCATTCAATGCCAACGGCAACCCTCGTCTGCTGTTCGCGGCCCCGGCCGAGAACGGCCGGCAGAGGTTTCTGCTCATCAGCCTTGCGGGTCGGACCGAACAGCTCGCCTTGCCCGCTTACGAGCCAGGAGCTGCATGGTTCGATGCCATTTGGAATCACGACTGGGAGAGCCGTAGTGCCGGCCTGCCGGCCTACTGGCTTGCTCGCCTGACGGCGGCCCAAGCGGCGGCGTGGACGGCGGGACCCGGTGGCCTGACCCAGACCAGCAGGCTCTGTGTGCGTCGCATTGTCCTGCCGAAGTTCACGCTCACGGTGAACAACAACCATCCGACCGAACAAGCGTTCGTGTCGTTCAACAACACCCCGGCTGCCTTCACGGCACCGGCGAATAGTGGGGCTACTGTCACGCCCGAGATACTCGGCGGACGCCTCATCACCCTCAATCGCGGCGCTGTCTGGCCGGGCGTCGAGTCCCTGCGTTTTCACCTACGGGAAAACGCATCCGTCACGCTCCAATGAACAGACTCATTCTCATTCTCTTTGTCCTTCTCGGGCTCGGTTTCGCGACCGCCGAAGCCGCACCTTATACCACAGTATTCGTCGTCACCAATCGGACCATCACGATCCCCGCCGGCGGTTACACCGTCAGCTTTCAGGTGGATTGGTTCGGTGACGACTACCCGCAATCCAGCGCACCGGGCCGCATCGAACTACGCGACGCCGGGGGCAATCTCCTCGGCCGCGTTTCCGCGACGCATTACCGCACAGGTGGAGCCAGTGTGAGCGCTACCGTCGGTTCGATCAGCAATGTGTCGTCCTTCATCAACATCTTCGCCGTCGACGGAAGTCCGGCGGACGGGAGTTTGTTGGGCGATTGGAACATCACCGGGGTTCCGGCTGGGCAGTATACACTCCGGTTTTATGAATACCGCACCGACCGAACTGGAACCTATGCGACCACGGTCTGGACGGAGACATGGTTTCGCGATGGCTGGAGCAACAGTTCGCCGCCGACCATCAGCTGGACGGTGGCACCCGCTTCCGCAGGCCACGGTCAGGGTTACTCGGTTACGGCTCATGGCCACGATGACGATGGCGACCTGACTCAGGTAAACGTCTGGAAAAACGGGCAGCCCTTCGCATTTGCCGGTGGCGGCGACGGTCGCGACCAGGATTCAGGCAACCCCACCAGCGACAACGGCCCCCAGACGGTGGTGTTCACGGCCCAAGCGGTGGATGCCACCGGGGCAACCTCCCCGATGATCACGCACGTCGTGAACATCGGCGCTCCGGCGAATCAGGCACCCTCGGTTGCGC
>CAYQWK010000500.1:0-4533 GCA_964420805.1 uncultured Bifidobacteriaceae bacterium | reverse complement strand
AGCGACATGCCCCAGACGATGTCGGAACTGCCCGCCGTGTTCTGATGAACCTCGGCGGCGAGGACGTTGGTGCCGGCCACGACATTGGTGCCGGACCATGTGAAGACTTCTTCCGAGGCGTCGCTGTTGTTGGGCGGGGTGCCGGTGGCAAAGGTGAAATGGTTGTAGGAACCGCTGGTCATGCGCACGCGCTGCACGATGCGGCCGTTGAGATAGATGATCGCGCCATCGTCGATCCATGTCTTCGCCTGAAGCGTGGTGCCGGATGGGAAGTTGCTCGGGACGTTGAAGCTGACGCGGAAGTAATAGGAGGTGCGCCCGATGGTCAGGGCAGTGCCGATGTAGGGAGTGACGGAGGCGGCGTTCTCGACGGCGAGGAGGGCGCGTCCGGTGGGCCAGGCGCTGTCGTTGTAATTCGTGGCGGCGAAGGAGGTGTTGTTGAACACCGCCGTCTGGTTGTAGCGCCAGATGGTGTTGGTCAGCCCGACCAACGACACCGTGGTGCTTCCGAACGAACCGAAGTCCACTGTCAGTGTGGCCACGGCACTGGTGACTGTTCCGAAGGCGTTGCTGATCAGGACGAAGTACGGGCCTTCGTTCGTGGCGCGAACGCCGGACAGGGTCAGCAGCGCGTTCGTCTGGCCCGGCAAAGGGCCGCCCTTGAAGAACCACTGGAACGTCATCGGCATCGAGCCGTCCACAGCCGCGGAGAAATTCGCGGTGCCGTTCACTGGCACGGTCCGGTTGGCCGGTTGGTCGATGATGGCTGGCGGCGCGTTCGATGGACCGAGGTAGATGAAGGAGGCGCTGGCGCTGACGAGGTTGTTCTCGGAGAACGGCATGAACTGCGACGAGCCGTAATGGTGGAAGTACCAGCGGTTGCGCGGCACGGACACGGTCATGTTGTTCGCATACGAGCCGAGGCTGCCGAAGCTGGCGATCACCTCGGTCAGGCCGTCCGGCACGCGCGTGCGGACGATGCTCTGGTAATCGCGCTCGTGAACGAGCCAGATGTTGGTGCCGATCTTCTCCGCCACGCCCCAGCCGCGGTAGGCGTATCCATAGGCGTACTCGTAGTTGTAGTTGTACAAGTAGCCGATGTAGCGCGTCTCGCCGGACGGCAGTGAGATGTCATACACACGGCTGCTGGAGTCCATCAGCACGATGCGGCCGTAGCCAGCGAAGACGGCGGAGTAAGAGGTCATGCTGATGTTGGTGGTCAGTGTGATGACGTTGGTGGTGATGGCGCCATTGGTGCCGTTCAGTTCGACAAGGGCTGTGACGGTGCCGCCGCTGGTGCCGATCAGGCCGTTGCTATTGGCCAGCGAATAGACCTTGCGGGTCTTCAGGTCACCGACGAGGCCGCTGCGGTTCGTGCCGAGCGCGGTGCCGCCGGAAAGATCGGTGGGCGAGAATGCTCCTGCCATGCCGGAGCCGCTGGTGCCGTATCCGTTCACGAACAACCGGCCCGACGAGGCTGCGATGCCGTTTTGGTAAATGTATCCGACCACGGGATAGATGTTGTTCGTGTACAAGTCATTCGTGCCGAGGCTCTTGATGGCGAAGCTCTCGCCGTCGAGTTCCTGCACCGTGAGATTCACCGCGCCTGTGATGGCTCCGTAGGCGTTGGTCACCACGAGTTGATAGAAGCCGGCGTCCGCAGGCTGCGCGTTGGAGAAAATGAGGCTCGTGTTGGTCGCTCCGGGAAGCGGCGTTGTGTCGCGGAACCATTGCGCGAACCACGGCGTCGAGCCATCCACAACCGCGGAAAGACTGGCGTCCATGCCGCGCAACACGTTGCGGTCTCCCATCGTGTCGTTGAAGAATGGCGGCGAAAGCACGACCAGAGCGGCGTTGGAACTCATCGCCGCGCCGACGGCGTTGCGGACTTCCACGCTGATCAGGCCGTTGTAGTAAAAGTTCACGAACGGCGCGACGAGCGTGTTGGAACTGGTTTGCGTCCAGTTGAACCCGTTGAACCGCCACTGGTAAGTGAACGGGCCGTCGCCGGTGTGTTCCACGGTGAAGGTGACGGTTGCTCCGGAGAGCACGGTCTGGCTTTGCGGTTGGCTGGTGATGACTGGTGGCTGGCCGATGATGAGCGCCACCGGCGCGCTGGTGACCGCACCAAACTCGTTGGTGATCACCACGGAGTAATTACCCAGCACGCCCGGCTGCACGTCGGGAATCGAGAAGGTCGCGGCAATGGCGCCGGGAATTTCCGCGCCATTGAAAAGCCACTGGTAGGCCAGCGTAGGGCTGCCCACCGCCGCCACGATGAAATTGGCCCGCCCGCCCTGCAGCGCCACCGCCTGCTGCGGCGCGATTACGATCAACGGCGCCACGCCCGTGCCGGGGCTGAGGCTGAACTGCGCGTCCGCGTAGCCCACCGTCTCGTCCGAGCCGCCGAACTGGCTGATTCCCTCGTGGTGGAAATACCAGCGGCCGCGCGGCACCGACACGGTGAACGACGCCATGTCGCTCAGGTTGGAGAATGTCGCCACATTCGAGATCGTGCCGCTGGGAACCTGCGCCCGCACGATTGCGCTGCCGCCTTGAATGAACACCAGCGAGACGCCGTTGGTGTCCAACTCTGCAACACCCCAGTAACCCCAGCTTTCCGACCATTGGTGCGAGGGCGTCGGCATCGCTCCGAGGTCCGTCACCGCGCCGGACGGGAGCGAGATGTGATGGACGCGTTGTCCGTTGTGGAAGACCACGCGGCCGTAGCCGGAGAAGAAGCCGTAGTTTCCATAGTTGTTCGCGCTGATGGGCGGGGTGAGCGGGATGGAATTTCCAGTGGGAAGTCCGGTGCCCGGATTCAACTCAAGCAGATGAGTGAACAGGATTTCGCCGCTCGAGGCGACGACCGGCGTCGTGCCGTTGGTGCTGAAGCTGAAGACGGACTCGGTGCGCAGATCCGCGACCAGGCCGTCGTAAATCGCGCCCAGGCTGGTCCCGCTCGCGAGGCTGGAGGCGGAGAACCGCGCGGTGGCGCTGTCGCCGGTCACGAAGACCTGGGACGGGGAAATCGCGATGCCGCCACGGTCGTCGCCCGTGACGCCGCCGTGCTCGACGATGGCGGCGTTGTTCGGGGTCAGGCTGGTAATTCGGAAGAATTCGTTCCCGCCCTCGATGATGGTGAGGTTGGCGCTGGCGCTGATGGCGAAGCCGAAATCATTGGAGATGGCCACCGAGTAGGCACCGGTCTGGTTGGTGTTCACGGTGTTCAACGCCAGCGTGGCGTTGGTCGCGCCCGGCAGGTTCGTGCCGTTGAAACGCCATTGGTAGGTGAACGGCGCGCTGCCGTAAACCGTCACGGCGAAGGTGGCCGAACCACCGGCAACGGCGAACTGGTCGGACGGCTGCATCGAGATGTTCGGCGGCGTCGGGCCGATCAACACCTGAACGTCGTCGATAGCCCAGTGGTCGCAGCAGCTTCCGCTGTGGCTCAACTGCCGCCAGCGGAAGATGGTGTTGGTGGTTTGCGCGCCCGCGGGCACGGCAAACAGTTGCGCGCTCCAGCCCAGCGTGTAGGCCGCGCCCGGCGTGTCAAAGGTCGCGATCGGCGCCCAACTCCCGCCGTTGTTCACTGTGTATTCCAGCACCACGCCTTCGCCGGCGAGGTCGGCCTGCTCGAAGTACGAGCCGCCGCCGGTGCTGCCTGCAATGCGGAGTTGGAAGGAAATGGTTCCGCCCAGCAGCGCGTTCACGGGGCGCGTGGCGGCCGAGCGCGTCAGGTCGCCGCCGAACCATAACCCGTGCGTTGGTGAAACCGAGCCGCCGTGGTTTGTGGCCGCGAGATCGGTGTAAAGCACTCCGCCGAACGCCGACCATTGCGCGAGGTCGATGTCCGGCTCAAAGTCGTCGAACACGCCCGGCTGGTTCACGGTCACGTTCACCACCGCCGAGGTCACGAACGCGCCTCGGTCGTCCCATGCCACGGCGCGCAGGATGTAATTGGCCACCGGCGGGTTCGTGAGCGTGAGCGCAAAGGGCGCGACCGTGTCCGTGCCCGAGACCGAGCCGTTGACGAGGAACAACACCTGTGTCACCGCGCCGTCCGCGTCCGCGGCAAAGGTGCTGATGGCGATGTCCGAGCCGGGCGTGAAGGTGGTTCCGTTGACCGGGCTGACGATCGAGATGGAGGGTTGCGCGTTGAGGATGATCTGGACGGGAGTCGAGACTGCAGTCGAGCCAAGATTGTCCGTGGCCCGCGCGGTGAGGGCGTTGGTGCCGGCGGGGGCGTTCGTCCAGGTGAAGTTGAACGGCGCGTTTGTGACTTCGCCGAGCAGCGTGCCATTGGCGAAGAACTCGACGCGCGCAATCGTGCCATCCGGGTCATTGACGCTGACGGTGATGCTCATGTTCGTGGGTGTGCGGACGAACGTCTGGCCGTTGGTTGGCGAGGTGATGGTGATGACCGGAGGCGCGTTGTCCTCGTCCTGGATGATGACGGTGGCCGCGGCGGGCGCGCCAACGAGGTACGAGGCGTGGTTGGTGATGGTGACGGTGACTGTCTCGTCGCCCTCG
>CAYQWK010000499.1:0-4554 GCA_964420805.1 uncultured Bifidobacteriaceae bacterium | reverse complement strand
GTTGCGAAGGACCTTGGCGATGCTGGCCAGCGTGTGCAGGTGCTTCTGGAACTGACCTTGCGGCACGAGGAAGAGGACGACGAGATTGACCGGCTGGTTGTCCAGCGCGTCAAAGTTAGTGCCTTTGTTGGAACGGCCCAGCGCGCCGACGACTTCGTAGATCAGGTCCGTGCTGGCGTGCGGGATACCGATGCCGAAGCCTATGCCGGTGCTCATCGAAGTCTCGCGCTTACGGACCACGGCGCGGATCGACTCGCGATGCTCCGACTTGATCTTGCCGACCGCGACGAGATTGTCGATCAACTCATCAATGGCCTCCCAACGGTCGGAAGCCTTGAGTTCGGGGATGATCTGCTCTGGACTTAGAATGTCAGCCAGGTTCATAGAACCAAAAAAGGTGCGCGACTGTCGCCACAACAGTTCCGGGTTGGCAAGAGGTAACTGTTTTCGCGGCAATTTCGCAGCCGTCCGCCGGCCCCTGGAGCCGATGTTGTCCTGCACCGCACAACCTGAGAGATGCAATTTTCGCGATCCGATGTTGCGCCCCGCCGGTTTCGTGCGCGACTCTGCGTGCAAGCTGAAGCAAGGCAACGCGAAGGGGAACGATGTTCCCCATGCCGCCTTGAACGGCTTAAGACCGTCGAACGAGAAAACCCAGGAAATGGATAAAAACGCAGCAGCCACCATGAAGCAGGCACGGGGAACAACTCCGGAATGGAAGGAACTGGTACTGAAATACCAGCAACCCTCGACGCCCCGCGCGGTGTGGCAACTCGTCAACACGCTCGTCCCGTACGTCGTGATCTGGGTTCTAATGCACCTGGCGCTTTCGGTGTCAGCGTGGCTGGTTGTGCCGCTGGTCTTGCTCGCAGGTGCATTTCTCGTGCGCGTGTTCATCATTTTCCATGATTGCGGCCACGGCTCGTTCTTCAAATCGCGCACGGCCAACGACGTGGTTGGGTTCTTCTGCGGTGTGCTAACCTTCACGCCGTATTATCACTGGCGTTGGGAACACTCGATCCATCACGCCAGTGCCGGCGATCTCGAGAAGCGCGGCGTTGGAGACGTGTGGACCATGACCGTGCAGGAGTACCTCAACGCCTCGCGTTGGAAGCGCTTCTCCTACCGACTTTCCCGAAACCCAATCATCCTGTTCTTCATCGCGCCCACGTTCCTCTTTCTCGGGCGGCAGCGTTTCGCCTCGCCGAAGGCCAGCCCGCGCGAACGTTGGTCCGTGTATTGGATGAACGCCGCCTTGCTGGCCATGGCCTTGGGATTGAGTTGGGCGTTTGGGATCAAAGCGTATGTGCTGTTGCAACTGTCAGTCCTGGCCGTGGCCGGTGCCGCGGGAGTCTGGCTGTTCTACGTGCAGCACCAGTTCGAGGATGTCTATTGGGAACGCGGCGAGGACTGGGACTTCGTTGCCGCAGCCTTGAAGGGCAGCAGCTATTACAAACTGCCGCGCGTGCTTCAGTGGTTCTCAGGCAACATCGGCTTTCACCACATTCACCACCTCAGTGCCCGCATTCCGAATTACAACCTCGAACGATGCCATAAGTCGCATCCCATGTTCCGTGAGGTGAAACCCATCACCCTGCTCTCCAGCCTGAAGACGCTGAACCTGCGCCTGTGGGACGAAGACCTGAAAAAGCTGGTCGGCTATCGCCACCTCCGCACCGTCCGCTGCCGCAAGGGAAACGTTTCGTCGCGGCATCGTTGAGCGCGAAGGTTCCTTCCAGGCTCCTTCCACCATCCGGAAGGCCAGTTCACAACGTTGGGCGCATCTCGCTTTCTTGCAGAATGCATATTTCCGAGTAATGGAGCTCGTCGAACTGCGACGAGTAGGTGCCACCCGTCGGACGCGGGCGAGGTTCTCGCAGCGCGACAACCGCCACCAACAACTTCGGATGCACAGCTGTCCGTTCCACGGCGTAACATCGTGTTGTGCCGGTGACCAGAAATAGGGTAAGATCCGGCTGAAAATTTCATGAGACGATATTCATTGCCCGTGGCCGCACTTATTCTCGCCGGTGTGGCCTTGCTGTTCCTGAACCGCCCGGCTCCGCGACCAATCCCGCCAGCCGCGCCGTCCACCCCGCCAGCAACCGCGGAAGCGCGCTCCGGCGGTTCGCAAGCCGCCGACCTGCACCGCAAACTGCCCGTCCCCCTGCCCCCTCGTGCCACGTCGTGGGTGCGCCCGGCGGACGAACCCGCCTGCGCGGCATTCGCAGACTGGGCGAAACGCCACGCCGCCGCGTCACCTGTCGAACAGGCCGCGCTTGGGAGCGAAGGTGAAAGGCTCGCCCGCGAGCGCCTGCTGGTTCTGGCCCGGTTGATCACCACCGACCCGGAGCGCGCCCTGGCGTTGGCTGTGCCGCAATCCGTTCGCGCCGCCATGCCCGCAAACGTCCTGGCCTTGCTTGAAGAACCGGTGAACGCGCGCGGCGATTATCATGTGCTTTGCCCGCTTGCACCGCCAGACGAAGAGCACCGGCTCGAACCGCTCATCCGCTCGGCCCGCGTAGATAATGTGGTGCATCGCGTGTTCACCTTCGGCGCGGGCCGGGAATACCTCACGCGCCCGAATGTTCCGCTCAACGGCATCGCCGTGCCGCTCGCCGCGCTGGTCACACCGCCCGCCGATCCCGCCGGCCTGGGCGCGACAAAGTTGCTGGCGCTCGATCCCAGCCCCGTGCGATTGCTGGACAAATCCGAAACCACCACCGGCCGGACCGGCATCGAGTTCGCCGGCGTAAAACAGGAGTTTGACACCATGGCCCAGGCACTGACTTGGGCCGCCGATGTGATCGCAGGCGAAGATCTGGCCACGCCCGTGACGCCCTCCAACCTTCCGACCGCAGAAGACACTTACACCGAGGGACGGAAACGCTTCCTAGTCATGCGCGTCGATTTCCCCGATTACACCGTGGACGCCTTCCCCACCAACAACGCCGTGCAGCACATGCGCGACATGAGCAACTTCCTTGGCCAGATTTCGTACTACCGCCACATCATCGCGCCGGTCGGCCAAGGCAGCGACATCACGCCGTTGATGCGCATGACGAACAACGTCGCGGCCTACAATGACGCCGGGCTGTCGAAGCTTTACCCGGAGGCGCAGGCGACGGCGCGGGATGTTCACGGATACGACCTTTCAAAATACGACTTCTTCTTCGTCTGCACGGGTGGTCAGCCGTCCTACGGCTACGCGGGTCTCGGCTACGTGGGCGGCGTCGGCTACCATCTGGCCAATGGCTACTTCGATGTCCGCACCAGCGCGCACGAATTCGGGCACAACCTCGGACTGAGCCACGCGAATTACTGGGATACCGGTGGACAAAGCACCATCGGCGCCGGCTCGAATGAGGAATACGGCGATCCCTTCGACACCATGGGTGGCAGCGGCGGCGGCTCGCGCCATTTCAGCGCCAGCTTCAAGAACCGCCTTGGCTGGATTCCCGGTGCCAACACCACCAACGTCACCGTTAGCGGCACCTACCGACTCCACGCGCACGACATCGCCACCGCGCCTATCGGCCTGCGAGCCATCCGCCTGAACCGCGCCAGCGGCGATCCGTATTGGATCGAATTCCGGCAGTTGTGGACCGGGAACAACGCGATGATGAACGGCATCAACTTCCGCTGGGCTGGCGGTGCCTCCCAGTTGCTCGACATGACGCCGGGTTCATCAGGCGGAAAGGATGATCACTCGCTGACCATCGGCCGAACCTTCAGCGACTGGTCGCGCAATTTCCACGTCACGCCCACGCGCAAGGCAAACACCTACCCGGAGTCGATCGACGTGGTGATCAACATCGGACCCTTCGCCACCAACGTCTCCCCGGTCGTCGTCGCGGGTGCCAGCGCGCTGTCCGCGGCCACGGGCCAGACCCTTACTTTTACTGCCGCCGCCACCGACGCGAACGGCGACGCGCTGGCCTATGCATGGGATTTCGGAGACGGCAATTACGGCGTGGATAACAGCGCGGTCACAACGCACAGCTTCGCCTCGGCCGGGGAATACCCGGTCGCCGTGACCGTCAGCGACATGAAGGGCGGCGTGGCGCGCGATGTCGTCGTCGTCACCATCGGCACGCCAACCGTGTATGCGATCAGCGGGCGCGTCTTCAACGCGAACGGCACGCCGCTGGCCGGCATTCGCGTGTCCACCAGTTCGTCGAAGTACGCCTTAACCGAGAACGACGGCAGCTACACCATCGCCAATCTCGGGGCGGGAAATTACACGGTCACGGCGGTGGATCCGGTGACGGACTCCTACAATTTCGACACGCCGTTCTTCGACAACCCGGTGACGGTGGGGCCGGACTTCGCCAACGCGGACTTCGTGGTTGGGGTGACGCCTCCGCCGACCTACACCACATTGATCGCCAGCAACAGTTCGTGGCGCTATCTTGATGACGGCAGCGACCAAGGAACTGCCTGGGCCGGCGTCGCGTTTGATGACAGCGGCTGGGCCAGCGGCCCCGGCGTGCTCGGTTACACCGATGGCAACGACACCATCGCCACCACGAACGGCTACGGGCCGGACGCGAA
>CAYQWK010000498.1:0-4561 GCA_964420805.1 uncultured Bifidobacteriaceae bacterium | reverse complement strand
GCGACAAGATCAGTTGGGAAAGGATGTCAGCCAGATTCAGGGCAACCAGATTGGGCGAACTTTGGAGTGCGCAGACATGTCGCCGCAGTCCAAAGGCGCGCAGGGTTTCCTCTCAGCCTTCATCTGGTTGACCTCATCTGGTTGACCAAAATTGCGTTCGTTGCGCCGCGCTGACGCGGCGCTACTTGTCGCAGCGCGACAAGTTCTACCTCGCGGGGAAGCTCTGGAACGGCGCTTTTGTTCAGCACTTGCCCAGATCGCAGAGCACTTTGTGCAGCTTGCCGACGCTTTCCAGGGGCGGTTGGCCGCGGCGCTCGTATTCCACGATGTACCATTGGACTCCGGCGGTGGTTTCGCAGAGCGCGAAGATTTCGGACCAGGGCAGCTCGTCCTTGCCGATGAGGGCGTCCGGATTTGACTTCGAGAAGGGCTTGGCGTGGATCGAGGCGACGCGGCCCGGGAATTTCTTGAGGAACTCGCGCGCATCGGCGCCGGCCCCGGCGGCATTGCCCACGTCGTATTGCACCACCACGTCCTTGGAGGCGCGGTTGAAGAAGATGTCCCAGGCCAGTTCGCCATCGTGCTTCTGAAATTCCACGCCGTGGTTATGATAGCCGACGATCATCCCCTGCCCTTTCACCTTGGCGGCAACTTCGGAGAAGAGGTCGGCGGTCTTTTGCCAGTCGTCCTTCGTCTTGCGATATTTCTCCGGCAGGCTGGGCACGATGAGGAACTTGTTGCCGATGGTTTGGTTGAACTCGACGGTCTTCTGAAGTTCGTCGCCGAGCAGGGTGGTCAGCGCGGTGTGCGTGCCGCAGCATTGCAAACCGGCGTCATCGAGCAGCTTGCGGAGGGTCTTCGCGTCGCGCCCGTAATAGCCCGCGAACTCGACGGCCTTGTAGCCGATCTTGCCCACGGCTTGAAGCACGCCGGGCAGGTCCTTGGCGCAATCGTTGCGGACGGAATAAAGCTGGAGGCCAATGGGAATCTTCGCTCTGGCGGCGGCGGCAAAGAGCCGCGGGGAGAGGATTCCAAGCGCAGCGGCAGCGGGGACGGCGGCGAGAAAATCACGACGGGAACAGGTTGGGCTTTTCATTCGTGGCGGTTGGACGCGGGCGGATGGCGCAGGCTTCGGGATTTTCTCGATGGCGGCGCTCTGCCGAGACGCCGCTACGGCAAACGAAGACAGGTGGCCAAATGGGGAAACGCTTTGGAGTGCGCAGCGTTCGGAGAGGCCGGGGGCGAAGGTCCATCTGGGAGGCGCTTCCTTCGTCCGGTTCTTGCATCCGGTTCAGTCCGCACGGTCGGAACCGCCGGAAGGCTCATCTTTTCTTGCCATTTGCCGATGCAATTAACGCGAAGATTTTTTGAAAAGGATTTGCACGGCAACGTCTGACTCCGCATCGTTTCGGGCGAAATCCGGAAAATGTTGGAAAGAAAGCGACTATGAGCATTTGGAAACCAACCTGGTGCGGCAGCACCGAGCATGGCTGGCGGCCCAGCCGTCGTAACTTCCTGCAAGTCGGCGCGGTCAGCACGCTCGGCCTGACGCTGGGCAACCTGTTCAAGATGGAGGCGATGGCGGCGGCCCAAAAGGGCGGCGCGGCCGCGGCCGGCGGAGCGGCGGCCAAGTCGATCATCAACATTTACCTGCCCGGCGGCATGGCGGCGCAGGAGACCTTCGACCCGAAGCCGTTCGCGCCGATCGAGTATCGCGGCCCGCTTGGCACGGTGAAAACGAAACTGCCCGGCGTGGTCTTCAGCGAAAACCTCCCGAAGATCGCGGGTGTGGCGGACAAGATTTGCGTGGTGCGCTCGATGACGCACGGCGAGGCGGATCACGACCGTGGCACGCACAACATGTTCACCGGCTACCGGCCCAGCCCGGCGATTCATTACCCGAGCATCGGCAGCATCGTGTCGCACGAGCTTGGACCAAGGAACGACCTGCCGCCTTACGTCTGCATTCCGTCCATGCCGAACACATTCGCCGGTACGGGCTATCTCGGCTCGGCGTTCGGTCCCTTCAGCCTGGGCAGTGACCCTTCGAATACGAATTTCAAGGTCCGCGATTTGAACCTGCCGGCGGGCGTGGATGAGAAGCGCTTTTCCGAGCGGAAGGACATGCGCGCGGCTGTGGACGAGCATTTCAGCAAACTGGAAAAGTCCGACGCGCTGGACGGCATGGATTCGTTTTACCAACGCGCCTACGCCATGCTGTCGAACGAGAAGGCCCGCGCGGCGTTCTCCATCGCGGACGAAAAGCAAAGCCTGCGCGAGGACTACGGGATGAGCGACGCCGGTCAGCGAATGCTGCTGGCGCGGCGGTTGGTGGAGGCGGGTGTGCGGTTTGTGTCGCTGACTTACGGCGGCTGGGATCATCACGACAACATCAAAACGGCGATGACGAACCAGATGCCGAAGTTCGACCAGGCGTTCGCCGCCTTGATCCGTGATCTGGAGCAGCGCGGAATGCTCGACAGCACGCTGGTGATGGTGACGACCGAGTTCGGGCGGACACCCAAGATCAACAACACGGCGGGCCGGGACCATTATCCGAAGGTCTTCTCCATCGTGCTCGCCGGCGGCGGGATCAAGAAGGGTTACATCCACGGCACCACGGACCCGACGGCGGGCGAACCGGACCAGAACCCGCTCTACGTGCCTGATCTTGCGGCCACAGTTTACAACCAGATCGGCATTGATCCACAGAAGGCGCTCATGGCTGCCGGAAACCGTCCGGTGTTGATCGTCAAGGATGGCGCGCCGGTGCGGGAACTGATCGCGTGAACATGAGGGCGCTGCTTGCTGGTTTGTCTGTCGCGGCGCTTGCCCTCAGCGCGGGTGCAACGTCGCCGAAGCTGACGGGAGTATCGCCGGCGGGCGGGCAACGGGGCACCGAGGTGGAGTTGAAGCTCACGGGTGCGCGCCTCGACGACATGCCGGAGTTGGTCTTCGTCCGGCCTGGAATCCAGGTGGGAAAGATCCTCGCGGTGAAGACCAACTCGATCCGCGCCATGGCGCGCATCAGCGCCGATTGTCCGCTGGGCGAACACCAGCTTCGCATCCGCACCGCCACGGGTGTCTCGGACCTGCGCACCTTCTGGGTCAGCGCCTACACAAACATTTCAGAGTTTGAAACGAACAACACCACCACGTCCGCGCATCGCGTACCGCTTGGCGTCACCGTCAACGGAACCGCTGGAGGCGAGGACGTGGACCTTTTCCGGGTCGATGCGAAGAAGGGCCAGCGCATCTCCGCCGAGGTCGAGGCCATGCGCCTCGCCCGCGCCATGCTCGATCCTTATCTCGCCATCCGCGATGCCGACGGCAAGGTGCTGGCATCCAGCGATGACACGACGCTGCTGCTGCAAGACGCGTTCGTGTCGGTCCTCGCGCCGGCGGACGGGAAGTTCTACATCGAAATGCGCGACGGAACATACAGCGGTAACGCGACGGATTACCGGCTGCACATCGGTTCCTTTGCGCGGCCCACGGCGGTTTATCCCGCTGGCGGCAAGGCGGGCGAAAATCTTGCGGTGAAATTCATCGGCGACGTTGGCGGAGAGTTCTCCCAGACGATCAAGCTGCCATCCTCCGGCGCCGACCGGTTCGGGGTCTTCGCGGAACAGGACGGAAACATTTCGCCCTCACCGAATTGGATCCGCCTTTCGTCATTCGGGAACGTGCTTGAAGCCGAGCCGAACGACACGCGCGAATCCGCCACGCCGCATTACGGAGATGTGCCCATCGCGTTCAACGGCATCATCAGCAAGAAGGGCGATGTGGACTGGTTCCGGTTCACGGCGAAGAAAGGGCAGGCATTTGAAGCGAGTCTGTTTGGCCGCCGCCTGCGTTCACCGATTGATTCCGCAATCGAGATCACGGATGCGAAAGGCGCGGCTGTGACATCGAATGACGACGGCGCGGGGGTGGACAGCGTGGCGAAGTTCACCGCGGCGGCGGACGGCGATTATTTCATCAAGGTCCGCGACCAGTTCGAGCATGGCGGGGCGGACTTCGTGTATCGCGTCGAGGTCACGCCGCAAACGCCCTCGGTCACCTTGAGCATTCCCGAGGTGGCGCGAAACGACACGCAGACCCGGCAATACATCACCGTGCCGCGCGGCAATCGTTTCGCCACGATGATCTCGGCCAAGCGTGCGAATTTCGCGGGCGACCTTGCCTTCAGCGCGACCGACCTCCCGGGCGGAGTGAAGATGAACGCCGACACGCTGCCGGGAAAACTGGAGTTGCAACCGCTTGTCTTTGAAGCGGCCAGCGATGCGCCAGTGGGTGGCAAGTTTGTCGATCTCCTCGCCAAATCGTCGGACACCGGCAAGTCGGTCACCTCACGTTACCGGCACTTGATGGAGTTCATCCAAGGCCCGAACCAGACGTATTACTACACGACCACGGAGGACAAATTGTACGTCGCGGTTTGCGAATCCGCGCCGTTCTCGGTGCGCATTGAGGAACCGAAGGCGCCGCTGGTGCATTACGGCGCGCTCGACTTGAAGATCATTGCCGAACGCCGCGGAGGGTTTGACGAGCCGATTAA
>CAYQWK010000497.1:0-4565 GCA_964420805.1 uncultured Bifidobacteriaceae bacterium | reverse complement strand
TGACGCGGGTGCCGCCGGTGACGGCGCTGCGGTCGCCGCCGCTCTCGCGGATGACGGGCGCGGATTCGCCGGTAATGGCGGCCTCGTCCACGCTCGCGATGCCTCCGATGACTTCGCCGTCGGCCGGGATCACGTCGCCCGCCTCGCACACGACCGTGTCGCCCTTTTGCAGTTCCGGCGCGGGAACTCGTTCCTCGCGGCCGTTCTTCATGCGGCGCGCGACTGTGTCCTTGCGGGCTTTGCGCAAGCTGTCGGCCTGGGCTTTGCCGCGCCCTTCGGCGACTGCCTCGGCGAAATTGGCGAACAGCACCGTGAACCAGAGCCACAAGGCGAGTTGCGCGATGAAGCCTCGTTCCGCCGCGGGCGCGGTGAAGATGCCCACCGTGGTCAGCACTGCGCCGACCTGGGTCACGAACATGACTGGATTCTTCACCATCAGGCGCGGGTCGAGCTTCTTGAACGAGCCGCCCAACGCCGGCTTGGCGATCTTCCAATCAAAGAGAGATGGAGCGTGTGGAGTCATAAAGAATCGAGGCAGGCGTTAAAACAGTTTGCCCTGCAACATCAGGAAGTGCTCGACGACGGGGCTAAGGGCCAGCACGGGCAGGAAGTTCAGCGCCCCGACGAGCAGGATCGTGCCGAGCAGCAACACGACAAATGTGCCGCCGGAAACCGGGAAGGTGCCGGAACTGGCGGGTGCGGTCCGCTTCTGCACGAGCGAACCGGCCAGCGCCATGACCGGCACGATCATCAGGAAACGGCCGATGAGCATCGCCAGTCCGAGCGTGGTGTTGTACCACGGCTCATTGGCGGTGAGACCGGCAAACGCGCTTCCGTTGTTGCCCGTGGCGGAACTGTAGGCATACAGCATCTCGCCCAGGCCGTGCGGGCCTTGATTATTGAGGCCGGCCTTGCCCCAGTCGCTTACCGCCGCCCACGCGGAGAAGCCGAGGATCGAGAGGCAGAGTACCAGCAGAGAGAGCATCGCCAGTTTCACCTCGTAGGACTGGATCTTCTTGCCGAGATATTCCGGCGTGCGCCCGACCATCAGGCCGGCGATGAACACGGCGAGGATGACGAACACCAGCATTCCGTAAAGCCCCGCGCCGACGCCGCCAAAGATGATCTCGCCGAGTTGCATGTTGAACAGCGGAACCAACCCACCGATGGGCGTGAACGAGTCGTGCATCGAGTTGACCGCGCCGCAGGAGGCGTCGGTGGTGATGGTGGCGAAGAGCGCCGAGTTGAAGACGCCGAAGCGGACTTCTTTGCCCTCCATGTTGCCGCCGGCAACGGAAACGCCGAGTCGATGGTGAATCGGGTTGCCCTCCGATTCGGCCCACCAGCAGGCAAGTACGCCGGCCAGGAACAGGATCATCATCACGGCCCACACGGACCAGCCGTGCGACTGGTTCCTAGTCATGCGCCCGAGCCAATACGTCAATCCGCTGCCGATGCTGAAGATTGAGAGCATTTGCAGGAAGTTCGAGAGCGGCGTCGGATTCTCAAACGGATGCGCGGCGTTGGCGTTCACGTATCCGCCGCCGTTTGTGCCGAGCATCTTGATGGCGATCTGCGAGGCCATGGGACCCTGTACGATGACCTGTTCGTCCACGGTTTGCTCCTCCATCACGGGCTTGCCGTCCGCGCCGAGCACGGTCTCGCCTTTGTCGTTCTTCTTCTCGACGGAGATTTTGTAAGGCTCCACAAGCTTCGCCTTCGTGTAGGGCTTGAAGTTCTGGATTATCCCTTGCGACACAAGAACAACGGCGAACACGAAGCAAAGCGGCAGCAGCAGGTAATACGTGACGCGCACGAGGTCCACCCAGAAGTTGCCAAGCGCCCGGGTCGAATGGCGCGCCACGCCGCGTACGAGCGCGGCGGCAAGGCCGATGCCGACGGAGGCGGAAACGAAATTGTGAACCGTCAGCGCGACCATCTGGGAGAGGTGGGAAATCGTGGACTCGCCGCCATAGCTCTGCCAGTTGGTGTTGGTGGTGAAGCTGACGGCGGTGTTGAACGCGAGGTGCGGGCTGAGCGGGCCGAGGCCTTGCGGATTGAGCGGCAGCAGGTGCTGCAGTCGCAGGATGGCGTAGGTGAACAGGCAGCTCACCAGGCTGAACAGCAGCATGGCGAAGGTGTATTGCTTCCAGTCCTGTTGCTTGCCGGGTTCGACGCCGAGCGTGCGATAGGTCAGGCGTTCCACCGGTTTCAGCACCGGGTCAAGCCAGGTCCCGCCGTCGGCGTCGAGAACCCGGGCCAGATAGAGTCCCATCGGCTTCGTGATCAGCGCGAGCGTGGTCACGAACAGGCCGAGCTGCAGCCAGTCATTCGCATTCATGGTCATTCCTTAGAATTTTTCCGGGCGCAACATCGCCACCAACAGATAGATGAACAAAGCCAGGGCAACGCCGGCCATTACCAGGTCTTCCATGGTTCCTCCTACAAAGACTCGCAACCGCGCGCATACGCGGCGCTGGCGACGAAGAAGAGCACCGTCACCGTGAGAAAGATTAGATCGCTCATGATTTTAAACCGCAGCAGAGACATTCGGCTCGCGGCTGGCCCCACGTTGGCGCAACTCCGTGGCCGCCCATAATCAAGAAGCGGCCTGGAGGCGTTAAGATTCCGTCAAGAACGGGAGCCGCGTTCGAGGCTCGAAGCAGGCGTGGCTTGAGAGCACGCAGCCGGCAAGGCGTTTTGGCAGAGCCTCAAACTGAGAAGTGGGAGCGCGGAGGCGCGGGTGTTGATGGAAGTTATTCCAGCAGCCCGTGCTTGAGCGCGTAACGGGTGATGTCGGCGTTGGTGGCCAGTTGCATCTTTTGCAGGATGCGCGCGCGGTAGGTGCTTATGGTCTTGATGCTCAGGCAAAGCACTTTGCCGATCTGGGTCAGCGTGCGCCCGGCGGCGAGCATGGTCAGCACCTGGAATTCCCGGTCCGAGAGCAGATGATGCGGCTGGTCTTCGGCGGGGACGTTGAGGTGCGAGGCGAGTTTCTCAGCGAAGCGCTGGCTGATGTATTTCCCGCCTCCGAGCACTTTGCGGACGGCTTTCACCAGTTCGTCCGTGCTGGCCTCCTTGTGAACGAAGCCCGCGGCGCCCGACTTGATCACACGCTCCGCGAAATCCTCCTCTGGCAGCACGCTCACGACAAGCGCGGGCATTTCCGGGGCGATGTGCTTGAACTCGGCGATCAAATCCAGGCCGCTGCGGCCGGGCAGGGTGAGGTCCGTGATGGCGATGTCCCAGCGCTGCTTCTGCACAAGGTCGATGGCCTGCGTGGCGTTCTGGGCCTCGCCGACCTGGATGCGTCCGAAGGCATTGGCGAGCACCTGGCGCAAACCGGCGCGCAGCAGCGCGTGGTCGTCGATGATCAGGACTCGGTAGGCGCCGGAGGTCATGCGGGGCTGTTCAGCGAATGATGGACCGCCTCGAGTAACTGGTCGGGCCGGTATGGTTTCGGGACGAAGGAAATGCCCGGGCGCGGTTGCGGGGTTGGGCCGGTGAGTTCCATGTTGAATCCGCTGGTGAAGATTACTCGCAGCTCAGGTTTCTCGCGCAGGAGCGCCTCGGCGAGTTGCCGTCCGTTCATTCCGTCCGGCAGCACCACATCGGTGAGCAACAGGTCGATCTGGCGCGAATGTTCGCGCCACAGTGGCTCTGCCGAGCGGGCGTTCTCAGCGGCGATGATACGGAAGCCGGACGCGGTCAGGTACTTTACGACCACGCGACGCACCGATTCCTCATCCTCCACCAGGAGAATGGTGGCTTTGGCGGCACTCATGCGCGGGGAGATTTTGTCCTCCGGCGTGGGCTGTCCGTTTGCTGATGAACCCTCTGTCGGCACGCCCAAAACATCGGCACATTTCCCGGAAACTTTACGGGTCGGGTCGCGCCACGTCCTTAGTTCGATTGTTTCCCGGGTTGAGAAAGGCTGGCGGCGACCTCAAGTCAGGAGGTCTTCCATCAATAGGGCTTATACTGAAACGGCGCCACGGACGCCCGTTTTTGAGACCGGCCCCAGGATCGCGCGTTGAACGTGTGTTTGCTTGTGGCCCGTCCTCCGTAGCAATTACTGCGGAGGGTGGACAGCGCGACGACCACTACCGGCAAGACAGAGAAATGCGCCCCTGCCAGTGCGCCCTGTGGGAAATTGCCTTCCCGCGCTGTTGGCCGGCTGCCAGAATGCCGCGCATGGGTTCCACGTTGAAGATCGGCTTTTTGGGCGCGGGCAAAATGGCCTCAGCGCTAGCGCGGGGTTTCGTCGCCTCGAAGCTCGTCGCGCCGCAAGACATGATCGCAAGTGATGTGGTTGAGGCGGCTCGAACGGCCTTTTGCGCGGAAACGGGCGGGCGCGGCGCGGCGTCGAATCGCGAGGTGGTCGCTGCCGCCGATTTGCTGGTGCTGGCGGTGAAACCCGATCAAGTGCTGCCCGTGCTGGCAGAGATCAGGACGGATTTTCAACCGCGCCACATCCTGATGTCGATTGCCGCCGGGGTGACGTTGGTCCGGCTTGAAGGCGCGCTGCCCGGCGGGGCGCGGGTGATTCGCGTGATGCCAAATAC
>CAYQWK010000496.1:0-4568 GCA_964420805.1 uncultured Bifidobacteriaceae bacterium | reverse complement strand
GAGCGCTGCCCTGTCACGGCAGAGGTTACGGGTTCGAGCCCCGCCACTCCCGCCACTTTCCCGCGCATCTGCATCTGGACTGATGCGACCCTTTCAAAAGGTGCAAGATTGCAGTGGGCGTTTGAGCCGTGGTCAGAGCGCGAGCAGGAGTTTGCGTATCTCCTTTAATCTTCCCGCAGCATTCGGTTGGGCCAGACGTGGAAGCCGGCCGCCGAACGTTTCGATTTCACCGCGACGTTCGATTATCAGTTTGTTCTCACGAACCTCGATACTGGTGACGCCTTTCGCAGCAGCAATGAGTTTGAGGTCATACACCGTCAATAAGGTCTCCACGGAGGCGGGCAGGGGGCCGAAACGGTCGCGGAGTTCGCGGCGGACCGCTTCGAGGGCAGTTTTTTCTGTGGCCTGCGCCAGCTTTCGGTAGAACTCGATGCGTTGGCGGGATTCGGTGATGTAATCCAACGGGAGGTAGGCCGGGGTGCGCGGAATGGCGTCGGGTTCGGGTTCGTCGCACGCGTCTTCGTAATCCGACCAGGTGGCGGTTTCACGCGGCACGTTAACCGTGAAGTCCGGCGGAGACTTTATAGCGCGTCTCTCGCGAGCTTCGACCTGAAGGGACTCGGCAGGGTCGCTGGCGAGGAAGTCAATGCGGGTCTGAACCTCGACGCGCGGGCGGATCTTCTCGCCCTTGAGCGCGCTGACGCTTTGTTTGAGCAACTGGCAGTAAAGGTCAAATCCGACGGCGGTGATGTGGCCGCTTTGTTGAGGGCCGAGAATATTGCCGGCTCCGCGAATCTCGAGGTCGCGCATGGCAATCTTGAATCCACTCCCGAGCGATGAGTACTGCTTGATCGCGCTGATGCGCTTGCGGGCGTCGGTCAGCAGGCCGGCGTGGCGCGGGAGCATGAGGTAGGCATAGGCCTGGTGCTTGTAGCGGCCCACACGGCCGCGAAGCTGGTACAGGTCACTGAGGCCAAAGCGGTCGGCTCGGTCGATGATGATGGTGTTGGCATTGGGGATGTCGATGCCGCTTTCGATTATGGTGGTGGAAAGGAGGACATCCGCCTCGCCGTTGATGAATTGCGTCATCACCTTTTCCAGAACATCGGGGTGCATCTGGCCGTGGCCGACGAGGATGCGGGCGTGGGGGAGAAGGGACTTGAGCTTGAGGGCCACGGCGTCGATGTCGAAGACGCGGTTGTGGAGGAAAAAGACCTGGCCCTGGCGGTTCAATTCGCGCTGAATGGCATCGCGAATGGCGCGTTCGTCGTATTGGCAGACGATGGTTTCGACGGGGAGCCGGTCTTGGGGCGGGGTTTCGATGGTGCTCATGTCGCGCGCGCCAGTGAGGGCAAGGTAAAGCGTGCGGGGAATGGGCGTGGCGCTGAGGGTGAGAACATCCACGAGCTGGCGCAGCATCTTGAACTTTTCCTTGTGCATCACGCCAAAGCGTTGTTCCTCATCGATAATGACCAGTCCAAGGTCCTTGAACACGATGTCCTTCTGCACGAGGCGGTGTGTTCCAATGACGATATCCACGCCACCGGCCGCGAGTTGCGCGATGACGCGTCTTTGCTCGCGCGCCGAGCGGAATCGGGAGAGCAATTCGACGCGCACGGGATAATCGGCCATCCGCCCGGTGAAAGTGTTGAAGTGTTGTTGCGCGAGGACCGTGGTGGGCACGAGCACCGCGACCTGTCGTCCGCCCATCACGGCCTTGAAGGCGGCGCGGATGGCGACCTCAGTTTTGCCGTAACCGACGTCACCACAAATGAGCCGGTCCATCGGACGGGGTAATTCCATGTCGCGCTTGGCCTCGACAATGGCGCGCAATTGGTCGGGCGTTTCCTCGAACATGAAGGAGCCTTCGAACTCGCGCTGCCAGGTATTGTCCGGCGGGAAGGAATGGCCGGTTTGGGACTCGCGCGCGGCCTGGATGCGGAGCAATTCAGCGGCGAGGTCCCTGACGGCGTTCTCGGCCTGGGCTTTGGTCTTTGTCCAGCGGGTGCCGCCGAGGGTGTTCAACTGGGGACGGGCCTTGCCGGCGCCGACATATTTGGTGACGAGATGGGCCTCGGTGACGGGCACGTAGAGCTTGGGTGCCGCCTGGTCCGGGGCGGGCGCGGCGTATTCAATGACCAGGCATTCCTGGCCGCTGATGCGCCGGGATTTTTCGGCGGGCTTGCGGCCCGCGCCTTGGTCGAAGACTTGCAAGCCCAGGTAACGCCCGATGCCATGCTGGACGTGAACGACGAAATCGCCCTCCTCGAACTCGGTGAAGTCGATGTCGAGCGCGGAGCGGGAAGCGGCGGCGTGGGGCGACTTGAGCCGGCGCGGGCGCTGAAGTTTGTAGCGGCCGAAAATCTCGGCGTCGGTTACGACCACGAGTTTTGCGGCGTCGCAGATGAAGCCGCGGGAGAGCGTGCCGAGGGCGGTGCAGGGCCGGGAGATTTGAGGTTCGATGCGCGCGGCGTCGGAGAGAAGTTCGCGCCACACTTCCTCAAATCGCTGCCGTTCGCCGTCCGTGTTGCAGAATACATGCACCCCGTAGCCCTGGCGCAGCCAGCGGTGCATCTGGGCGAAGAATTCTCGGCGCTGTGCCTCGGCGATCTGCACGTCGGTCGCGCGCTCGACTATCGGGCGGAAGGCGTCGAGGTTGCGCAATTCGAGCACGGGAGGCGGCTCCATATCAGGAGCATTGTCGTCAAGTTTCGGCAGGGCCGCGTCCGCGGGATTCTCTTCGGCCTCGGAGAGTTCAATCACGGTGAAAGCTCGTCGTGCCATCTCGTCGCGCAATTCTGTCCAGGCGGCATGGAACGGATCGCCCGGCTTCACTTGCGCGGCGTAATCGGCGGCGGATTTTTCCACGGCAGCCGGGTCCGCGACGATTATGATGGCGTTGGCTGGGAGATGATCGAGGAGGGATGAAAGCAAGGCCGGGTTGGAAGCCGGCGCGACGGAGGCGACGAGCTTTTTCAGGATGCCCAGCTCGCCCGCCGGCGGAATGGTGACGGCGTCAATCTGTTCCTTGGATAGTTGCGTGAGCGGATCAAATTCACGGATGGAGTCGATCTCGTCGCCGAAGAACTCCAGGCGCACCGGCCACGGACAGGTGGGCGGGAAGAGATCGAGGATGCCACCGCGCAGGGAGATTTCGCCCTTGTGATTGACCCGCGCCTCCGGTTCGTAGCCCTCTTCTTCGAGCCATTCAATCAGGTCAAGCGGGTTGATTTGCCCACCGCGCCGGACCGTGCGTGTGCGTTGCGCAATAGCGCCGGGTGGAAAGGTTTTCTGCATCAACGCAACGACGTTGGCGGTAAGGAATGCGGCGACGTTGTCTCCAGCCGGGGCAGGGGAACCGAGTTTTACAAGTGTCTCCAGGCGCTCGGCGATCACGTCGGCATGAGGGAGTTTGGGCTCGTGCGGCAGGATATCCCAGGAGGGGAAGAAAAGTTGACGCTGGAGTGGAGCGGTTGGCGAGGACGTCGCGCCATCGGTTCCCAACCGCGAACGCCCGAGCTGCTTGAGCCAGGTGCCGGCATCCTGGTCAAACGTCTCATGCGCCTTGACGCCGGCGGTGATGACCAGCAAGGGCCGGTCCGGGAATGTTCTCGCCAGCAAGGCGGCGAGGAAGGGATGCGCGGCGGCGCTCACGCAGTCGAGGGACAAAGCACCGCCTTGCTTCACGCGTTCGAGGAGGTCCCCGGCGGCCGTGGAGCTGGCGACGAGTTTGAATAGGTCTTGTTCCCTGATGCCAGCGGCGAAACTTGCAGCGGGATGCCGGGGCGTCAAGGGCGTGCCAACTCCGGCGGTGTTTCGCGGGAGGACAAGGGCCGAGGTTTCCGGAGTCTGCTTTTGCTGCCTGCGCAAGGGATTGTGGGACGGCTTTGTGTGAGCGGTTGTAATGGACCGGGTGGTATGCCAAGCTCGGTCACTCTATGACACGGTTTGCTCGTTACTTCGCGTCGGCTTTTGCCGCTGCCTTCATCACGTCCGCCTCCGCCCAGGTCCTCACGGTTCAAGTCGGATCGCCAGCCCTGCCGCCCACGCCGCTGGTCGAGCACACGAACATCTGGCGCTGGCACAAGGGCACCAATGCGCCGCAGGCAAGTTGGCAGACGGTGGCCGATGCGTCGTTAAACGCCGACTGGGGAAGCGGGCCGGGCGGGTTTGGTTACTCGACTGACACGGCGAATGAGACAAACCAATGCCGGACGGTTCTTTCTGACATGCGCGGCACTGCGGCTACGAACTACCCGACGTTTTATATCCGGAGGACTTTCACGGTCGGCGGTGGGGTGGACACAAACCTGCATCTCCAACTCACGGTTGATTACGACGATGCGTTTGTGGCCTATCTGGATGGCGTGGAGGTGGCCCGCAGCAGCAACACCCCGACGGCGGTTGGAACAGAGCCGGCTTACAACAGTGCCGGCACTTCGACGCACGAGTCTTCGCGCGGAACGAGCACGCCAGTCAATCCGCCGGCTGTGTACGACCTCGGTCCAGTGGGAGCAACTGGCTCGCGAGTGTAGGCGATAATGGGATTGAACACGAGTCCGACCACG
>CAYQWK010000495.1:0-4570 GCA_964420805.1 uncultured Bifidobacteriaceae bacterium | reverse complement strand
GCGTTGAATTCCCAAACCTGGAACGGCACTCCGTTGTCTGCAATTCCTGGACGAACGCCATTCACTCGATAGAAATCCGATCCCACCGCAACCTGCCAGCCGTAGCTCCACACACCGTTCGGGTTGCTGTTGGTCGAAAAGTCGCGTGCAACATCGAAATTTGTGTAGGTCACCGGCGGCACGACAGGGCCGGGATTGCGCCCGTTCACGAACAGCACTCCAGTGTTATTCGGGTCGAGCCAGTCACGCAGGCGCGTGCTGGCGGTGGCACCGCTGTTCCAAGCGTAAGAGACTTTCCCGTAGCAATCGGCATCAAACGGGAAGAAACAGGATGAGCCGCCACCGGAAAGCGTGCCGATCAGCCGGTGCGTGAGCGTGTCCCAGATGCCGGAACCCGACGAACCCGGCTCCGTCACGCCGCTGCTCCAAACGACGTTCCAGTGCGTGCCCGCACCGCCGGTGCCAATGCAACTGTTGACCGTGGTCACCGGGTTGTTGCAGAAGCTGATCGACTTCTCGTCGGTGTTGGGATGGTGGATACCGACCACGCCGGAAGGCGCAGCGCCCGCACGGTCCCAGCCGGAGTAATACACATTGAAGCTCGCGTTCGGGGCCTCATCCAATTCCAGCAACGTCATGTCCACGTCGAACTTCGACATGCGAAAGATCGTTCCCAGTTGGTTCTGGGCCAGCGAACCGCCGCCGTGCTGTCCGCACGCCGGCGACTGGAAATTCCAGTACACCACCACGCTCGCGGCATTGAACGGCGTCACATCGCAATGATTCGCGGTAAGGAAGAAATGCCGGTTCGGGTCATTGTTCGCGTCATTGATCAACGTTCCCGTGCAGGTGAAGATGCCGCCGATGGAATACACCGCCACGCTGCGGATTTCGTTCCGCCACGGATCACCCTGGGGGCAGACCACGTCGATGTTGCAAGCGCCAGCCTTCGGTGGGTTGCCATTCTTCTGTCGCCGGAACATGTCGCGATAGCCGCGGTTTACGCTCGAAATTTCCACATCGGGAACGGCCGCCCCGTCCGGCACGAACAGTTCCACCACCGCGCGGTCTCCTGGAATGAGCGGCGTCCAGAACTCGCCATGGGGCTTGTTGTCAGCCGAGCCGTAAGGCCCCTGGAAATAATCCTCGCCTTCCGCGAGAATGTGCAGAGTCGATCCCTCCGACAAGCGGCAGCGCGCGAAACCGAAATTCAAGTCCGTGGCACCGGCCGAATGCACACGCAAACGCCAAAGCCGGCCGCCGGCCACATTCTCCCAGGTGCCGTGGGTCTGCGGCGTGATCTGCACCACGTCCCGCGCCGCGAAACGCAACGGTTGCGTCACGCCCACGCGGTTGTCCTCGTCGATCTCCGCCTGCGAATCCGTCGCGCGGGCCTGATGAATCTGCACGGCCGCCACCGGGCGGGTGTCCGGACCGCGGCTCTTGGGTTGCGCGCCCTGACGCGCGCTGGCCGGGGTTTGCATCAGGAAGAATGCGCAGCAAAGAGCCGCGCCGAGGACATGCTTACTTGCGTTCATGGAAGATATGGTTGCGCCCTCACCGTCGTCGTCAGTTACAGGGTTCATGCGCGGCGGGATGATTCCCAACCACGCCCCGCCCGGCAAGCCGAGAATGGCCGCGAGCGCCGTTTCACCGGCTCAACACGAACTTCATCCCTGCGCGAATCCACAGCGGAATCGTTACCAGGCCTACCAGTGACGTTGCCAGGACGACCCGCAATGCCGTGGCCGGGTCTCCGCCGTAATGCTTCGCCATCACCACCGGAAACACCGCCGCCGGCATCGCCGCCTCCAGGACCATCACACGCTTGAGTTCGAGCGAAACCGGCAGGTAGCGCGCCAGCAGAAGGAAGAGCACCGGCAATATTCCCAGCCGCGCCACGCAGCTTGCCACCGCCATCCGCCCGCCGCGCGCGTCGCGAAACTCATGGGCATGATCCGCCAGAATCGCGCCGAGCAACACCACGCCAAACGGGATCGCGCACTGCCCGAACATGTGCGCCGTCGTCTGCACGAACACCGGCACATGCTGCTTCCCGATCGTGAAGTTCAGGGCCAGCGTCACAAGAATCATGATCAGCGGCGGGTTCAAAATCTTGCGCCAGCTCTCCCGCAATGTTGCGCCGTTCAGCAGAATCATGCCGAATCCCCACAACGCGATCTCCACGCCAACATTATGGACGAACAACACCGCCGCCGTCTCCTTGTTGAACAACGCCAGGGCCAGCGGAAACGGCACGTAGCCATAGTTGTAAACCGCCGTGCTGAAGACGAAGGTTCGCCGCATCTTCTCCTCCGTCAGCCCGGCAAAACGCAACACCAGCACCGCCAGCGGAATTCCCAGTGCCACCGTCCCGAACCCGATCAAGGGTGGGATGAAGATGTTGCTCCGCGTGTCGAACGCGCGATTGCCCAGGATCGAATCGAAGATCAGGCACGGCACCAGTAGATTCACCGTCACCCGCAACAGGCTCGCATCCGCCTCCGCCGTCAGCCAGTTCACCTGCCGGATGACCGCGCCAACCATCGCGATGCCGAAGATCGGCAGCACCGCATTCAGGACGATGAAGAAATCCCCCACGTCACTTCCCGATGATGTGTCCGACCAGCACGTCGAACTCGATTTCCTGCACCGCGCGCAGGATCCCCTGCTCTTCCGCGGAACCACCTGCCTCGACCAGTTCACACTCGTCCACGAACGTGAAGGCGTCCCATTCCCCACCCGGAATCAGCCGCGCCGCCTGATCGCGCCGCCCACGCGTGATTTCAGCAATCCGTTCTCCCACTTCGCCAAAAGCAGCGTGCCGCCCAACGCGATGAAACCAGTATTTCGCGTTTCCGTAATCCGGCTCGCGCCGGTGCATGATCCCGTGCAGCCAGCTTCCATCCCGCGTCTCGATGCCCTGCGAAATCGTGTGCGAGGCGTCCAGGTGATCGTGCCAGAGCAAGGCCGCGCTGCGCAGATGCGGTTGAATGGCGGAGGGAATCCCCTCGTGCAGGAAGAACTCCCTGAGCGCGCGTTCCAATACAGGAATGTCCATCGTGCCGGGCCGCCCTTGCGGTCCCAGCCTTGGCGGCTCAGGCGTGGCGATCAATTTGCGGAATGCATCCAGCGAGGACATCGCCGCGAGGCTAGAGCGCACCTTCATTTGCTTTCAACCTGGATTCCGGGGCGCACCGTTCCCCTGCCCCGCCACGCTTGCCTCGCCTGAAATCCCGACGTTAAGGTGTCGCGATCTTTCGCTGAACCAGATCGCTTTATTGAAACTGTCATGAGTGTCCGAGTCCGTTTTGCCCCCAGCCCCACCGGTTATTTGCACATCGGCGGCGCGCGCACCGCGCTGTTCAACTGGCTTTATGCCCGCCACACCGGCGGCACATTCATTTTGCGCATCGAGGACACCGACGAAGCCCGCAACACGCAGGAGGCCGTCGATGTCATCCTGCGCGGTTTGCGCTGGCTCGGGCTCGACTGGGACGAAGGCCCCACCAGCCCTGACGCCCACGCGCCGAGCAAAGGTGACCGCGGCCCCTATTTCCAGTCCCAGCGCAAAGCCCTTTACGCCAAACGCGTGCAGGAATTGAAGGACAAGGGGCTCGCCTACGATCACGAAGGCGCCGTGCGCTTCCGCATGACTCGCGAGCCCATCGTCATCCGCGATTTGGTTGTCGGTGACGTGAACCGCCCCCTCACCGACCGCGAAGAGGCTGATCCTGACTTCGTCATCGTCCGATCCGACGGTGTGCCGGTGTTTCATTTCGTGAACGTGGTGGATGACCTCGAAATGGGCATCACCCACGTTATTCGCGGTGAGGACCATCTGTCGAACACCGCCAAGCACATCGCCCTCTTCCGAGCCTTCGGCGCCGAAACACCCAAGTACGCGCACATACCGCTCATCCTGAACAAGGATGGCAGCAAGATGAGCAAACGCGACACTGGCGCCTCGATGACTGCCTATATCGACGGCGGTTATTTGCCAGAAGGCGTGGTGAACTACCTCTGCCTGCTCGGCTGGTCCCCCAAGGGCAACCGCGAGAAGATGCCCCTGGCCGAAATCATCCAGGCCTTCGACCTGCCTCAGATCCTTCGGCACAACGCCCGCTTCGACATGGAGAAACTCGAATGGCTTGGCGGCGAATACATGCGCGACATCACCGACGACCGCAACCGCGCACTCGGTGCCGAAGCGCTTCGCAAGGCCGGCCTCCCCTTGGACAAATTCCCCCCATCTTTCGTCGCCGCCGCGCTCGACACATGCAAAGGCAAAGTCCGTAAATTCTCCGACCTCGCCACCTACGCCGGCTTCTACTTCAAGGACAATGTGGACATCGACCCCGCCCTGGCCGCGAAGGAACTGGCCTCAGACGGCAAGACCCGGCTCAAGAAGTTGCGCGACGCCTACGCTGCGCTGCCGGCTTTCACCGCGCCCGTGCTCGAACAAACCCTCAAAGCCGTGGCTGCCGAACTCGGTTTAAAGGCTGGTCCGCTTGTCCACCCGGCCCGCCTGGCCGTGACCGGTGCCACTGCCGGTCCGAGTCTTTACCAC
>CAYQWK010000494.1:0-4593 GCA_964420805.1 uncultured Bifidobacteriaceae bacterium | reverse complement strand
CACCGATTGCGTTGGCACCTCCATCCGCCACGGTTGCAAGAGCCTCATCCAACTGGAAATCCTCCCCAAGCCGCCGCTGGAACGCGCCGCCGACAATCCCTGGCCGCAATGGCCCAAGACCTACAAGCTCGACTACGGCCAGGAGGAGGCCGCCGCAAAATTCGGCGCCGACCCGCGTGTCTATCTCGTCACCGCGAGGAAGTTCCTCGCGGACGCCAACGGCCAGGTAAGCGGCGTGGAAATCGTGGACGTGAAGTGGGAGCGCAACGACAGGGGCCAGTTTGTCCCGCAACAACAGGCCGGAACCGAGCGGGTGATTCCCGCCCAACTCGTCCTGCTCGCCATGGGCTTCCTCGGACCCGAAGACATCGTGGCACAACAGCTCAACGTGGCCCGCGACGAGCGCTCGAACTACAAGGCCGAGCACGGCAGGTACACGACGAGCATCCCGAGAGTCTTCGCGGCAGGCGACTGCCGCCGCGGCCAGAGCCTCGTGGTATGGGCCATCAACGAAGGCCGCGGCGCCGCCCGCGAGTGCGACCGTTTCCTGATGGGAGACACGCTGCTGCCGTGATGTCATCCGGTGCGCCGCAGGCAGTCTCTTGACCACCGCGACAGGCGGATTACAAACCGCCTGTCCGACTTTTCCCCGACAAATGCACCTGCACTACGCCATCGACTTCACAGTCGCCATCTTTGTCGTTCACGAAGGAAAGATCCTCCTCATCCATCACCGTAAACTCGACAAATGGCTTCCGCTTGGCGGCCACATCGAGTTGAACGAGGATCCTGAACAAGCGGCGCTCCGCGAGGCTCGGGAGGAAAGCGGATTCGAGGTCGAGTTGATTGGAGAACGTCCCCCGACCACGGAGCCAGGCACGCGCGCGTTGATCGCCCCGCGCTTTCTCGACATCCACCGCATCAACGAGGTGCATGAACACATCGGCATGATCTACTGGGCACGGCCCAAGACAGGCACGATGGCGCTGGCGGCCGAGGAGCATCATGACATTGGCTGGTTCGACAGCGGGCAACTTGATCTACTTCGGCCCGCGATGAGCAATGCGGTGAAGTGGTATTGCCGCAAGGCATTGGAGGAAATCCGCTGAGCACGGCGAACGGACCAGTATCGCGAAATTGCGCGGACTTCATTGCAGTTGCCTCGCCGCGCCATGCTGTTTATCTAACCACTTCGCATTTGCATCTGTGACCGCCGTCCCCTGCCCTGCCGTTTCGATTCTGCGCCGCTGGCGCGGCATCGGAGCCTTGTGGCTGTTCGCTGCGGCGGCCCACGCGCAAACGATGACGACCTATCTTCCGCCCGATCTGCTGTCGCAGGACCGACTGGTGAAGCAAAGTCTGTTTCAACTGGGCGCGTTTGAAATCAACCCTCACGCGGGGCTTTCGACGATCTTCGACAGCAACATCGGGCTCCGGCGCACGAACAGGGAAAACGATTTGATTACCGTGTTCTCACCCGGCTTCGACATCTTCAAGGCGCGCGCGGAGGACCAGTCGATGAGTTCATTGCGGCTGACCTACAACCCGGCGTTCGTCTTTTTTGCCCGGCACGATACAAATAATTCGCTGGACCATCTGGCGCGTTTCAACGCCGGACTACGCACGGCCAAGCTGACTCTCGGTTTGAATCAGGAGTTTGAGACATCGGCCGGCGGTGTGGTGGACGTGGGCAGCCGCGTGGACCAGACCTATTACCGCACCGGCGTACGGGCAGACTACGACTACAGCGAGAAGACGAGCTTCCAGATCAGCGGCACCCACCGGATCACCGATTACGAGAGCCTGATTGGATCGAGGGAATGGACGGCGGATGGCGCGGTGCAATACCAGATCAGCGCCAAGGTCGCGCTCGGTCTCGGCGTGACGGTGGGCCAGTTGATTACGGACGAAGCGCCGCGCAACAATCCGGGCATTATTGTCACCGGCAAGTCGCGCGACGGGAACACCCAGACCTACGTCACCCCGTCCCTGCGGGCCAGTTACCGGACGACAGAGAAGACAGACATCAGCGTTTCAGTTGGCGCAGAGTACCGGATTTTCGAGGCGGCCGAAAGCGGCTGGGGACCAGTTTTCAGCCTGAGCGGCCGTTACACGCCCTGGCTGGGTACGACGTTCACCATCGAAGGACACCGGCGTGAGCAGAACTCCGCCGTGATCACCGGACAGAATTACGTGACCACCGGATTTGCCGTCGGGGTGCAGCACCTATTCCTCGAACGCTGGCGCGCACATGCGCGCTACTCCTTCGACAGCGCGGACTACCAGGCGGCAGCGCGGGGTGTTCGAGGCACGCGCCAGGATGATTACTTCTTGCTCCGTTACGGAGCGGACTTGATACTGGCGACCAGTTGGTCTGTGGGCGTTTTTCACCAGTACCGCGAAAACTCCTCCACCAGCGGATACAGCTTCGACGGACATCTCGTCGGGCTGCAAACGGTGTGGTCTTACTGAAAACTCCAGAGTGAGAAAAGAAACATGAAGTGCCTGAGCTGGTCAGGGCTGCTGCTCGCGATGTGTCTCGTCGCGCCGGCCGCCCAAATGAACGCCACCAATTCCGCCGCCGCAGCCACCAACAGCCTCCGCCGCGAATACCTTCTCGCCGCCAACGACGTGGTTCAGGTCAAGGTTTATCAGGAGGATGACCTCGACGCGAAAGTCCGCGTCTCCCGCGACGGCTCGGTAACGCTCCCGTTGCTCGGACCGGTCAACATCGGCGGTAAATCCCGCGAACAGGCCGCCAGTTTCATCCGCGAGCAACTCGCGGCGAAATACCTCGTCAATCCCCAGGTCACGGTCGACGTGGTCGAATACTCGAAACGCCGCTTCACGGTACTCGGCCAGGTGCAGCGTCCCGGCACCTATGAGTTCCCGGGTGACGAGTCGATCAACCTTCTCCAGGCCATCTCCATGGCCGGCGGCTACACGCGCCTGGGCAACAGCAGCAAGGTCAGCGTTCAACGGGGCGAGGGAACCGAGAAGAAGATCTTCAAGCTCGACGCGGATTCCATGGCCAAGGACCCAGAGGTGAAAGTGTTCGAGATCCAGCCTGACGACACCATCAACGTGGCCGAGAAGGTCTTCTGATATGCCCCGCAATGACAAGATTCCGGCGCCCGCCGCGCCACCGGCCTCGTTCGATTTCAAGACGCTCTGGCATGTCTTGCTGGAGCGGTTCTGGATCATTCTGCTCTGCCTCGTCATCGGTGTGGTCGGCGCCATCGCCTACATCCAGCGCGCCCCAGTTCTTTACGCCGCCACCGCGACGGTCCGCGTCGATCCCGAGGAATTGCGCGTGCTCAAGATCGAGAAAGTCGCGGCGGATGAAACCCGCACGCTCGACGCCTTGCGCACCATTGAGCAAAGCCTGAAAAGCCGCACCCTGCTCGAACGTGTTGCTCAAGTGAATCAGCTCGCCAAGGATACCAGTTTCTGGGGCAGCGATGCCGAGCCTTCCCTCCAGCAAATCGCCGCCGTGCTCGACACCATCACTACCGCGCGATTACGCCGTGGCACGCGTTTCATCGACGTCACGGTCACCCATCCCAATCCTGAGATGACCGCGCGCGTCGCAAACTCAATCGTGAACGAGTATCTGGCCCAAGCCTTCGAGCAGAACACCAACGCGGCGGGTGAGGCGTCCAGCTTCCTCGTCACTGAGTCCCGCCGCCTCAAAACCGAACTGGAAAAAGCCGAGAACGCCCTCCAGCAGTTTCGCAAGGACACCAAGAGCGTGTCCGTCGAGGAACGCAACGACATCGTGGGCGCGCGGCTCAAAGAGTTGAATGCCCGCGTCACGGCGGCCAACGCCGAAACTATCCGTTACCGCGCCGACATGGCCCAAGTGAACCAAGCCGGCACCAATGTCGCCGCGTTGATGGTACTCGCACCCGTCAACGCAGACCTCGCGGTGATCGAGGCACGCTCCACCATCACGCGGTTGGAGAGCGAGTTCGCCAGCCTGCGGCAGCGATACAAGGAGGCTCACCCGAAATACATCGAGAAGGCCAACCAGATTGGCGAATGGCAGAACACGCTCACCAACGCCGTGCGCAAGGTGCCCCAACGACTCCAGGCCACCTACGAGGCCTCGCTCGCCGCCGAGAAGGCCCTTCAGGAGGAACTGAACAAGCAGCAGGAACTCTCGCGCCAGCTCACCGAGGAGGTCATGAAGTTCCAGCGCCTGGCACGCGATGTGGACGCAAACCGCGCGCTTTTCGAGACAGTGCAACTGCGGTTGAGGGAAACGACGCTGACGCGCGAACTCAAGCCCAGCCGTGTGCATCTCCAGGACAACGCCATCGTGAATCGCACGCCCGTGGCGCCCAACAAACGGGGCATCTTTGTGAAGGCCGTCCTTGCCGGGTTGTTCGGCGGACTGTTGCTCGCGCTGGCCGTGAATACCATCGACAGCTCGATCAAGACCGTGGATCAGGCCGAAGAGTCCTTGCGGCTGCCGGTGTTGAGCGCCGTGCCCCAGCTCAAGGCGGGTGAATCCCTGGTGGTGAAGGAAAACGCGAACTCACCGGGCGCCGAGGCTTTTCGCACCCTGCGTACATCGCTAACCATGCTCGG
>CAYQWK010000493.1:0-4643 GCA_964420805.1 uncultured Bifidobacteriaceae bacterium | reverse complement strand
GGCCGCGCACGCGAAAGACCTGCGCCGGGGCGGGCTGGGAAACGGATGACACGTTGTGGTCGTTCAATGTGCGGAGGATGTAAACCGGGCTGGCGGGCAATGCCAACGCCGGAAACGGGAGGGTGGGCGGGTCGGGCGCATTTCACTTTCTTGCCGGTGGTGGTTGTCGCGCTGCGACAAGCCCGTCCGCGCAGAGCGGACGGAACGGGGGGCGTGAGGTTGTGCGTTGCGCCGCTGGGCGCGGCGGCACTGGTCGGAGCGCGAACAGTTCGGCCACTGCGCCATTCCGGAGCGTGTTGAGGGCTGACCGCCAGTTCCAATCGCATCGGGCTGCGTCAGCAATTCTGATTTTGATTTGGAGCGCGACTTTTAGGTCGCTTGGGCAATCGAATTGGCGAGGGTTCTGAGTGCTTTTTCACATGTTGTCCGGTGCGGGAGTTGAAGCGGCGTGAACGCCGCGCGCCAAAATGAGAGTTGCTGCGTTTGCGTTGGGCTGCTTGAAGCGGCCCGAGGCTTGTGACACGCTGATGCGCATGCAACCCAACACGCTTGCGCCATGCTGGCGCCTGCTGGTGGCGGTCCTGTGTTTCGCCGGAATCGCCAACGCGCCGGCCGCGCAGCGCACCACGGCGGGGAATTATGTGGTGGATGTTTGGGAAACCGAGGATGGGCTGCCGGAAAACTCGGCCACGGCCATGGTGCAAACGCCGGATGATTATCTTTGGTTCGGCACGTTCAACGGGTTGGTGCGTTTTGATGGCGCGCGTTTCACGGTGTTCAATCCCGGGAACACGCCTGCCCTGCCGCACGCCGGCGTTGTGAACCTGCATCTGGACCGTTCAGGCGCCCTGTGGGCGAGCACGATTGGCGGCATGGCCCGCCGTAAAGACGGGCGTTGGGAAAGCATGGGCAGGGACCGCGGCTGGATTGGGAATTACGCCCGCACGTTCGCGGAAGCGCGGGATGGCCGGTTGTACGTGACTACGTTCGACGGCCACATCCTGGTCTTCAATGGCGAACGCTTCACGGAAATCATGCCACCGGAGCAGGCCGCTACGGGCCGGGGTTTTCTCGCGCATGTGGATCCGCGGGACCGACTCTGGGTCGTGCAGGCGGGTTTCATCGGCTTCCGGGAGGACAACCAGTGGCACGCCTTTGGTCCGCAGCCGGACGCGCGCACCGATTCGGAAAAGTTCGGATGCGGCCCGGCGCGAGACGGAGGAATGTGGCTGTTGTGGGAGAACCGGTTGTTGAAATACACCACCAACGGCGTAACCCATGACGTGCCATTGACCCAGCCCGTGGGTGGTTTCTGGTCGCTGTTCGAGGCGCAGGACGGCGATGTCTGGATCAGCAGCTTCAGCGAGGGCGTGTATCAGGTCCTGACGAACGGTTACACGACGAACCATGTGCATGCGGCCGGAACGGACAAGCGCTCGGCCCGGTTCGTCTTCGAGGACCGCCAGCATAATTTCTGGATTGGAACGAGCGGCAGCGGGTTGATCCGCATCAAACGTGTCGCCGCGCGCAGCTTCGGCGTGGCCGAAGGTGTAGAGGAACGCAACGTCAAGACCGTTGCGGTGGACGCGAAACGCCGCGTATGGACTGGCACGTTCGGCAAGGGCGTGTACCGCATCGAGAACAACAAGGTCCGCCGTGTCGCTCTTCCCGGTCTGCCGGCATACCATCGCACCTACGTTCACGCGCTGCTTCCCGACCGGGCGGACAATGTCTGGATTGGCACCCTGAACCAGGGGCTTCTCGTCATCCCGGGCGATTCAAATGCCGCCCCGAAAGTGCCGCCGTTTGCCGCCGGCAAGTCCGTGTTCGCCCTGCATGAGGACGAGCATCACCGCATCTGGGCAGGCGGCAGCGAGAACGTGGCCATGATCGACGGCGAGTCTGTCCGGTTGTTCCCACTGGCCGGAGCGCGCGCGTTTGCGGAGGAGAGCGGCGGCACAATGCTGGCGGCGACACCCAGCGGACTGTTCCGCCTGGATCTGGCCGGAGCAACCGAGGTGAAGGATCCGCAGGGCCGCTCCATTCCCAGCGTGCTTTGCCTCCGCCGCGACCGCCACGGCAGCATTTGGATTGGCACCGAGGACCGCGGTTTGGGCCGGCTGCGCGACAAGGCGTTGACGATGATCGGGGTCGAGGCCGGGCTGCCGACAACGAAGATTACCACCATTCTCGACAATGGCTCCGGCGAGTGGTGGATCGGATCGAACCGGGGAATCTTCCGCGTGGCGCCCAACCACCTGAACGATGTGGCCGACGGCCGTCACCAGCGGCTCACGTTGCACCTGTTGGGATTGTCGGACGGACTGCCGAGCGTCGAGTGCTCCGCCGGCCACCAACCCACGGCAGCCGCCGGAAAGGACAAACGGGTCTGGTTTGCCACGGTCAAAGGACTGGTCGAAATCAACGGCAAGAACCTGCACCAGGGCGACTCGGTGCCCAAAGTCTGGGTGGAATCTGTTTCCTATGTGCTCGGCAATCAGAGCCGCAGGGAACTCCAGCCGGGAGCCGCCGGAGACATCGAACTGCCGCCCGGTGCCAGCCAGGTGCAGATCGTGGTCGCCGCGCCGGAATTCGCCTCTCCGGAGAAACTGCTGTTTGCCTACCATCTCACGGACGGGCGGACATTGGTGGCCGCGGAGGAAACGAAATCCCGCACCATCGAGTTGGGCCGGCTCCTGCCTGGCGACTACACAATCAACATCACGGTCGGACGCCAGGCGGGAGCGTGGAACCATGTCGGGGCCACCTTGAGCATCGCGGCGTTGCCATTCTTCTGGCAAACGATCTGGTTCCGCTCCGGGGCGGCGGGCGCGCTTGTGCTGGCCGCAGCCGGGTTGACCTCGCAATTCCTGCGTCGTCGGACCCGCGGCCAAATCGACGCCATGGCTCGAAAGCAGGAAGTCTCTGAACTTCACCGCCGCCTTGCGATCGTGCTGGAGAACACCTCCGATCTGGTCTGCTTCACCACCCCCAAGGGCGGGATCACCTATGTCAATCCTGCGGGACGTCGGCTCGTCAACGCGAACGAAGAGTCGGTCAAATTAATGCACGCCGCGAACTGGTACTCGCCGCAGGCGTGGGAACACCTCCAACGCGAGGCGCTGCCAGCCGCCGTGCGCGACGGAATCTGGAGCGGCGAATGCATCATGCGCCGGCCAGACGGCACCGAGATCCACGTCTCCCAAGTCATCATGTCGCACCGGGATTCGGAAGGTCGGTTGCAGTACTTCTCCACCATCGCCCGCGACATGACCCAGCGGAAACAAGTCGAGGAAACCATCCTGCAAATCGCCCGCGGCGTAGCCGCGGAGTCGAGCACGGATTTCTTCGCCTCGCTGGTCGAGCACACCGCGCGCGCCCTGAACGCGGACGTCGCGTTCGTGGCCGAGCTGCATCCGCGCCAACCTGGCGCCGTGCGCAGCATCGCCGTGTACTCCGATGGGAAGGCCGCGCCCGGTTTCGAGTATGAACTGCGCGGCACGCCTTGCGCGAAGATGCTCGCCAGCGGCGCGTATTCCGTGCCGGACAACGTCGCCAGCCTGTTCCCGGAGCACACGCTGCTGGCCAATCTGGGCGCCAGGGGATACGCGGGAATCCCGTTGCAGAACGGAGCCGGGACGATCATGGGCCTGCTGGTCGTGATCTTCCGCCAGCCGATGCGGGAACCCAAACTGATCTCATCCACCCTCCAGATTTTCGCCGCGCGGGCCTCGTCGGAACTTGACCGCCGCCTGGTCCAGCAAACCCTCGCGGAAAGCGAGTCCCGCTACGCCCTGGCCATGAGCGTGTCCGGCGCGGGCGTCTGGGAACTGTTCCCAACTGAAGGTCGTTTCAGCACCGACCGCAACCTTCCCTTGCTGGTCGGCTACGCGCCGGGAGAATTGCCCGAGAGTTCGGAGGCATGGTTCGACCTGCTGCATCCAGAAGACCGCAAGACCGTGCTGGATCTCGTGCATGGCGATGGGACGATCTCAGACACCTATTCGATGGAACTGCGCCTGCGCCGCAAGGACGGCACGCCGGCACGGCATTGGATTCACGCCCAGGTGATCGAGCGCCGCGACGGCGTCGCGTTTCGCGTCGTCGGTGCCAGCCTCGACATCACCGCGCGCAAGGACGCGGAGGCCAAGCAAACCGCCCTTGAGGCCCAGCTTCGTCAGGCGCAGAAGATGGAGGCCATCGGCACCCTCGCCGGCGGAGTCGCGCACGATTTCAACAACATGCTCCAGGCCATCTCCGGTTACAGCCTCATGGCGCGCGACCCGGAGTGCAAACCTGACAAGCGGGCCGTATTCTTGCGCGAGGTCGAGAAGGCCGTCGAACGCGCCTCGCAACTAACCAGTCAGTTGCTGGCTTTCAGCCGCAAGCAGAACCTCCAGAAGCAGGACATCGACATGAGCCGCCTCGTATCGGACATGCTGCGCATGGTGCGACGGCTCCTCGGCGAAACCATTGAGGTCGATTTCCTTCCCGCATCCGGCCTGGGCAATGTGCGCGGCGACAAAGGCCAACTTGACCAGGTGGTCCTCAATCTCTGCATCAACGCGCGCGATGCCATGCCAAAAGGCGGGCGCATCACCATCCGTGTCGAGAATGTCGTGCTCGATCCATCCATCACGCAA
>CAYQWK010000492.1:0-4671 GCA_964420805.1 uncultured Bifidobacteriaceae bacterium | reverse complement strand
GATGTTCCCCGTCTTGACCTCTGCCGGGTCGAACGGCGGCACCAACGCCGCCAGATCGCCTTCCGGCAGAGGCCCCGTCTAAATGTCAAAGATGATGGTGTTCATCGTCTTCCTTTCACGTAACAGCCGAGGTCACGAGGCTCTGAACCACTTCTCCCCTCAAACCTCATCCCTCAAACCTCCCTTAGAACGGCACATCATCATCGGGAGCCGGCGCCGCAGGTGGCGCAACCGGGGCAACAGGCCAGGCCGCCGGCCGCGCTCCCTCTCCGCTCTGGGGAGAGGGCCGGGGTGAGGTGTGCGCCGCAGGCGCAGATTCCGCATTCCGCACTCCGCGTTCCGCGTTCGTCATTCGCCCATCGGCATTCGGCATTTGCTTCGCTTTCCACTCCGCCACGCGCTTCCTCGCCGCCACCGGGTCATAGCCGCCCGAGAGCGCGAGCTTCTTCGTCGGCTTGCTCACCGCGTCGATGCTCGCGTAGCTCTTCCCGACCATGTTCTGTTGATGCGAGATCACCAGCGTGCAACTCGCCCCCACCAGCTTCGTCAGATCGATGCTCTCGCCCACCGTCACCGGACGCCCGCGCCACTTGCCCAGGAAATCCGCCAGCTTCGCCTTCGGATGCAGGCTCGCCGTGAAGTTCTTCGCCACCGTGCAGTTGCGTCCGTCGTCGGTCTTCTCCTCCGACTCGAACACCACCTTCACCTTCGGCACCACGCGCCGCTCGCCCTGGAACTCCGTTTCCACCATCCCCAGGTCGATCACATCCACGCACACCGCCGGGTGGATGCCTTCGGGATGCGGCTTGAACTCGCCGCCGTCTTTGCACTCAAGAACTAGATTACTCATAGGTTTGTTATGTTGGTTTGTTGTTTGTTGAACCGGCCGCGGCACACGCCGCCGCCGGAAATCTCTTTGTAGGAGCCGAGGTAACGAGGCGCTGATCTCCCTCCCCTCCGCCTTCGCGTTCATTCGCGAAATTCGCGTCTCCCTTCTGATTCCGCCCTCCGCATTCCGCATTCCGCATTTCCTCCAGCGGCACTTCCCCACCTGTGGCAGCCGACGTCAGTCGGCTCTGATCCCTTCCCGCACCCCTTTCGACATCCGTCATTCGCCCTTCGCCATTGCCGCCGCCTTCCGATCCGGGTGGAACAGGCGACCCGCCTGTCGTGGGGGGGGGGGCGCCCGCCCCCACCCCCCCCCCCCCCCCCCCCCCGACCCGCCTGTCGTGGCGGGCGACTCGCCCGCCACTTCCCTCGCGCCGGCCCGCTCATCGCCGGTCCGGCTTGGACCTCCGCGCAAAAACCAATCCAGGATCAGCAGCGCATCCGCCGTCTTGAGCGTCACGGGCAGCCGCGGAAAACGACGTTGCGCCTCCGCCTTCAGCTTGTTCTTCCACTGCCCCTTGCTCGTGCAGTTCGAGGCCGTGCCCAGCCCGAATCCCTTCTGCCACGCTTGCGGCCGCACCAGCACCAGCCTGATGCCGAGCGTCTGCACCACGCCCTTGATGAACCCGTAGTGCTCGCCAAACTTGAACATCGCCGAACCGGGCTGTGCCTGGCCGGCAAACCCGCTCACTTCCTCCAGCACGCACACCAGCGCCGCGCCCTCGACGTCCGCCGCGCTCTTGATGCTCCCTATCAGCTCAAGCAAGTCGCCCTGCGTCCCCGGCATCGCATGGCAATCCGTTTTCCCAAACTGCGCCACGGCCAGTCCGCCCGACATCCCGGGATCAATCGCGAGAATCGTTTTCACCCGCGGCCCCCCCGTTGGCCTGCTCCATCTCTCTCCGGCCCGACCACCCTCTCCGCCATCCGATGGCGGAGAGGGGTTGGGGGTGAGGTGGTGGCGGTGCCTTTCAGCGTTTCAGCTTTCGCAATTTCAGCCTTTGAAGGGGCCACGCTGTACTTCTCGCGCAGAGCGGCCACCACCAGTAAAACAGCACCACCTTCCCGACCTTGATGCAGGGGATCACCTGGTCCTTCCGCCACTCGTCCACCGTTCGCGTCGAGATGCGCAACTGCTTCGCCAGATCCTGCCGCGTCAACATCCCCGTGCTTTCCGGTGCGCCGACGGCGCGGGCTGGGGTGGATTGTCGGGCGGGCAGTTTCATGATTCGGCGTCGTGTATTCTCGTTTTCACCTGGCGAACCACTCGCCACGTCACCCCTCCTGAAAAATCGCGAAAACGAGCTGAAAAACGCCCCTTTCCAGTCACCTAAACCACGCCACCAAAGGCATTTGTGAGAAATAGAAAAATCGCGGGGAAAATCGCGGACTACCGCCTTCCCATCCGGGTGGCACAGGCGACCCGCCTGTCGTGCCGGGCGACCCGCCGGGCACTCCCTTCCTCGTAGGAGCCGACGCCAGTCGGCTCTGATCTCCTCCGCCTCCGCTTGGGACTTCTGTGCGCTCCCCCGCTCGTGGCCAGTCCGGCTCGGACCGCCTCCTTCGTGCCCTCGGCCGCCGTGCCCGTGCGCTGGCACTCCGCATCTGCGTCCATCCGCGTCCATCTGCGGTTGAACCTCCCCCGCCTACCGCCTGACATACGGCCGCAGCAACGCCGCCAGCTCCTCACACTTCGCCTCCCAGTTCCCCTCCTCGAACGACAGCAACTCATCCAGCACATCGGAAATCAGCCCGCTGAAATCCGTGTTCGCGGCCTTGCCGCCGAGGATCTCCTCGCTCAGTTGCCCGGGCTGCCGCCGCCCGATCGCTTTGCGCCACCGCACCAGATCCAGCAACACCTGGTAGGCCGGCCCGCGCTCCTTCCATTCCGCCATCCGCGTGCGCAACGTTGAATCCCGCTCATTCAGCGCGCGGCCGGCCTTCGCCACATCCCCATGCACCAGCACCGCGCAGATCAGGCGGAACGACTCCGGATCAATCTTCGTCGTGAACTGGAACAGGCCATCGGCCCGCATCTGCTCCAACTGCTCCTTGGCCCGGCGCAGCTCGTGATAATCCTTCCTCACCGCCGCGATCTCCCGCCGCACTTCACAGAACATCGCGTGAATCTCCCCCAAGCCGCCCTGCGCGTGCTGTTCCGACACATCCGGCGCCAGCATCAACACCCGCTCGACCTCCGCCATCTGCTCCGGCGTCGCGTGCATCAGCTTCAGCAGCAATTCCGTTGGCAGTGAGCCGCGCATCTTCACCCAGTCCCTTGTTGCGCCCAGCGCGTTCTCCCGTAAAATGGGACACGCATGGCAAATAAAAAGCGCCGCGCGATTACGCGCATGATTTTTGAACCGCTTTGTGCACCGCAGGCGCCTCGCCTGTTCTGTTCGGCGTCCCGCCGAACTGTCCTCCCTCTCCGCCTCGTCCGGGGAGAGGGCTGGGGTGAGGTGTCGCTTTCCCTTCCCTCAACTCTCAACCCTCCACCCTCAACCATCTCGTGAGCTACTTCAGCACCGCCCTGACCCGGATCACCGAGCGCAACCAGCTTCGGCAGGCCGATGTCGTTCGCGACAGCGGCCTCACCCGCAGCCACGTCTCGCGCCTGTTCAGCGGCGAACAGCGCACCATCACCGACGAAGATTTCATTTTCATTCTCAAAGCCTATCGCGACCGGCGCGACCAGGCCGAACTCACCGCGGCACGCTGCATGGACATGCGCATCGGCCCCGCCGCCCAGCTTGTTGACATCACGGTCAACCTTCCCCAGCCCGGCGCCGAAGCCGCGATGGCTGAACGCACGGTGGCCGAGCACACGGTGGCCGTCCGCGCGGTGGCTGAGCGCAAGCTCCCCGATGTGGAATTGAGTCATGAAACAGAGGAAATGTTTCGCTGGTTGCGTCGTCAGTGCCCGCTCAGTCCGGCCATGGAAAAACACCTGCTCAGCTTTGCCCGGATGATGGGGATGCCGTAGCTCCTCCGCTCGGCTGCACAGAAATTTGCAGCTTCGGCGCCATCCGCTTTGCCTTCGCGGCCTTGCTCCGTTCGACCCGCTGTTGCGTGACCAGAATGGAGAAGCAGATCTTCCGCTCCCAGAACCTGGCCACGCGGGCCACCCCCGGTGCGGGACTCTCTCGTCCCGCCTGCATGAACGACCTCAGGCCATCGAGGAACTGCTGTTCGTTGGCGAATTGAGGAACCGGAACCAGTTTGGGCGTCTGCTCGCTGACCGCAGCCATCCTCCCGTTCGGTGTTGCGCCCTCGGCGCTCCCCAACCCCTCCGCTTTGTGGGCTGTGCATTTATCTTTCATCCCCGCCAGCCTGCCACATGTCCAGTGACATCTACTGTCACCCGGCTCAAAAACTTGTTCACCGCCATTCACCAACTATTCACGTGAATAGTCACCGCCCATTGCCCTCCCAAACCGCAATTTCCACCTCCCCCTGACCACCTCCCCCTGACCACCTCCCCCTGACCACCGATTACTGATCACTGATTACCGTCCACCGATCACTGCCTTACCGTCCACCGATCACCGCCCCTCAAAATTCCCCCCAGGTGTCCACGGATGTCACCCCCGCGCCTTGTCGCCTGCCCCCTGTCTCCTGCCCGAGCCTCCGCGCCCTCCGTGTCTCCGTGGTGAGACCCCTTCGTCAGTCGTCATTCGCCGCGTATCGCTCCGCCAACGTCCCCGCCGCCGATCGCAGCCGCTCCACCAGCGCCTTCGGACGCACCACCGTGGCGTGCGTGCCCCAGCTCAACACCCACCGGTC
>CAYQWK010000491.1:0-4671 GCA_964420805.1 uncultured Bifidobacteriaceae bacterium | reverse complement strand
GTCGTCCTGTTCGTCAGATGCTGCGGCAGGAAGAACTCGTGCAGCAGGCGGTCCACTTCGAGCAGGGCCTCACGGTTTAGTTTCAGCGTGTCGCCTTCGATGGTGAGGAAGCCCCAGCCTTTGAGGCGTTGCAGCGGTGCGGCAAAACGTTCCAGCACGTTCACGCCGAACTTCTTCTGGAAGTGGCTCACGCAGTTTTCGCCGAGCTTGAAGTGCAGGATAAATTCGCGGATGAGCCGCTCGTCGCTGGACGGCAGGTAGGCGCGATAGACGGGCAGTTCGCCTTTGTTCACCGCGGCTAGATACGGATCAAACTCATGCTGATTCTGGTAATGCACGCCGTTCAACCGGCCGAAGCTCGCCACGCCCACGGAGAGAATGTCTGCGCTGGAGAACAGACCCTCGCGATAGACGAAGCGCACCTTCTTCGGATCGCGCACCACCGTCGTCGCGCTGGTCACGGTGTAGCCGGCTTTCTCGAACTCGCTGTAGGCGTAGTTGACCCAGCGGCGCTTCACGTCCCAATCCGCGACGGGCGCGACGAGTTTGCCCTCGCGCTTCATCTGCTGGTAGATGCCCGTGTTGTAGGGCACCTCCATCTGGTAAATCGTCACCGAGTCGGGTTGGAGCGTCACGGCCTTGGCCACAGCCTCGCGCCACTTCTCCTCGGTCTCCTCGACCATGCCGGCGATGAGGTCGATGTTGATTTGGGGGAAGCCAATCTCCCGCGCGTAGTTGTAGGCGCGCAGAATTTCCTTGGAGCGATGCGCGCGGCCGTTGATCTCCAGGATGTGATCGTCGAAGTGCTCGATGCCGAGGCTCAGGCGAGTCACGCCCATGTCGCGAATGGCCTGGAGCTTGTGGTCCGTGAGCGTGCCCGGCTCGGCCTCAAAGGTGATTTCCTCCGCCGCATCCCAGGGCAGCAACGCCTTCATGCTCTCGCTGAGAAACTTCAACTGGCCTTCAGACAAATAGCTCGGCGTGCCGCCACCGAAGTAAAGGAACCGTGGCTTGCGTCCGCCGATGAACGGCTTGCGCGCGTAGGCCGTGAGTTCCTTCAACACTGCGTCGATGTAGCCACGAATCGCCGCCGCGTCCTTGTCCGTATAGACCTTGAAGTAACAGAAGTGGCAACGCTTCCGGCAGAATGGAATGTGCGTGTAGAGGCCGAGGTCGTTGCCAGACTGCGGCGCGCGCTCCAGCGCCTCATTGAACTGCGGAATGAACTCCGGCTTCCAAAAGGAGAACGGCGGGTAGTTCGAGATGAAATAGCTCCCCGCCGTCGTTTCCTTTTGCAACGGAGGCGCGGACGGCGTCGGCGCGGGGGCGATGGTGATGGAACTCATGGTTGTGCAGAGACCGGTTCGATACGCACGATTTGCGCGTCTTTGTTGTTCTCCCAGCCGGTGCCGAACTCGATTACGTACAACGCGCCGTCAGGGCCAAGTTCCATCTCCACCGGGCGCTTGAGCTTGAGGTCGGGCGCGAAGCGTTCGAGACGGGCCAACCCGCCTTTGTCATCCAGTTTCGCGGCGAGAATCCAGCCGCGTTCCCATTCGTAGATGAAGAATGTCCCATCGTAAGAGGCAGGAAGTTTGCGACTGGATTTGAGATTCGCATCGAAGTGATACACCGGGCCGGCGCAGGCGGTGCGTCCGCCGCTGCCGGTCAGAGGGAAGCGCGTCGAGGGCGCGTAGGGATACCAGAGCCACGCAGGCCGGGCGGGCGGCAACTCGGCGGGGCCGGTGTTCTGTGGTGAACGGTTCACGGGATGTTGCGGATCCTGCGCCGGCCCGGATTGCTTGGTGGCAAAGTCGTACTGGCGATACGGCTTGTTATCTCCGATCAGGAACGGCCAGCCGAAGTTGCCGGCCTCGCGTGTGCGGTTGATTTCATCGAAGCCCGCCGGCCCACGCTCCGCGTTGAACTCGCGTGCGTCAGGTCCGACATCTCCCCAGGAAAGCGTTCCGGTGACGCGATCCACGGAGATGCGGAACGGATTCCGGCAACCCATCGCGAAAATCTCCGGGCGGGTCTTTGGTGTGCCGGGCGGGAACAGGTTGCCCTTCGGAATCGTGTAGCTTCCATCCGGTTCGGGATGGATCCGGAGAATCTTCCCGCGCAAGTCGTTGGCGTTGCCCGCGGAGCGCGCGGCATCCCAGGGGTAACGGTTGGGCCGGAAGTCGGTCGGGTTGTAGCCGTCGGAGGCGAAGGGGTTCGTGTTGTCGCCGGTGGAGAGGAAGAGGTTTCCCTCGCCATCAAAGGCGAGCGAGCCGGCCTCATGGCAGCAAACCTCGCGTTGTGTGGGCACGGTGAGAACAACCTTTTCGGTGGCGAGGTCCAAGGTGTCACCGCGCAGGACGAAGCGGGAAACCTGATTGCCCTTGCCGGTCTTGGGCGAGTAGTAGAGCCAGACCCACGCATTGGCGGCGAAGTTTGGATCAAGCGCCATGCCGATAAGACCGGTTTCCCAACTGCCCTTGTCCTCCTGCCTTTGATTCATGGCGTTTAGGTAGCCGTGGATGTCGAGCCGCGCGGCGATCGTGGACGTTTTGGTGTCCGGCCTCCAGATCTTCACCGCTCCAAATCGCTCGATGAACAGCACGCGGCCATCGGGAAGGACGGCCAGTTCCATCGGGTTCCAGCAATTGGTTTCGAGCAAGACCTTGCGGAAAGCGGAGGCTGTTGCCATCGGCAAAAGGTCGGCGGACGACGAAGTCATCAATGACGTGAGGAGAGCGGCTAACGTGAGAACGCTGCGCGATGAAAGGCGGTTTATCATGGCCGGCTATTTCAGGAACAGTTCGAGATCTTTCTGCAACTTCTTCAGGTCCGGCAGATTGACGTACATCATGTGACCGGACTCGTACTCGGCCCAGGTGATGTTCTTTCGCTGCGCAGTATCGAGGCGCAGGTGGTCGATGCTGTAGCGCATGCCGTCAATGGGGCAGGCGAGGTCACGCAAGCTGCCAAGCACGAGCACGCGCAGGTATTGGTTCTGGCTCATGGCGGAGGCGAGGCTGTCGGCCACGCTCGGGTAGGAACTGCGCGCGTCGTAGTTCCAGGGGCCCACGCCGGAGAGGATTTCGTAGGGCAGGTCGTGCTCGAACTTCAGTTCCTCGCGCAAGTAGGCGTTCATGGCAGCCGAGAACGGCCCGTACGTCGCCGCGTAGCTTGGGTCGAAGCGTGGTGAATTCACCGACTTGTCCGCGTCGCGCCCCGTGACGCGTGCGTCGAAGCGGCCAAGGATGAGGTTCTGGTCGCGCAGCAACATCTCGCGAAAGACGGACGAATTGATCCGCAAATCGTTGTTGTCGATCACCTCCGGCGAAAGCCCGGTGAGTCGCGCAAGTTTGGCGACGACGGCCTTGCGCTCCGCCTCGGGCAACGAAGCCCCGGCCAGCAGCGCGGCGGGGTATTGGCTGCGAGTGAACTCGCGTGCCTCGGCCAGTGCCTTGGGCAAATCGTTCTGCAAGTCCGCCGGCAGCTTCTTGTGGAACTGCGCCGTGGCGGTGAACGCGGGAAGAAAGCAGATGGCCGAGAGATCGTTGCCCGGGCCTTCGCGCAAGGTGGCGAAATCCAGCAGGCCGGAGAGCAGCACCACGCCGTTTAGATACATTCCGTAGCGCCCGTGCAAATGCTCCGAAAGCCCGGCGGCGCGAAACACACCGTAGCTTTCACCCAGCAAGTATTTCGGCGAGCGCCAGCGCAGGTTGCGCGTCGTCCACAGCCGGATGAAATCGCCCACCGATTCGATGTCGCCCGACTGCCCGAAGAATTGATCCGCGCGCTCGTCCTTCGTCGGGCGGCTGTATCCGGTGGCGACGGGATCGATGAACACGAGGTCGGTGGCGTGCAGGATGGAATACTCATTGTCCGTCAGGCCGAACGGCGGCTTGGGCAGCGTGCCGTCGTCGTTCATCACCACGCGGCGCGGGCCGAGTCCGCCAAGGTGCAACCAGACCGCCGAGGAGCCGGGGCCGCCGTTGAAGCAAAACATCACGGGCCGCGTGGCCGGGTTCGTTTCACCCGTGCGCGTGTAGGCCACGTAGAACACTGAGGCGCGCGGCGAGCCGTCCGTCTTCAGCAGCGGCAGCATTCCTGACTCGGCGGTGTAGGTGATTCGCTGCCCGGCGATGCTCACGGTGTTGGTGATGATGACGGGCTTGCGCGTGGCATCTGGGACGACGGGCGCGAGTTTGGAGTCCTCCTTCTTGCCCTCTTCTTTCTTCGCCGGCGTGGCGTTGGTCTTGTCTGCGGCTTCCGCGCCGGAGAGGTGAGGAGTCAGTGCCGCGAGCAGGGCGGCGAATAAGACTTGGCTGGTTTTCATGTTCATTTCTTTCCGAAACAATAAATCGATCCATCATCCGCGCCGACGACGAACCGGCCGTCTGAGACTGCGGGCGAACTCTCGACGGCCTGGCCGATTTCATAGCTCCACAACTCCTTGCCGTCGGCGAGGTTCACGAGATACACGCGGCCATCATCCGAACCGACCACGACTTTGTCGCCGGCGACGGCAGGCGAGCTTTGCACTTTCCCGCGCGTGGCGAACGACCAGACCGACTCCGATCACGATGGGTACGGCAACCTTTGCGACACCTGTCCCACGATCGCCAACACGAACCAGCTCACATCCGCGTGCGTAAATAGCGACACGGACAGTGTGCC
>CAYQWK010000490.1:4388-4699 GCA_964420805.1 uncultured Bifidobacteriaceae bacterium | reverse complement strand
CCACCGCTCCGCAATTTTCGCCGCAGCCACCGACACGTCTATGCGAGCCGCAATGCGCTGCCCTGCGCCTCGCAGCGCAAGCCCTTCCACCGTTGATGCGTCCACTCTGTGCCGCCGCATTGACCCCGCCGCCCCCGCTCGGCACAGTGGCGAGGCGATGACCACCGCGAACAAAGTCACGATCTTCCGCATCCTGCTCGTGCCGTTCTTCATCGCCCAGGTGATCTATTACGTGAAGACCGGAAACGACCTGCTCCGCTGGATGGCCATCGCCTGCTTCGGCGTGGCTGCGGTGAGCGACGCCATAGATG
>CAYQWK010000490.1:0-4378 GCA_964420805.1 uncultured Bifidobacteriaceae bacterium | reverse complement strand
GATGGTTTCATCGCGCGGCATTTCAACCAGCGCAGCGAACTGGGCGCGGTGCTCGATCCGCTGGCAGACAAGCTGTTGCTTGTCTCGGGCATCGTTTTGTTGAGCTTGCACAACGAGCCGTGGCTGCCGCCCATCCCGCTCTGGCTCACTGTGACCATTCTCAGTCGCGACGTGCTGATACTCATCGGCCTGGTGCTGATCCGCCTTGTGGTCGGGCACGTGACCGTCCGGCCTCATCTGGTCGGCAAGGCGGCGACGGTATTGCAGATGGCCGCGGTACTGTGGGCGCTCTTCAAGTTCGACGAGGGCTGGCTCTATGGAGTGTGCGTTGGGGCGGCCGTTCTCACCGGTGTATCGGGCCTCATCTATGTGTTCGACGGAATGCGGCAGTTGTCGAAACATCCCTCCAGCGCTCCGGCGGCCGACAAGAACCAGCCCGGCCACGGCGCGGAAACCAACTGAATCATTCACATGGCAAAGACACCAACTCTGACTCTTAAGGAAGGCGACCAGGCGCCCGCCTTTTCCGCTGAAACCAACGGCGGCACGCGCGTGGCACTGTCGGATTTCGCCGGCCGGCACGTGGTGCTGTATTTTTATCCAAAGGACGACACGCCCGGTTGTACGAAGGAAGCCTGCGGTTTCCGCGACCAATGGTCGGCGTTCAAGAAACGCGGCGCGGTGATTCTCGGCGTCAGTACCGATCCCGTGAAGGCACACGACAAGTTCGTGGCCAAGTTCGACCTGCCGTTCCCTCTGCTGGCGGACGTGGGCAAGGAGATCGTCCAGGCCTACGGCGTGTGGGGTGAAAAATCCTTCATGGGCCGGAAATACTTGGGAACCCACCGCGTGACGTTCCTTATCGGACCTGACGGGCGCATCCGAAAAATCTGGCCTCAGGTGAAGCCCGAGGAGCATCCCGCCGAGGTACTCGCGGCATTGGATTGACGCCGTGTACCGAGTTTCCAGGTTCGGCAACGGACTGACGCTTGCCACGGTTGAGATGCCGCACATGGCCAGCGTGGCCGCCGGCCTTTGGGTCGGCGTGGGCGGACGCTACGAAGAGAAGAAACTGTCGGGCGCGGCGCACTTCATCGAACACCTGCTATTTAAGGGCACGGCCCGCCGCACTGCGCGCGAAATCTCCGAGGCCGTCGAGGGCGTGGGCGGTTATCTGAACGCTTTCACCACGGAGGAGATGACCTGCTTCCATGCCCGCGCCCACGCCGCGCGCCTGCCGGAACTGATCGACGTGTTGTGCGACATGTTCCTCCGCTCGCGGTTCGCGCCGGCGGACATGGCGAAGGAAAGGGAAGTCATCAAGGAGGAGATCGCGATGTATCGCGACCAACCGCACCAACTCGTGCAGGACTTGCTGCACGAAACCCTCTGGCCGGACCATCCGCTCGGCCGCCCGCTCACCGGCACGGAGAAATCGCTTGATGGCATCCGGCGCAGTGCCCTGCTGGATTTCTTCCGTGCCAATTACACCGCGGCAAACACGTTGCTCGTCGTGGCCGGGCCGCTGGCGCATCGCGAGGTGGAGCGGATGTTCGCGCGGACTGCGCGGTTGTTTCCGCGCGGGCGCAAGCCGGCATTTCTGCCCGCCGCCCCGGCACAGGATCGTCCGGCGCTTTGCCTGCATCGCAAGGCGACCGAGCAGGCGCAGTTGTCCTTGGGCGTCCGGACCTGTTCGCGGCACCACGAGCATCGTCATGCCCTGCGCGTGCTCAATGCCATTCTCGGCGAGAACATGAGCTCGCGCCTCTTCCAGGTGCTGCGCGAGGACATGGGCCTAGCCTACAGCGTTTATTCCGGCTGGGCCTTCATGGAGGACACCGGCGCGCTGACGATCAGCGCGGGGCTGGACGCGGAGGACATCCCGAAATCGTTGCGCATCATCGCACGCGAGATGCGCCGCTTCATCGAGGCGGAGCCTTCCGCCGCCGAGATGCGCCGCGCGCGGGAGTATCTGGTCGGGCAGATGGAGCTGAATCTCGAGGGCACGGAAAACCAGATGAACTGGGCCGGCGAAAGCCTGCTCAATTACGGCCGGATCGTCTCCCCTGCCGACGCGAAGGAACGACTCGCCGGCGTGACGGCGGCGCAAGTCCGGACGGTGGCCCGCGAATATTTCCGCCCGGAACGGCTCGGGGTCGCGCTCGTTTCGCCGCTGGCCAAACGCGGGGATTTGGAGAAACTGCTGTCCTGGTGATGCACCCGCTGGTCCAGCAAGTCGCGACACCGCTGACGCCCGAAGCGCTGGCGGCGCGGTTGCGCCACGAGTCCGGCCTGATGCTCCTGCGAAGCGGAACGTTTGATTCCCCGCAGTCGCGGTATTCGTTCGTGGTGGCGCGACCGTTCCTGCGCTTCCGCTCATTTGGCTCGCGCTGCGAGATCCGTTCCGCGGACGGATTGCACGAGCAGTTCGGCAATCCTTGGCACATCCTCGACGCGTTGATGGCGCGCTGCGAGATGCTCGACGAGCCGGACGTGCCGTTTCCGCTCGGCGGCTGCTTCGGATACTGGGGCTACGACTTAAAGAACTTTGTTGAACCGAAGCTCGGCCGCCGCGCGGTGACCGAACTCGAACTGCCCGATTGCTGCGTCGGCTTTTACAGCGCGGTGGTGGTATTCGATCACCGTCTGGGCGCGGTCTGGATTGTCTCGACCGGCCTTGGCGCGGACGCGGTGCGCGACGAAACGCGCGCAAAAGCAGAGTTGGATTTCTGGCTAGGGAATCTGCGGGAAAACGCGGAACCGGTTCCGGCGCGCGCGCCGGACACGGCGGGGCCCCACGCGGTTGAACTTGCCTCGAACATGTCGCGCGAGGCCTTCCTTCAAGCGGTGGAACGCGCGCAGCACTACATCCGGCACGGCCACATTTACCAGGTCAACCTCGCGCATCGCCTGAGCTGCGACTGCCCATTGAGCGGATGGGAATTGTTCACGCGGCTGGCGGAACGATCGCCCGCGCCGTTCGCCGCGTATTTCGACGGCGGCGAATTCCAACTGGCGTCGTCCTCGCCGGAGTTGTTTCTGCGCCTGAGCGGCCGGCATATCGTCACGCGGCCGATCAAGGGAACGCGACCACGCTCCACCGACCCCACCCGCGACGCGCAGCTCACCTACGAATTGCAAACCAGCACCAAGGAGATGGCGGAGTTGGTGATGATCACGGACTTGTTGCGCAATGATCTTGGCCGGGTCTGCGAGTTCGGATCGGTGCAGGTGCCGGAATTAGTGCGTCTCGAACGCTACTCGCACGTGCAACATCTCGTTTCAACCGTCGAAGGCCGGCTCAACCGCGGCGTGACTCATTTCCGCGCCCTTGCCTCGTGCTTTCCCGGCGGCAGCGTGACCGGCGCGCCCAAGTTCCGGGCAATGGAAATCATCGACGAACTCGAACCAGTGACCCGCGGACCTTACACCGGCGCGCTCGGCTATCTCGGGTTCAACCGCGAATCGCAATTGAGCATCATCATTCGCACCGCGGTCACGACTGGCGGGATGGCCCACTTTCACGTCGGCGCGGGCATCGTGGCAGACTCGCAGCCAGAGGCTGAATACGCGGAAACGCTCGCCAAGGGACAGGGCTTCGTCGCCGCGCTCAACGCGCCGATGCCTGCCGGGCCGCGCCCGTCGCGACGGTGATCGTCGGCCGTTGGTACGGGTTGGTTGAAATCACCGGTTCGCCCGCAAAGTCCGCCCCGGTCGCGTGCCGAGATGCTTGTCGTCCCGCACCACGATCTTCCCGTTGACCAGCACGGCGGTAAACCCCGTGGCATAGTGGTGCGGGTCGGAGAACATGGAGTTGTCCTTCACGGTATCGGGATCGAACACAGCCACGTCCGCCCACGCGCCAGGGCGCAACTGACCGCGGTCCGTCAACCGGAACGTCGCGGCCGGGAGCGATGTCATCCGGCGCACCGCGTCCTCCAGGCGGATCAGCTTCAACTCACGGACGTAATGCGCGAGCACGCGCGCGTTGTTGCCGTAACCGCGCGGATGCGGCACGCCGCTGCGGTAACGCCGGACGCCGCTGTCGCTGGCGAACATCGTGTTTGGATGCTGGAGAAACACGCGCAGGTCATCCTCCGAGATGCCGTGAAAAATTCCGCTGGCCCCACCGTTGGACTGGATTTCCAGCACCATGTCGATTTGCCGGTCGAGCGAGTCATCACCGAACTTCTTCTTCGCCGCCTCGGCGATGTTCAAGCCATTAAGCGAGCGGTCATGCCGGTAGCTCGCGATCACGGCGTAGCTGTAGTTTGTCCGGCCTCCGCGCTTCAGGTTGGCCTTCATCTCCGCCGCGAGCTTCGCGCGCTGGGCGGGATCGGCAATGCGCTCCTTGAAACGTTCGCCCTCACGCCAAACC
>CAYQWK010000489.1:0-4699 GCA_964420805.1 uncultured Bifidobacteriaceae bacterium | reverse complement strand
CGGACGATGACGTTGAAGGAACAGCGGTTCGTCGCGCAGTCGTTGACCGCCGCGCTATGGACGGTGGTGACGCCGAGCGGGAAGCAGAAACCGGACGGAGGCACGCAACCCACCAGAATGCCGCCGGTCACGATGGGCGCGGGATAGGTCACGACCACGCAGTTGGTGTCGCACTTCTCGATGGTGATGTCGGCTGGGCAGTCGATGCCAGGCGGGTTGCCTGAGGTCGGGCGAATTTCCACCGCGAACTGGCAGGCGGCGATACCGCATTCGTTCGAGGTCGTGCAAACAACGCCATACACGCCGGCTGGCAGGCAGGTGCCGAGCGCGGGATCGCAAATCACGACGGCACCCGCCGTGGTCGGCACCGGGTAGTGAACCGGCACGCAATTGCTGCCGCAGGGCAGGTCGAGGACGATCGTATTCGTCGGGCAGTTCAAGACCGGGGGATGTCCGCCGCGCACGGTGACGGTGAAGGTGCAGGTGGCCGAACCGCATTCATTCGAAGCCACGCAGGTGACCGCGTGAATACCGACGGGCAAGAACGAACCGGAAGGCGGGAAGCAGTTCACCACCGTCGCGGCCGGAATCACGGCCGGGGCGGGATAAACAACGGTCACGCCGTTGGAGCAGGTTTCCAGTATCATGTCCGGCGGGCAGTCGATTTGAGGAACTTGCCCGCCCTGTTCCACCGTGACGGTGAAGGTGCAGATGGCCTGGTTGTTGCAACGATCCGCCGCCGCGCAGGTGACGGTGGTCACGCCACAGGGAAACGTCGAACCGGGTGCGGGCACGCAGGTCAGCGAAACCACGCCGGTATCATCGGTGGCCACCGGCAGCGGGTAGTTCACGGTGGCATGGCAAAGCCCGAGCGGGTCGGGACAGACCTTCACCACGCGGTTGCTCGGGCATTGAATCACCGGCGGGGTCATGTCCTTGATGACCAGCACGGTGAAATCGCAGACGCCGACAACCACGCCGTTTGCCGTGACGACGCAATGAATAGGATTCGCGCCCAGCGGCAGCGGTGTGCCGGCGGGCGGGTTGCAGAACACGGAGACGGCCACCCCGGGGCACTTGTTGGAAATGATGAGTGGATACGCGGTCGGGGTTACGGCGTCGTTGCAAGTGTAGTTGGTCACCAGTTGCGGCGGGCAGATCACGCGCACGCAGTCGTTCGAGACGGTTTGCGCGCCGGCGTTGATGCTCAGGGCGATCCAGAGCAGCAACGCCGCGAAAGCCGAGGCAATGATGCGAGGTTGACACGAGCGAACCAGCCGCGACGGCGTCATGGCCGGCGGCGGGCATTGAACAGAACGAACGTTGGTTTTCATGCTTTTGGTTTTTGCTTCCACCGCATCCCTCCGGCTGTGTCTTGACCCCATGTCAAAACGTGCAGGCCGAGCGGCGATGCGGTCACGGCGCCGCGAAAAGCAGGGATGTTGCCAACGCCGTAACGCAAAAATTCTCATGACGGCGAGAGGGTTTGGGCGCGGTTTCTCACTTTTGCCGACTTCGCCCTACATTGATTGCTAGGATTGAGAAGAGCCCTGATCAACCAGGTTTCTTGACTTGAATCAAAATATCCCTGAGGCCGTTTGCCGTCAGTTGAACCGAATGACCACGTCGAAGTTTGAGAAGACTCCGCCGGGCCCGGTTCGCAATGGTGCGACGGCGCTCGAGAACCATGGCGCGCAGCCCTGCTCGATCGCCCGCCCGTGCCGGCTCACGCTCCCGGCACCCTGCGCCATTCCCGCTCCATGCGGCCAGCGATGCGACCTGAACCTCGGCCCCGAACGCCACGCCGTGCTCGACCTCGGCAATCTCGCCCGGCTGGCCATCATCGCATTGCCGGCCAGCCGCGAGTCTTTTCGCCAGCAGGCGGAGGAGCTTTTCGCGCAAGTCCAGTGCATCGTCAGCCATCAGCCTGTGCCGCTCACCGCCACGACAATGATGGTGTTTCTGCGCAACGGAGCGGATGAGGCTGAGTGCGCCAGGATCGTGCGCGGAAGGTTCGGTGACGAAGCGCCCGTGACGACTTATGTCGTGCAACCGCCGTGCGAAGGTGCGGCTCTCGCCATCGAACTGTGGGCGTTGGGTGGCCCGGGCGTGGAGGTGATGCGCCATAATCCCAATCTTCTCTCCGTCCAATCAGACGGCATCCGCTGGGTGCATTGCGGCGGCATCCGGCCTCCCGGCGGAACCACCGACGCCTACACGGAGTCCGAGTTCGCATTCCGCGAAATGCAGCGGCAGCTTGCGCTGGCTGGTGCCACGTTTGATCAGGTGGCCCGCACATGGATTTATGTCAACCACATCACCAGTGGGCCGGATGGGCATCAGCGGTATCAGGAATTGAACCGGGCACGAACGGATTTCTTCCGTGACCTGCGCTTCGACGTGAATGCCCGCGAGCAGGAAATGGTGCCGTCGATTTACCCGGCCAGCACGGGCATCGGCACGGTCGGGGACCGCATGGCGATGTGTTGCATGGCGTTGGATTCGACCCGGCCCGACGTGTTCCTCGTGCCATTGGAGAATCCCCTGCAAACGCCGGCCTACGACTACCACGCGCGCTATTCGCCGCAGTCGCCGAAGTTCTCGCGCGCCATGGCGGTGGTTCAGGGGCACTTTGTCACTACGCTCGTCTCTGGCACTGCCAGCATCGTCAACGCGAAAACCTGCTTTCCAGGCGACATCGTTCGGCAGACCGAGCAGACCCTCACCAATATCGAGCAACTCATCGCCGCCGAGAATTTTGCGCGCCACGGGTTGTCCGGCGGCGGCGCGACGATGAAGGACATCGCCAAGCTGCGCGTGTACGTAAAGAACCTCGAGGACTATGAGAAGTGCCGCGAGGTCTGCGAACGGCTGCTGCCCGGTGTTCCGGCAATCTATTTGCACGCCGACGTCTGCCGGCCCGATCTTCTCGTGGAAATCGAGGCCGTGGCCTTTTCACCCTACGATGCCGCCAAGGCGGCCCGCGTAAACGGCCACGCCCGTAACGGAACGCTGCACCCGAGGTAACGCCATGCGCACAAGTCGCCTGATTGGACTAATCCTCCTGTTTCTCCTCTGCAGGATCCACTGCCACGGCGCCGCCTCCACGACCTCGGCGACAAATATTTTTGAAAGCACCGCGCCACTTACACCTGATTCGCAGATCGACCGTCTGGTTTTTGCCGATCTTGCGCGGCTGAACATCCGGCCGGTGCTTTGCTCGGATGAGGTGTTCGTGCGCCGGGCATTTTTGGACGTGATCGGCGTGCTTCCCACGGCGGCGGAGGCGCGTGCGTTCATCAACGATCCCGACGCGCGCAACAAGCGCCACAAGCTCGTGGATCAGTTGCTCGAACGGGACGAATTCGCTGACTACTGGGCGATGAAATGGGGCGACGTGCTCCGCATCAAAGCCGAGTTCCCGGTGAACCTCTGGCCCAACGCCGCGCAGGCTTACCACCGCTGGGTCCGTGCTTCGATCGCTGAAAACAAACCCTACGACCAGTTCGTGCGCGAGATGCTGACCGCCAGCGGCAGCAACTTCCGCGTCGGGCCGGTGAATTTTTATCGCGCCATTCAGAACCGGACACCAGAGGGCGTCGCTGGCGCAGTCGCGCTCGCCTTTATGTGCGCGCGCACCGACACGTGGCCGTCGAACCGGCTTGCCGAGATGTCCGTCTTCTTTTCCCAGATCGGCTACAAGCCCACCAGCGAATGGAAGGAGGAGCATGTCTTCTGGGATCCGCTCGGCACCAGCGCCGTGGCTGGAAACAGCGCGCCCGGCCGTGCCGCCGTAGCCGCGATCGGCCAGGCGTCGAACGCGGTGGCGCAACCTGCCATCCCGGTGCGCACGAATCCGCTGCCGCGCGAAGCCGCCTTCCCTGACGGCACTAAGGCGCGGCTTTCGCCCGACCAGGACCCGCGCGACGTTTTTGCCGAATGGCTGATTCAGCCGAAGAACCCGTGGTTCACGCGTGCCGTTGTCAACCGCGTCTGGGCTTGGCTGCTTGGCCGTGGCATCGTGCATGAGCCGGACAACATTCGCGTCGGCAATCCCGCCTCCAACCCCAACCTCCTCATCCATCTCGACAAGGAAATGGTCGCCGGCCGCTATGACCTGAAGCGCTTTTACCGGCTCATCCTGAACTCGAAGACCTACCAGCTTTCCTCGATGCCGCGCCAGAACGCCGCCGAGGCGTACGCGCATTTCGGCGCGTATCCGCTCCGGCGGCTCGACGCCGAAGTGTTGATTGACGCCATCAACAAGGTCACCGGTTCCAGCGACCTTTACACCAGTCCGATCCCGGAGCCGTTCACTTACATTCCCGATGACAAGCCGGCTGTGGCCATTGCCGACGGCAGCATCACCAGCCCGTTCCTTGCCCTCTTTGGCCGTTCGCCGCGCGCGACCGGCATGGAGAACGAACGCAACAACCGACCGCTTTCTGCGCAGGCCCTGCATCTGCTCAACTCGACGCACATCCAGCGCAAGCTCGACCAGGGTCCGAAACTCAAGGCCATCTTCGAGTCCGGCCGCAAGCAACCTGAGATCATCGAGGAACTCTACCTCACCATCCTTTCGCGTTATCCCACCACGGAAGAGATCAATCACATCAAAGCCTATGGCGGCGGTGCATCGGGTGGGGCTGCCTCCATCAAACGCCGCGAGGACTGGGTGGACGTGGCATGGGCCTTGATC
>CAYQWK010000488.1:0-4712 GCA_964420805.1 uncultured Bifidobacteriaceae bacterium | reverse complement strand
ATCACCCGCGCCGGCAACACCAACGGCGCGCTGGCCGTCTTCTACACGCTCAGCGGCACCGCCTCGAACGGCGTGGACTACGGCACGCTCGACGGCTCCGTTTCCTTTGCGGCGGGAGTCACCAGCGCGGTCGTTTCGGTGAGTGTCATTGATGACGCGGTGTCCGAGCCGAACGAAACGATCGTCCTCACGTTGAGCAACCAGCCGGCTTATTTTGTCTCCAGTCCCTCGAATGCCACGGTGACCATCGTGAACGACAACGACCCTTCGCAATACAGCGTTACTGCCACCGATGACACCGCCTACGAGCGCGTGCCGCAATTGATCGGTGTCTTCACCATCAGCCGCAGCGGCGGCGTGTCCAACACGGCGGCGACGGTGAACTTCACCTTCGGCGGCAGCGCCGCGCCCGGCATGGATTACGTGTCCAGCGTTGCGGGTTCAGTCGATTTCGCCGCCGGACAGATGAGCCGAACGGTCAACGTGACTTCGGTCGTGGACAGCGTTCTTGAAGGCAATGAGACCATCGTTCTCTCCCTCACGCCCGACGCGGGCTACGCGATCGGCACGGGTTCCGCCACCGTGACACTGGTGGACGACGAACTGCCTGCGGAAACCGTCCTGTGGTCGGACAACTTCGATGGAGGCGCCTCGGCCACGAACTGGACCGTCCAGTTCGGCGCGAACAACGGCGTTGCGGACTACACCGCCAACTTCGCGTTCGACTATAGCACTTCGGGCATTCCGCCCGCGCCCGGCAGCGCCACCACCACCGGCCTCAAGCTCACTGTGAACAAGGACGCCACCGGCTCCAGCGCCGGGCTGAATCTCTACCCCGCCAGCCAGGTCTTCACCGGCGATTACGCGCTGCGCTTCAGCCTGTTCATCGATTACGACAGCGCGGTGAATCCGACTGAGCATGTCCTGGCCGGCCTCAACCACTCCGGCGCATTCACCAACCGCGTCAGCCAGAGCGCCGCCGTCACCACTGGCGGGGACGGCCTGTTCTTCGCGCTGGCAGGCTCGATCAACGACAACTTCAACTACGCGATCTACGCCGCGACGAATGCCGGTGCCGCGCCCGCGCGGCTCACCACCCGCACCCTGGCCAGCGTCGGCCACCTTTTCAACGCGCCTCCTTTCTTCGGTGCCGGCGCTCCGGGCAACCACCACGCCTCGACCACCCGTACCTGGCTTGACGTCGAGATCGGCCAGTTCGGCAACGTCGTCACATGGAAGCTCAACAACTCCGTCATCCTCGAATACACCAACAACACCGCGTTCACGAACGGCGACGTGATGATCGGCTACAACGACCAGTTCGACTCCATCGGCTCGCATACCAATTTCGCCGTCATCGACAACGTCCGCGTCGTCCGGCTCGCCGCCGCGGTCACCACGCCGCACATCACGCACATCGAGGTCGCGGGGGGCAGCATTCAGATCGACTTCACCGGCGACGCGGCAGATCTCGTGGGCGCGTTCACCGTTGTTGGTTCCCCGAGCGTGACCGGCACCTTTGCGCCCGTGAGCGCGACCATCACGACGCCGGCCCCCGGCCAGTTCCGCGCTCTGTTCCCGATCGGCGGCAACACGGAGTTCTACCGCATCAAGCGTTAAACCGGGGACGCCTCATGATTGCCGGAATGAAATCAACGCTCGCGCGCCGAGGCTTCACACTGATCGAGTTGCTCGTGGTCATCGCGATCATCGCCATCCTTGCGTCCCTGTTGCTGCCGGCGCTGGCGAAGGCCAAGAGCAAGGCGAAGCAGACCGCGTGTTTGAGCAATCTCAAGCAGCTTGGCATCGCCCTCACGCTTTACGCGGACGACAACGACGACTCCACGCCACCCGCCAACGACGGAGTGGCCGACTTCGCGACCACCACCACGCCGAACTTCCTCGGGTCGCTCCAGGAATACATGAGTACGAACACCCCCGTGTATCGTTGCCCGGTGGCCCGGCGCGGCCCTGGCGCGGACGGCGGCACCGACCAGAGCGAAACCAGCTACATCGGCAACGGCGTGGTGATGGGACGCAAGGTTTCGGTGGTCCCGCGCCCCTCGGACACGGTATATCTGCAGGAGCTTTGGAATACGCGCAGAACTGCCTACCTCCGCCCGCGCAAGACCGGCGCCCAGTATTTCTACTGGCACTGGACTGACACCGTTACAGTGGTGGATGGCCTGAAGGAGCATTACTCCAGCCTGCATCGCAGCGGCGGAAACATCATCTTCGTGGATGGCCACGCGGAGTGGAAGGGCGGCACCACCAAGCCGCTGACGCCGGCCACGAAGGGGAATCTGCTCACGAGCGGAGATTTCGGATTGGTGCCGGATTTCCATAGCTGGGCCATCCCCTACACGTTGCCTTACACCGCCGCCTTCTGATGAATGCCCCGGCGTGCCATCGCCTGCTTGTTGTGTTCGCCATCGCCGCCCTGCCGCTGGCGGGCTGCGGCAAGAAGGAGCCGGACCAACCGCCTCCTCGAAGTTCCGGGCAGCAGACAACGCCACCCAAGAGCGCTGGCGATTCCGCCGCTGCCGGGGCCGTTCCGACCACCGCCCAGGCGCAGGCGGACCTGATCGCGCCCAACGTGAACCACGAGGTCACGGCCGCCATGCACCGTTTTCTGGAGCAAAAGGGCGCGCTGCCGGAGCGGCTCGATCAATTGGTCGCTGGCGGATTCCTCAAACGCCTGCCCGCGCCTCCGCACGGCAAGACCCTCGTCATCAATACCAACAACCTTCAGGTCGAAATCGTGGACAAGTGAACGCGCTGGTGCAGGGCTTTCTGCGCCGATCGAGTTCTCCCTTTCCAAACTCTCGCCAAGTCCGCGTGATTCGTTACGCTCGCGGCGAACCAAACATGACGACGACGAGGATTCGCCCATACTGTTCGCGTGCGAGCGTGGCCATGGCCTGCTTCCTGGCGGTGTTCTCATGGGCCGCGAATGCGGCGGTACCGGCGCCGGCTTTTGACGTGCGGTTGCGCACGGACAGCACACCGGACCTGGTGGATGTTCCGTCGTATCTGCGCTCGATCACGTCGCAGTATTCCACACCGCAAGAGCAGGCCATTGCCATCTGGCGCTGGTCGCAACGGTTGCGGAAGCAGACCTCGAACCCGGTCGAGAACGGGCACGAAGTGCTCGATCCAATCGTCCTGTTCAACAGCTACGGCCATTGCAACTGCGGCATTGTCTCCGGGCTGAACAACACGTTGTTCCTCAACATGGGCTGGAAGGTTCGATACGTGCAGTTGGGCGACCACACCGTCAGCGAGACCTCGTGGGACGACGGCGCGACGTGGCACATGTTCGACGCGTCGATGAGCTTCTATTGTTTCAACGACGCCGGGCAGGTCGCGTCGGTGACCGAAATCGAGAGGAACCCGCGCTTTTACCTCGAAAACTTCGCGCCTGAGTGCGGCACGAATCCGGTGAAGGGCACGAACGATCATCAAGGCTGGCGCTGCGCCTCGGACTGGCCGGTGCATTACCAGCGGTCGCTTGCCAACGGTTACGATTCCTTCAAACCGCCCAACGGAATTTCCGAGTACAACACTTACGCGCAATGGGGACGCCGGTTCATCCTCAACCTCCGGCCGGGCGAGAGTTACACGCGGCATTTTCGCCGGCTCGACGTGGCGTCGCCCGGTCCGCGCCACTTCCGGCCGCTGCCGAACGGCAAGGACGTGGAGAGTCAGCACGGTCACCAGGGAATTCGTGCCAACGGCGTCTGGCAGTATGCGCCCGACTTGCGGGCCGGGAACGCGGCGGATCTGGTTTATGATTCTGAAGGCGTGGCGTGGGGCGGCGCCCGGAATGGTTTTGCGGTTCGGACGGCGGAGCAGGGCAAGCCCGGCGCGGTTGTGTTGCGCGTCGCGGCGGCGAACGTCGTCACGTCCGCGAAGCTCTCGCTCACGGCCAGCCGGTTGACGGCACGCGATGCGGTCACCGTTGCGATTTCCACCACGGCGGGAATCACGTTCACGCAGGCATGGAACATGTCCGCCACCGGAACGGCCGTCCCCGCCGAGATTGACCTCATGCCCTTTGTGTCGGGCAGCGACGAATACCTGGTGCGCGTACAGCTCTCGGGCCAGGGCGCGGGACTGGAGGCCGCGGCCATCGAGACGATCACGCAGATCAATCGCGCATCGCTCCCACGGTTGGCGCGTGGCGCGAACCGGGTGCAACTCACCCTCGGCCCGCAGGTCGAGACGGTACAATTCCAGCCGTCCATCGTTGAGGGAAACCACCGCATCACCTCGGCGGAGCAATCTTTGATCGACGTGGAGAAACAGACTGGCTTCTACAAGCCGGTTCTTCGCCCCGCGTCGAACAACACGCCGAGCCATGTGACGTGGAAACTTCAAACGCCCACCCCCATCACCGCCGTGGACTACGGCGCGAAGGTTTGCGTCAAGTCGAAGGGGGAGCGGGTGACGTTACGGCATTCGTGGGATGGCCGCGAGTTTGCGGCTGATTTTGAGAAGACAGATGGTTCCGCGCCTTTCGATCTGGTGGTGAACCGCGCCGTCTCGGCCGTTCCGCCGGACACACGCACGGCGTTTTTCCGCTACGAGTTCTTCACGCCGCGCAACGCCCGCAGTTACAGCGGGCCGGGCATCCAGACCGCGCGCATGGCTGTCGAGCACCGGCCGCGCACGACCGGGTTCACGCCCATCGAGGTCACCTGGTGCTGGAT
>CAYQWK010000487.1:3902-4728 GCA_964420805.1 uncultured Bifidobacteriaceae bacterium | reverse complement strand
TTGGAGGTCAGCATCGCAACGAGCACGAGGCCGAGCTGGTGTTTCAGGTCGAGCGGTGTGTTCGTGGCCTGGGCGAGGAAGACGGCGGCCATGGCCATGTAGATGTTGGTGCCGTCGAGGTTGAAGCTGTATCCAGTCGGGATGACCAGGCCCACGGTCGGTTGCGCGCAGCCGAGCCGGCGGAGTTTCTGCATCATGCCCGGCAACGCGGTCTCGCTCGAACTCGTGCCAAGAACCAGGAACAGCTCGTCCTTGATGTAGCCGAGAAAACGAAAGATCGAAAACCCGCTCCACGCCGCGATGCCGCCGAGGACCACGATCACGAACACACCGGCGGTCAGGTAAAAGCCGCCCATCAAGGCGACGAGCTTGCCGAGCGCGCCGAGTCCGTAGCTGCCAATGGTGAAGGCCATCGCGCCGAACGCCCCGACCGGCGCGACTTTCACCACGATGTGCATCACGCCGAAAAAAACCTGCGCCGCCGTGTCGATGACTTGCAGCACCGGCCGCCCGCGCTCGCCGAGGAAGTTGATCGCGAAGGCGGTGAGGATGGCGATGAGCAGGACTTGCAGGAGGTCGCCGGAGACGAACGCGCCGGTGAACGTGCTGGGAATGATGTTGAGCAGCCAGTCCACGGTGCTGAGGTGCCTGGCGCTTTCGACGTAGCTTGCGCTTAGTTTCGGGTCGAGCGTCTTGGGATCGACGTTGAAGCCGTCGCCGGGCCGCATCACGTTCACAACCGCCAGCCCGATGACCAGTGCCAGCGTGGAGACGACCTCGAAGTAGAGCAGCGTCTTGCCGCCCACCCGACCGAGGCGTTTGAGAT
>CAYQWK010000487.1:0-3892 GCA_964420805.1 uncultured Bifidobacteriaceae bacterium | reverse complement strand
CGCGCATCGAGGCGACGCCATGCACGACGGTGCAGAAGATGATCGGCGCGATGAGCATTTTCACCAGCTTGATGAAGCCGTCGCCCAGCGGCTTGAGCGCCTTGCCGGTGTCCGGCCACAGCCAGCCCACGGCAATGCCCAGGGCCACGGCCAGCAGAACCTGAACGTAAAGGATGCGATACCACGGCTTGCGCGGTGAAGCCGTCGCGCCGGCAGAACCAGTCGTGGTCGTCATTCCGACCGGAGTTGTTTCGTCATTGGTCATCAGGCATTGGTCATTCGGGGTTCACCCCATCAGCCCCGCGCTCGTGGGTTCAGCGCCGTCCTTCGGCTTGACCACGCCGGCCTTCACTTCTTCCAACCGCCCGCCTTTGCGGACGCGAAAGGTTCTTCCGCGCCAACTCACGCTGTTGCCCAGAAACGCGCCGGCCCAGACGGCGACTTGCATGAAGTCTTTTGCCAGCACGGCGAGCGCGTCGCGGCGCCGCGGTCCGGCGGCAGGGCCGGCCAGGCGTGCTTCGAGCCACCATGCCGCGGCGATGCGTGCGCTGGCGCAGAGGAGCCAGACCAGCGCGCATTCGGCGATCCAGACGTGGTTGATGTGCCATGGGAATCCCGGCGCGACGTGAATCACGCCGCGCGCCGCCGCCGCCAAGGCGAAGCCGGTGGTCCAGAGCGACACATTGTTGAGGATGCTGAAGAAGTAAGGCAGCGGCTGGCTCACGCGGATGGTTCGCGCCCAGCGGAGTTGATGGTTCCAGACTTCGCGAAACTTCATCGCCGCGTCGCGGCATTCCACCACCTGGCTGGTGAGCGCCACGCGGGAGCCGGATCGTGCGATGCGGTTGCCGAGTTGGTAGTCGTCCGCGAGGTAATCCGCCAGCGCCGCCAGCCCGCCAACGGATTCAATCTGGTCGCGGCGGGCAATCATCACCGCGCCGAGCGCGAAGTCCTGCGGCTTGAGGGAATTGGACTGCAACACCTGGCTCCAGAAATCCGCGTTCACGGCCACGGCCTCGATGCGCATGGCGAAATTAGCCGGGCGCGTCAGCCGGTAGAAGCTCGTGACCAGGCCCACGCCGCGGTCGCGCAGCGGTGCCACGGCTTGCGCCAGGAAATCCGGCGGCACATGAACATCGGCATCTGAGAGGCAGAGCAGGGGAGGTGGATTGACGAATGTCGAATGTCGAGTGACGAGGTGGCGGTCCAGTTGCGCGAGGTTGGCGACCTTGCCGTTTGGCCCGACGTAATCGGGGGTGAGGACGAGTTCGGTGTCCGCCTGGGGAAATTCCTTTTGCAGTTCGCGCACCATCGCGCAGACCGGATCGTTTTCGTCCGCGACGCCGAAGAAGAACTTCATCGGCCCGGCGTAGCGCTGGTCCAGCCAGCTCCGGAGGCAGTCGCGGGTGTGCTCGTCGCAGCCCTTGAGCGGCTTGAGCAGGACGACAGGCGGGGCAAACGCGCCGTGATCCTCGCGCCGGTGAAGCGGAAATCGCGCGGCGGCCAGAACCTGCCACGCGAGCAGCGACACGCTGAGGATCGCCAGAACCGCGAAGACGATGAGAGCGACCACGGCCAAACGCCTATGGCGTCACAGCCAGCCGTTCCTCGTTGATGTCCACCTTCATCAACACGCCCTGCTCCTTGTACGGCTTGAGCATGAAGTGCGTGGCGGTGGAGATGACGCCCTGGATGGTGGCGAGTTTCTCGGAAACGAAGCTGGCGACTTCGCGCAAGTTGTTGCCCTGCACTACCACGAGCAGGTCGTAGCCGCCGGACATCAGGTAACAGCTCTGCACTTCGGAGTATTTGGCAATACGCTCGGCGAGCCGGTCGAATCCGCCGCCGCGTTCCGGTGTGATCTTGACCTCGATGACGGCGCGCACGGTGTCGAGGCCGAGCTTTTCCTCATTGAGGATGGCGCGGTGGCCGAGGATGACGTGGTCGGCCTCGAATTGTTTGATGCGCGCGGCCACCTCGGCCTCGGGCAGGTTGAGCATGGCGCCCAGGTCGGCGGGCTTCCATGCGGCGTTGTCACGGATGAGTTTGAGCAGCGGATCCATGCGCGTGACGTTACCGGCGGGAACGGATTTGAAAATCAGGAAATGGTTTGTTTTGGCGCGCTGGCTGAATTAACGAATGCAGCGTTGAACCCCGGCCAAAACAACCCTGTGCGCGCATCATCGTTTCGTGGTTTCGCCGCCATGCTCTGACCGGACCGGAAATCCACAACCCAATGCAAGACGTCATGAAGACCCATTACTCACGCTGGTTTGCGCCGCTTGGCGCGCTGTTGCTCGTGCTTGGCGCGGTGGATTCCGCCCGGGCCGGCGTGCTGGAACTCGACGGCAACGGCGATTACGTGACCTTTCCCGCCACCGGCATTCCCAGTGGAAGCAACGCCTTCACCATCGAGGTGTGGATCAATCCCATCTCCATTCCCACCGGCGGCGCGAACGGCGGGCAGATGACCTTCTGGGGCACCGAGAGCGCCAATGCCGCCAATGGTTTCCGCCTGCGCGGCTCGACCGGCGTGCGGCATTTCTTCTGGGCGAACGACCACGACGAGAACATGACGCAGGACATCCTGCCTGACACCACCGGCCCGGTCTCGAACGGCTGGCATCATTTCGCCATCACCTGGAACGGCGCGCAGACGCGCTGGTATTGGAACGGTGTTCCGTTGGGCAATCCGCGTTCCGCGGCCGGCGTGAATGTGGTCGCCGCCAATCACCGCATCGGCGCGCGGCCCGGCGGCGAGTTCTTCCACGGTTACATGGATGAAATCCGCGTGTGGAGCGTTGCCCGCAGCGCGGCGGAAATCGCCGCGACCTTTCAGCAGGAATTGCTCGGTGACGAACCCGGCCTGGTGGCCTACTGGAATTTCGAGGGCAACCTCAACGACCGCGCCGGGAACGACAACCCCGGCACGGCCGTCGGCAACGCCGTGGTCACTTCGGGAATGAACGCGCCCGTGGCACCGGCCGGCCCGCGGGTCTTCAACTTCGCGGTCAGTCCGACCTCGATCCTGCTCGGGCAGTCCGCGACCTTGTCTTGGGCGGTGTCGAATTCCCTGTCCGTGGTCATCGATCAGGGCGTCGGCGCGGTGTCGCCGAGCAACAGCACCGTCGTCGCGCCCACCAACACCACGACCTACACGTTGACGGCTACCAACGTGAACGGCGTGCGCACAGTCCAGACCACGTTGACGGTCGATCCTGGCGTGCCGGTGGCGCACAACTTCGCGACCAACACGGCCTACAACACGCCGGTGGCCATCACGCTGCGCGGCACGGACCCTCAAGGGAGCAATCTCGCCTATTCGATCGTCGCCAACCCCGCGCACGGCGTCCTCAGTGGAACGCCGCCCAACGTCACCTATTTTCCAGCCACGAACTTCGGCGGCCTCGATACATTCACCTTCAAGGTCAACGACGGCATGTTCGACTCCGCGCCCGGCACGGTGAGTTTGAACGTGATTCCTCCGCCTTTGCCGCCAACCGGAATCACATTGAGTTCGACCAACATTCCCGCCGCCGCCGGGCCCGGCGTGTTCATCGCGGTGCTCCAGGCAGTGGATGTGAACATCCTTTACGGCGACACCCACACGTTCGGCCTCGTGCCCGGCGCGTTGAACAACGGGCAGTTCACCATCACCGGCAGTTCCCTTTTGACCGGCCCTTCGTTTGCTGGCGGCGTGGGCGCGACCTTCGCGCTGCGCCTCTTCACCACGGACAGCACCAGCCAGAGTTTCACGCAGGATGTGGCGTTGTCGGTCTCGGCCGCGGCCAGTCCGGTGGTGATTAACGAGTTTCATTACAACCCGGCCTGGAACCCGGCGCGTGAGTCGTTCATTGAACTATACAACGACAGTGGCTCGGCAGTGGACCTC
>CAYQWK010000486.1:0-4736 GCA_964420805.1 uncultured Bifidobacteriaceae bacterium | reverse complement strand
ACCCGCCCTGGTTTGTGATCCGCAATGTCATTTTCATCATCACCGAGATCGGCGGAACGACCGGCGACATCGAAGGATTGCCATTCCTTGAGGCCATCCGCGAGTTCGCCCTGGATGTCGGGCCACACAACGCGATTTTCCTCCACGTCACCTACGTGCCGTTCATCAAGGCTGCCGGCGAACTCAAGACCAAGCCCACCCAGCAGTCCGTAGCCAAGCTGCGCGAGATTGGTATCGCCCCGCAGATTCTCGTCTGCCGTTGCGAGAAGCCGCTGGACAAGGAACTGCGCCAGAAGATGTCGATGTTCTGCAACGTTCCCTACGAGGGCGTAATCGAGGAGAAGGACGTGGACCATTCGATCTACGAGGTGCCGCTCATGCTTCAGCGCGAGCGCATGGACGAGCTGGTCTGCCGCCTTCTCCGCCTCGACACGCCGCCGGCCAGCATGTCGCACTGGCAGGAAATCGTCCGCAAGCTGATCGCCCCGGCGCATCGCACGCGCATCGGCGTGGTCGGCAAATACATCGAGCTTCAGGACGCCTACAAATCCGTCTATGAGGCTACCATCCCCGGCGGAATCGCCAACGACTGTGGCGTTGAGATCGTGAAGGTCGATGCGGAAGACATCGAACGGCAGGGTGCGGACCGGATTCTGCGCGGCCTGGGAGGAATACTCGTGCCCGGCGGCTTCGGCGAGCGCGGCATTGAGGGGAAGATTCTCGCGGCGAAATACGCGCGGGAAAACAAGGTGCCTTACCTTGGCCTTTGCCTCGGAATGCAGATCGCCACCATCGAGTTCGCGCGCAACGTGCTGAAACTCGAACGCGCGCATTCGACCGAGTTCGACCCCAAGTCACCGCATCCGGTCATCTCGCTTCAGGAGGAGCAGAAGAACGTGACCAAGAAGGGCGGCACGATGCGGCTCGGCTTGCAAGCCTGCCAACTCAAGCACGATTCCCGCGCGGCCAAACTTTACGGCGCGTTCGTGATCCACGAGCGGCACCGCCACCGCTACGAGTTCAACAACAAGTACCGCGATCAGTTCGAGAAGGCCGGCTTCGTCATCAGCGGCACCACGCCGGACGGGCGGCTTGTTGAGATTGTTGAGATCACAGACCATCCCTTCTTCGTGGCCTCGCAGTTCCATCCCGAGTTTCAAAGCAAACCGCACCAGCCGCATCCCCTCTTCAAGGGCTTCATCGCTGCGGCGCACGCGCAAATCCATCACCGCCCGTTGTAATTCACACACCGCGCGGCGGCGGAATTTTCCGTTGCTTTTGCGCCGACTGCGGGCAACTTCCTCGCCATCAAATGCCGGACGAAACATCGAACAATCCCCCTTCAACGGGCGGCCCCTCGGGCCGCCGTCCTGGCCGCCGCCGCGGCCGTCGCGGTGGACGCGGCCGCCGCCGCGGCCCCGGCCCGGCGTCGCCCGCCGAGCCAGTCCCGCAGGACGAGACCGCGCCAACCGACTACCATGACGAGCGCGACGAGAACCAACCGACCGAATCCGCTCATGAATCCGCGCCGGAGGAGACCCGCCACGAAGAAATGCCGGAGACGGATCGTGGTTCCGACGAAGAACCACGCGATTTATCGCCTGCAGAGGAAGCTCGCCGCGAATTCGAGGCCGCGCCGGCCGACGAACCTCCAGTCGAAGCTGAAGCCGAACCCGTGCCCCAGGAACCGCCTCCTGCGCCTGCGAATCGCGAACCGATCCGCACTGCTCCGCGCGCAGTCATCCCACGCGCACCGCGCGAAGATTTTCGCCCCGCCGAACCCAAGGCAGTCACCGACGCCATCGAAGACGTGAACCGCATCATCCGAGACCTGAAACAGGTGCTTGATGAGATGGAGGAAGTGCTCGAGGTGCTGGAACTCGCCGAAATCCAGAAGAACGCCGACGAGCGCGAGATCGAATCCCTGCGACGTTCACTTAAGAATATGGAACGCCGTGATTCTGGAGGACGTGGAGAACCACCGCGCGGCGACAGCGGACGCGGTCAAAGGCATTTCGCACCTTCACCGGGCCGGCACCAGCGCGACCGGCGGGACCAGCGTCCGGAACCGCGCGAGCACAACCCTGGGCCAAGTCCGTCTCGTCCTCTGGAACCGGAACCGCACGCTTCGGACGCCCCTACCGCTCCGCCTTCCGAAGGCGGAGGCCCATCCTGACGAGATTTCTGTTAAGCGGGAAAAGGGCCAGCGAACAGGAACGGCTGGCTACAAAGCCAGCCACATGTTGACGCGGAGGATTCACGTGGCGGCGTTGGCGAAGAAAGCAGCCTTCCGCCGTCATCCGGATTGCCGTCGCTACCGCTTCAATTCCAAACTGGCAAAGGCGCTCTCCAGCGAATTGAAAGCATGCTGTGACTGGCCGGTGCCCGGATTCAGCGCATCCTTCATGTACTCGATGGCGTCAGGAATGTTGCGAACGGAACGTGGCAACACCGCACCGCTGGCGTTGGGGTGCCCGCCTCCTTGCAACCGCGTGGCCACCTTCAGGGCCTCGCCGTTGCGACTGCGCAGGCTGGCAATGATCTGGTTGTTTGCCTTCTTGAAAAGGGTCAGCAGCACCGGATACCGCACCGCGCCAGACTCCAACAACGCGTGAACAACGAGGTTGGTGTTTCCCACCACGGTCTCCACCAGGCCCACGGTCGGGCACAACTCGATCACATTTCGCCGGCTCCACTCGACGCCCAGCGGGTCTTCGACGCGCCGTTTCACGGCCATGACTTCGAGCAACGGATGATCCACCAACCGCTCAATGTCGCCGTCGATGAGCGTGTGCAAGTTCCAGAAATTATAGACCTTCACGAGGTTTGCGTAGTCGCTTGCCAGCACGAAGTCCACGTCGTCCTGGAGAAACAAATCTGCGATGTTGTTCAGATGCACCAGGCGGTCGAGCGCGGGCGAACCGGCGCAACCCTGTGCGCGAAATAGTTCATGGCAGAGAGACCCGGCGGATTTGCTCAGATCATGAATCAACTTTGCCTGGGTCGGCACGGCCTCGGTCGGATGATGGTCGATGACCACCCAGTTAGCCTTATCCAGACGCGTCTCGAAGGCGAAATCCGCGACCCACGCCGAGCGCTCGCGCAACTCGCGCTGCTTCCATGCCTGGTAATGGTAGGCCTGCAAAGGCACGTCCACGTTGAACAACTTGCGGGCAAGCCGTTGCAGCAGGACGCCGGAAACAAGTCCGTCCAGGTCGCTCTCATGCGTGAGGATTACTTCCGGCCGGGGCAAGGGTTCTGTCATAGCGCGTGCAGCCTACGCGACCGTCGTCCAACCTCCAAGCATTCCGTTGTTTGTCCGCTGCCTTCTTTGTGGTTCAATCGCCGCTCAAGTGACAACAAGCCACCCGGACGCCTCGACTTCCACCGCCAAAACGGCGGCCGTTCCCGTCTGCCCGGAATTGCTCGCGCCCGCCGGCGACTGGGAATGCGCGCAGGCCGCCGTCGAGAATGGCGCCGACGCAATTTACTTTGGCCTCGACCGCTTCAACGCCCGGATGCGCGCGAACAATTTCACCGAGGCCGACCTGCCGCGCCTGATGGAGTTTCTGCACCGGCGCGGCGTTAAGGGATACGTCACTTTCAACACGCTCGTTTTCACCAACGAACTGGCCGCGGCAGAGCAATACCTTCGCACGATCATCGCAGCGGGTGTCGATGCCGCCATTGTTCAGGACGTGGGAATCGCGCGACTCATCCGCCAGGCGTCGCCGGATTTCCCAATCCACGCCTCGACGCAAATGACCATTACCAGCGCGGCCGGGGTCGAGTTCGCACGGGAACTGGGCTGCAACCTCGTGGTGCTCGCGCGCGAAAACACAATCCACGACATCGCCGCCATCCATGCCGAACTCGCGCGGGCCGGCGGCGGCGATTCGTCGGCGACCGCCCAGCAATCGACCTTCCCGCTGGAGGTCTTCGTCCATGGCGCGTTGTGCGTCGCGTATTCCGGGCAATGCCTGACCAGCGAATCCCTCGGCGGACGCTCCGCCAATCGCGGCGAATGTGCGCAAGCCTGCCGGATGCCCTATGAATTGATCGCCGACGGCCATCCCGTTCCTCTCGGAGACCGCAAATATCTCCTCAGCCCGCAGGACCTTTCCGGCCTCGACGCACTGCCCGACCTGATCCGCGCCGGCGTCTGCTCGCTGAAGATCGAGGGCCGACTCAAGACCCCGGAATATGTCGCAAACGTGACCCGCATCTACCGCGCCGCGCTGGATCGCGCCTTTCAAAATTCACGACCCACGCAGCCCGTTCCGACGAACGCCGCCCAAACCGACACCCCGCCCCGCGACCAATACGCGCTGGAGATGGCCTTTTCACGCGGCCTGCACACCGGCTGGCTTCGCGGGATTGATAACCAGCAACTTGTCCACGCCCGCTTCGGCAAGAAGCGCGGCGTCTATCTCGGCGAGGTCACGCGCGTCGGGCGGGATCGCGTGTTCCTAAACCTCGAAGGTCCGCTCAAACTTGGCGATGGCGTGGTATTCGACGCCGGCCGGCCCGAGGACGGCGAGGAAGGTGGACGTGTTTACGAAATGCGGAACGCGGAGCGCGGAGCGCGGAATGAGGTCGCGCTGGCCTTTGGGCGCGACGCGGTGAATTTCGCCCGCGTCCAACCCGGCAACAAAGTTTGGAAAACGAGCGACCCGGAACTCGATCGTGAGTTGCGCCAGACTTTTGCTGGCGACACGCCGCGGTTTCAACGACCG
>CAYQWK010000485.1:0-4746 GCA_964420805.1 uncultured Bifidobacteriaceae bacterium | reverse complement strand
CGTGCCCAGGGGCAGCCAATCGGGCGAGTTCAGGTTGGTGGCGGCCTCGACGAGGCCCGTCCAGCCGGAGAGGCCGGTGAGGGTGAATTGAAACGAACCGTCGGGCAGCGAACGCATCTCCGAGACGCGTACGGACGGAATGGTGTTGATCCACTCGGCGAGCAGGCTCACGGCCTGGGTGTTGACGATTCCGGTCGCCAGCGGCGGCATGTGCGCGGCACCCAGGCTGGCAACCCGCAGATAGAGCACGGAGTTGGTAAGTGAACCGAGCTTCACCACGCGCGCGTTAGTGTTCCCAAAATCATCGATCAACGCGCCGTTGACCACGCCGGCTGCGGCCAGCGGGGTGGTGATGCGGGCGTCCCATTGCGCGACCTGCTCGGGCAAACCGCCAGGCAGGTGGCATGACACACAATTGGCGGCGAAGTAGGAACGAACGCGGAATTCGAGGGATGCGGCCGAGTTCGTAGCGTGCGCCAGCGCGGGAGTTTCGGCGGTAATGACGACCGCGTTGCTGAAATAGCCGGCGTCAGCGAGAGCATGGATCTGATTTGTAACGCTGCCGGCATAGTCGCGGTCCTTGTTGAGTTGTGGTGTGTTGAATCCGGGCGCGTGTGAAACGCCTGGAGTGTGGCATTGCAGGCATTCCAGCCGCGATGGATAGCGCCAGGCCTGCGTGTAAAGAATGCCGCCAGCCTGGTTGCGGATGACGAAGGTTTCGTCCATCCCCTCCTCAGCCACGAGCGTCGCGTTGGTAGTCTGGGTGCCCCAACGATAGGAGACCCCGTAGACTCCCTCGGCGTTCTTGACGGTGAGACGGGTCTCCACTCGTTTGGCGGATGAAGGAACGCCGTTGGTCAGTTCGAGATCAAAGTGCTTGATCCACACCGTGCCCGTCGGGAAGAGCCAGAAGTTTGTGGGGTTGAACGTCATGTCGAGGTTGGTGTTGGGAATGGAAAACCACCGCGACTTGATGGCGTTGTCAGACCAGAAGGGGACGTTGATGTCGTAGGGAACGACACCGGAATGCGGCGTAAGCGTGGCGGTGTTGGTGAAGGCGCCGGTGGCGAACAGCGTGGCCGGCAGCGCAGCGCCACTTACGACGTTGGTGTCGTAAACCAGCCGCCAGATGGTGTTGCCGGAGACATCGGCCACCAGCACGTCGCCATTGCGCGGATCGGTCCCGAAATCAACCAACGTGCTTGTGCCAAGGCTGGTGAGGTTGGTGAAGCTGGTGACGTTGGTGCCGTCGTATTTGAAGGCCCAGACGTTGCCATTCTTGTAGTCGCCGAAAACGTAGTATCCGAGGAGCTGCGACATCTTCGTGCCGCGATAGACCACGCCGCCAATCACGCACTGCCCCTTCGACGTGCCGGTGCCATAGACAATCTCGCGGACCGGATCGATGTAGTTGGTGAAGCCTGGCGGAACGGGGCGGGCAATGGGGCTGCCGTCCAGCAACGTGGTGGGATGCGCGCCTTCGCGCCAGATCCAGCCGTAGTTCCCGCCCTTGGTAATGACGTTGATTTCCTCGTAGTGCTTCTGCCCCACGTCGCCGCAGTAGAGCAACCCCGTCGCCTCATCGAAGGAGAAGCGGAAAGGATTCCTCAGCCCCACGGCCCAAAACTCAGTGCGCACCTTCGCAGGATCAACGGGCAAGCCATTGAAATTCGTCGCCCCGACCCAGGGGTTGTCCGCCGGCACGCGGTAGGTGTTCGTGACCACGGCCGGGTGTGGATTTGGCACAAGACTTCCCGGCAGCATGTCCACGTCGATACGCATGATCGCGGAGAAAAAGCTGCGGTCGATGTATTGGGAGTTCGTGTAGTAATCGTAACCCACCGCGCCAGGCGAGCCTTCGTCGCCGAGCGAAACGTAGAGATAGCCGTCCGCGCCGAAGTGCATGTCGCAGCCGTTGTGATCGCTCTCACGGTCCTTCTGACGAAGCATCTTCCACTCGGTTGAGGCGTTGGCGGTGTTGGTATCTGGAGGCCACGCGGTGAAGCGGGAAAGAATGTCGTGAAACGTGTTCGTCCCGCCAGGCGTGGGCGTGGTGTCGGAGCCCGTGTAGAAAAGATAGAAATACCCGTTGGTGGCAAAGCCGGGATGAAAAACCATGGCCTGCAATCCGCCGTCGCGGTCCGTGTTGATCTTGCTGGAAATGTCGAGGAACACGCGACGGCTGGGAGCAGCGAGGTTGGTGATCACCGCCACGCGGCCGGCGCGCTCAACGATGAAGAGGCGGTTCGTCTCGCCAGGTGGCGCGGCGATCGCCATCGGCGCAGTGAACGAGACGCCGGAGAAGGCGTTCACAAGGTCGTAGCCGTACGTGGGTGGACGCGGCGGCATCTTTAGCGAGGTGTTCGCCCGGCGGACTAACGGCGGAGCAGCAGCGCACAAGGAGTTGACCGGAATGAACGACAACGCGGCTACGACGAGGACCGCCCTGAGCAAATAATATCCGATTATCGAGATCATGGTTGTGAAAGGCCTGGCGCGCAGCGAATGCCATTGGAAACCCAACTGCGCCCGCGCAGCGTAGCGAAACCGATTCGCAGTTCAAGCAACGAGAGGTTGAATCCAAATGCCAAAGCGAACGTGGCGCAGGCTGAAAATCCGCACCAGAACTCGCCAGCGCGCCGTTCCGGTTCCGGAGCTCAAGGCGGCGAAATTCTGTTTTGAGAATTCCTTCCCGAGTTGATCCGACATCCTGCTTGCCGCACCGAACGCCCGGCGTTTTGATTCAACTCCATGGAACCGACCATCACGCCTTCGTCCGGCGCCCCGGCGCCTTCCCCTGCCCCGCCCACCGATTCCCAAGTCCGCACCTGGGCGATGTGGTGCCACATGTCAGCATTGGCCGGATTCGTCGTGCCATTCGGCTCCGTGCTCGGCCCGTTGATCATCTGGCAGATGAAGAAGTCGGAGCTTCCCGCGATCGACGCCCCCGGGCGCGAGGCGACGAACTTTCAACTCTCGGCTCTGATCTATCTCGTCGCAGGTGGTTTGGCGGCGTTCCTCCTGTCGTTCTTCTGCGTGGGTTTCCTGCTGATTCCGGTGCTGGCAGTCATTCATCTGGGGTCAATCATCCTCGGAATCATCGCGGGTGTGAAAGCCAACGACGGCCAGGCGTTCCACTACCCGCTCAGTCTGCGGCTGATCAAATGAACCACCACGCATGAAACTGCTGGCACTTCCGCTGTTCACAGTCCCGGCCCTGATGTTGTCGCTCCACGGCGCGCCACCTCCCGCCGAGGCGCTGAAGCAAATGCGCGTGGCCGCCGGTTTCGAGGTCTCGCTGGTGGCACACGAACCGCAAATCCGCCAACCACTCTCGGTCAGCTTCGACGCGCGCGGGCGAATGTGGGTCATTCAGTATCTTCAATATCCCAACCCCGCCGGCCTCAAAGCGGTGAGCGTGGATCAGTATCTCCGCACCAAATACGACCGCGTGCCCGAACCGCCGCCGCGCGGGCCAAAGGGAAAGGACCGCATCACCATTTGCGAGGACACCGACGGCGACGGCGTGATGGACCGGTTCAAGGACTTTCTGAACGACTTGAATCTGGCTTCTGGCCTCGCGCTCGGGCACGGCGGCGTGTTTGTGGCGCAACCGCCTTACCTGCTTTTCTACGCGGACAAGAACCGCGACGATGTTCCAGACGGCCCGCCCGAGGTGCTGCTTGCGGGCTTCGGCCTCGAAGACGCGCACGCCCTGGCAAACTCGCTGACCTGGGGGCCAGACGGCTGGCTCTACGGCGCGCAAGGAAGCACGGTCACGGCGGACATTCATGGCGTCGGGTTCCAGCAAGGCATCTGGCGATTCAACCCGCGCACCCGCGAGTTCGAGCTGTTTGCCGAGGGCGGCGGAAACACCTGGGGCCTCGACTTCGACGAGGACGGCGAGGTGCTGGCGGGCACGAACTTCGGCGAGCAAATCGCGCTGCACCAAGTCCAGGGCGGCTATTACGTCAAGGGGTTCGCCAAGCACGGACCGCTGCACAACCCCCACACTTACGGTTTTCTCGACCACATTCCCTACACGGGCTGGAAGGGCGGCCGGGTCATTTGCGGCGGTGTGAGCTACGACGGCGGCGCGTTCCCGGAGAATTTTCACGGAGTGTACGTTGCCGCAAACCTTCTCCGGCGCACCATTGACTGGCATGTGCTGGAACACAACGGCTCGACGTATCGCGGCAAATACGGCGGCACGTTCATCGAGACGGAGGACAACACGTTCCGTCCAGTCGATTGCGCAACCGGCCCGGACGGCGCGGTGTACGTCTCCGACTGGTGCGATGCGCGGGCGTCGCACGTAGATCCGGTGGACAACTGGGAGAAGGACACGGGCCGGATTTACAGCATCGCCGCGGCGGCGGGGAAACGGAGCAAGCCGGCGACGTTCGATCTCGCCAGGCTCTCCAGCGACGAACTCGTCAACCATCTCAACAACCGCAACGGCTGGTTCCAGCGCACGGCCCGGCAGCTTCTCGCCGAGCGGCGTGATGAATCAGTGATTCCGCGGTTGCGCCAGCAGGCCCGGCAAACCAACAACGGCCCACTGGCCATGCAATCGTTGTGGGCATTGAATGCGAGCGGCGGGTTCGACGACGCGACGGCGGCGACGCTGCTCGAACACCCGTTCCCGCCCATGCGGGCGTGGACGGTCCGATTGCTGGGCGACGCGCGAAAGCTCAGTGCGAAGCAGGTCGCGGAGGTCGCCACGTTGGCGCGCGGTGAAAAGGA
>CAYQWK010000484.1:0-4782 GCA_964420805.1 uncultured Bifidobacteriaceae bacterium | reverse complement strand
CTCGGCGTCGAGCCGGCGCGTGGGGAAGCGGGCGAGCCATTTGTTCTCAGGATCAATCGAGTGCGGAGCGCGGAGTGCGGAATGCGGAATGGTCTCGCCACTCGAAGCGCTGGTTGATTCCGCATTCCGCATTCCGAGTTCCGCATTTGAACGCTGCCTGTACGCCGCGCTCGTCACAATCAGCCGGTGCAACTTCTTGAAGCTCCATCCGTCCGCCACGAAGCGGCGCGCCAGCCAGTCGAGCAGTTCGGGATGCGACGGCTCCTCGCCCAGCCGGCCGAAGTCGCTCGTCATTGGTGCGAGGCCGCGGCCGAAGTGATCCTGCCAGACGCGGTTCACAATGACCCGTGTGGCCAGCGGATTGTCCGGCCGGGTGAGCCACTTCGCGAGCGTGGCGCGGCGGCCGGTTGAGTTCTTGAAGCCGGCCTCGATTTGCGCCGGCGCCTCGTCGAGCACGCTCAGGAAGCCGGGCGCGATTTCGCCGAGCTTGTCCTTCTTCGGCACGAACGTCGCCGGTGCGACCGCGCCGATATCGGTGGCTTGCGGGGCGAGGGCGAGAGGCGACGGCTTGTTCGTCTCGGCGGCGCGGAGTTGCGCGAGCAGTTTGTTGCGCTCGGTCTTGGCGGGTTCCTTCACGCGTGCGGGAAAGCGTTTGTAGCTCCACTCGTAGATGACCTGCCGCCAGGCGAGATCGACGTATTGCTGCTCGCGCGGCGTGCGCTCGGCGGCGGATTTGGCGATCAACGCCTTCGTCTCCGGCGGGAATTTCGCGATGGCGTCGGCCTGCGCCTTCTCGCGGAAGGGTTGCTCCAGCTTCGCCAGCTTCTCCAGCAAACCGGCGTGCCTCTTTTCCCACGCCGCCAACTCCTGCTCGTAGGCTGCGCGTTCGCCCGCGCTGGCCACCGTGGATTCCTCGTGCGGCGACAACGCGGCGAAGAACGCCTGCAAGCGGTAGTAATCCTTCTGCAGAATCGGGTCGAACTTGTGGTCGTGGCAGCGTGCGCATTGCACGCCCATGCCGAGAAACACGTCGCTCGTCGTGTCGGTGATGTCGTTAAGGATGTTCGCCCATTGCCCGACCACGTCGCGGTTGTTGTATTCGTACACCCACAACGTCAGGTAGCCCGTGGCGATGCGCGCGTCGGGATCGTCCGGCCACAACTCGTCGCCCGCAATCTGCTCCTGCACGAAGCGGTCGTAGGGCTTGTCATTGTTGAAGGCGCGGATGACGTAATCGCGGTAGCGCCAGGCGTTCGGCCGAAAGTCGTCCACGCGAAACCCGTCGCTCTCTGCGTAGCGCACCAGGTCGAGCCAATGCCGCGCCGCCCGCTCGCCATGGCGCGGCGAGGCCAGCAGTCGATCCACGAGTTTCCCGTAAGCATCCGGCGACGAATCGGCCACGAACGCCGCCACCTCCGCCGGCGTGGGTGGCAGCCCCGTGAGATCGAACGTCACGCGCCGGATCAACGTCCCGCGATCCGCGGGCGGCGCGGGCGTGAGGTTGTTCTCAAGGTGCTTCGCGAGCAGGAACCGGTCGATGGGGTTCTGAAGCCAGTGATCAGTAATCAGTGAAACAGTATTCGGTGAATCAGTCGCGGCGGGTCTGGCCGGTCCAGCGATCCCACTGTTCACTGTTTTACTGATTACTGAATTACTGATTACCCCCGCCCCCGGCGGTTCCTCCGCGCGCAGCGGCAAGAACGCCCACCATTTCCGATCCTCGTCAGTGATCTTGCCGCGAGCACGTTTCGGCACGCTGACTTGGGCGGACTTCTTTTCGCCGGGCCATGGCGCGCCCAGTTTGATCCAGTCCGCGAGCGCGGCGATCTCCTCCGCGTTCAATCCGCGCGCGCCGTTCTTCTCCGGAGGCATTTGCAAATCCGGATTCGTGCCGCGCACGGCTTGCAGAAGAAGGCTCTTGTCCGGTTCACCGGGAACAATGGCGGGACCGCTGTCGCCGCCCGCGAGCAATGCGTCACGGGAATCCACCACCAAACCGCCCTTGATCTTCGAGGCCCCGTGGCTGTGGCATTTGTGACAGTGCTCGCGCAGCACCGGCGCGACGCCCGACTCAAACAACGCGCGCCCGGCGTCGTCACTCGCGGCGAGCAAGGACACGGCACAGGCCATGAACGCGACCACACTGGTCAAACGGGGAATCACGCCGTGAAAAATGTCGTCCGCGCGCAGTGGCGGCAAGCCGGTTTTGCGGAGGGCGGAACCGGCTCACGGCTGACGCTCAAGCGCCCGTCGGAAGACGCGCGGTCGAACTTCGGCATGAGGACGGGGATCCCTCCATTCAACCGTGATCGTGTTGTAGTTGGTGTCGAATATCAGTCTCGTTCCGAGGAACGGAGACGCATCCGGGCCGCGAATCACCAACTGGTTTGGAGCTTTGTCCTCCGGCCACGCGTAGCCAATCCGGACCTTCCGCCCGCCCCCGCCGACAATCCGGACCTGGTCAACGGACAGGAGACCGCGCTGCAAGGACAGAACCAGCGAATCCGAGTTGGTCGCCGTGTAGGTGCCGGCAATGCGCGGGTGGGGAGGGGGAGATTGGAAGCACCCGACAAGGCCGGGCAAGATGAGAATAGTCGAAGCGCAGAGAAGGATCGCCAAGTGTCGATTGCTTCGTTGTGCTGCGAGGCGAAACGCGTTCTGAGTCCGGCCCATGAGCTTGGTCGGCATGAGGCGGAGTGTGAGTTCCAACTCCAAAGTTGGCCACAAAGAACATCGAGAACGCGAATGGACGCGAACGCGGTTTGCCGTCGCGCGGGCACGAGGCAAGAATGGGGCCGGGGAAATCTCGCGATACGGCGAAGGCGGAGATGATTCACACAGCGCTCTCCTCGTCCGGGTGGAACGGGCCACTGGCCCGACAGGTGACGCGCGGGACCGTTTTGGAGTGCGGCGGGAAGCGAAGCGCCACGCCGCTTTGGGAGGGGCCAAGCGCGCGGCAGATTCGATTGCGCGCGGTGCGGGCGAAAGCGGCGTCGCCGCTGCGCTCTGCCGCCGCAGTCCAAGGAGCCGGGCACATGGGAGGGTGTCCGCTGGTTCTCGGGCTTCACGCTGCCGGCAGGTTGCCGGTGGCAATGGCCGGGTCGGACGTCCCACCCGGAAGGCGGACTTTCTGGCCTTCAAGGAATGACGAGACGGATGACTGCTTGGGTGCCCGAGAAGAACTGCGTGGTTAGATTTGTCGAAGTCACTTGCTGCGCGCTGCCATCCGCCATGCCGACGTTTCCGGCATTCACATGAATGGCCGCGGTCCAGCCAAGGACGGAGTTGGAGTTGATCGTGCGCAAGAAGCCGTTGCTCAAGGTGCCGCCGGTCAGGTTGCGGTCGCCCGAGAGGACTGATTGTCCGTCGTCATCGTTTGCATCAATGCACAGGAAGTAGCTGATGTTTCCATTGCCCAGACTGGCCCAGTTGGTCTGAACGAATCGTCTGGAATCCTGATGGCAGCGCAGGATTTTTGGGGTGCTCAACTCGTTTGACATGACCAGGAAATGGCGGAAGACATTTGGGTGAAACGTCCTGTTGGAGGAACCGCCGAGCGCATCAGGTGTGGCCCACGGAAACTTGCCGTCGTGGTCGATTGAGAAGATTCGGCAGGCCAGACCGAGTTGTTTGAGGTGGTTGAGGCATGAGGAATGGCTTGCCCTCACGTGCGACCCGGCCAGGAAATGGAACAGCAACACGAACAACACCGCCGTCACTGCCACCACCACGAGCAGGTCGGTCAGAGTCAGCGCCCGGAGGCCTCGCGACGGTCGGACTGTTCGGTGTAGTTGCATGTGCCTGGCTGGTGGCGACACTGCCGCATTGCGCTGAGTTGATCAATCCACGTTCGAAACCTGCGGCCCGGACGCCCGCCACAACCCCGTTGGGGTTGCGATCTTCCGTACGATTCCCACTCAGGGTAGCTCGTTCCTCGCAACCCTGGGCTTGGTGACAGAATCCCATTGGGATTCAGCGTCGAGTGGTTGCTGAAAACGGAGATGCACCCTGGCGGCGTGTTCTGTTGAAATTCCCTGACACTCCCAAACGAAGCTGCTGACAATGCGCCCGCAGCCCGGCAGTTCACAACGCTGCCGGGCCATGAAACAACGACGACACACCATGCGCTACGTGATGAAGCAAAAGCTGTTCTGCTGGGGCGACGATTTCCTGATCAAGAACGAGGCCGGGGAGGACATGTTTTTCGTGGACGGCCGCGCTTTCAGTTTTGGAGAGAAGCTCTCGTTCCAGGATTTGCGGGGCAACGAGCTGGCCTTCATCCGGCAGAAGCTGCTGTCGTGGGGGCCGACTTACGAGATCACGCGCGACGGCGCGTTGCTGGCCGTGGTGAAGAAGCATTTGTTCACGTTCTTCCGGTGCAAGTTCACGGTGGATGTTCCCGGCCCGGATGACCTGGAGGCGCAGGGCAGTTTCATGGACATGGAATACACCTTTGAACGCGGCGGGCGGCCGGTGGCGGAGGTCTCCAAACGCTGGTTCGCCTGGAACGACACCTACGGCGTGGAGGTGGCCGATGGCGAGGACGACGTGTTGATCCTCGCCAGCACGGTGGTCATCGACATGGTCTGCCATGCGGACCGGAAGCGGCATTGAACGGCTTCCGGGCGGGCGCATCTCAGTTTCTTGCACGATGGGTATTTCTGGGTGGTGGAACCCGTCGCGCTGCGACGGGTGGCGTCGCGTCCAGCGGCGCAACGGATGGCCTTACGCCCTCCTTTCCGTCCGCTCTGCGCGGACGGGGTTGTCGCAGCGCGACAACCA
>CAYQWK010000483.1:4113-4789 GCA_964420805.1 uncultured Bifidobacteriaceae bacterium | reverse complement strand
GCACAGCCTGCCCCTTCTCGCTGCCGACGCATAGATGGTTGCGGCGGACGGATACTACACAACTGAGTCTCCGCGATAACCGTACTGCACGTCCGAAATTGTTGCATTGGTTCCAATTTTGACAATTCCACCATAATAGATAGACCGATCACAAGCGCTTGCAAAAAGCAACATGCCAAAAGCGCAAACACCAAGAGTGCAATTACGACTCATTTTAAATGTATATTGCAACCGCAGCAACAGTTGAGGTCGAGCTTGAATATATGATAATCCACAATGCCTTGCTTCTTAGAGCCTGTCTGAAAAAGGATGCTTGACATAGGTGATGAGGTGAAGCAGCCCACTTTCGCGGCAGCGCTGTCGAGGCGATGCAAAACGCCACCTTCGACACCGACGTCACTGATCCGCAATGGAGACTGGTGCAACCGCTTTTGCCCAAGGCCAAGCGTCGCGGACGACCCCGCAGCCCGCTGCGGCCCGTACTCAACGCCATCTTCTACATCGTCAAGAGCGGTTGCCCGTGGCGCCTCTTGCCCACAACATTCCCACCATGGAAAAGCAGCGCGCCGCGCAGCAGGCCGAGCTGGCGCAGCAGCAGGCCGCCAATCCGGCCGCGACACCGGCAACGCCGGCCAATCCGGCAGGCACGCCTGCAACACCGGGCACGCAAGCCCCG
>CAYQWK010000483.1:0-4103 GCA_964420805.1 uncultured Bifidobacteriaceae bacterium | reverse complement strand
AAAACCGTCTATCACCACTTCCGCGCCTGGAGTCGTGACCACACCTGGTCGGCTCTTGACAATTGCCTGCGGGCGCTGGTGCGCGCCACGTACGGCAAGCGGTCCTGCCCCACGGCGGCCATTCTCGACAGCCAGACGGTGCGCTCCGATCCGCACGGCGGTGCAGTGGGCTACGATGCGGCCAAGAAGACCAAAGGCCGCAAACGCTTCCTGCTCGTCGACACCTTGGGACTGGTGCTCGGTGTGTCGGTGCAACCTGCCAGCACGCCTGAGCGCGCAGGCGCCCTGGCTCTTTTGGCGGTGCTCCTGCCGGTGTTCACCTGGCTGCGCAAACTCTGGGTCGACGGCGGCTATGCCGGCGAGGATTTTGCCAGCGCGGCGCGGGAACACCGGCCCAAGTTGGAAGTGGAAGTGGTCAAGCGCGGCGCGGACACCAGTGGCTTTGAGGTGCTGCCGCAGCGTTGGGTGGTGGAGCGCACGTTTGCCTGGCTCATGCAACACCGCCGCCTGCTGCGCGACTACGAACAAATCGACGCCAGCGCCGAGGCCTGGGTTTACGTCGCCATTATACGCGTCATGCTCCGCAGACTGGCCTGATTGCTCAACTTTCACGATTTCTCAGACAGGCTCTTAGGGGCTGACTTGCACGCGGTAGAATTGAGAGTTACCACCGATCGGGTCGTTGATCAGCATGGTGCCGCCGGTACCCGGGAAATTGGTGATGGAATTCCAGGTGGCGGGTTGCAGGTGGGGGGTGCGATAGACACTGTAATTGTGGCCGACAACCGTCGGCACCTGAATTTGGAGGACTGCTCCGCCCGGCGCTGAAGGCATCTGTTGCGCCTGGATATTTAGCGTGATGCTGCTGTCCACGGCCAGGCGCACACTGGTGATCTTGCCGCCGGCCTGGGGAAAACGCAGCGAGACAGTATTGGAACCGCGAACGAGAGCGGTAGCAGGCACCTCCACCGTCAGTTGTTTCCAGCTATTGGAGACGCCATACGAATGGGTGATATCCGGCACGTTCGTCAGGCCTTGCCCATTCACACGGATGACAGCCGGGTTGACAGCGAACCCGTTGGTTTTGAAAAGAGAGGCGTAAAGCCGGGCTCCCGTGATGGACTGGGAAGCTTGCTTGGCTACGTTGATCGTGAAGGTTTCATCCACGCCCGCGCCGATGTTCACCAGGGTCCGGTTTCCGTAGTAGTTATCCTCGTCCACTACGGGAGGCGCGCCCAAACCGCCCAGGGTGAGACAAATAATTGCGGTCGCCTCTGCGGGGACCGGGACATTCGTCAAAGAGGTCAAGCTCGCATACTCGCTATAGCCCAGGTCAATGCCGTTTTGGAACATCATCTTCATGCGGGCGTTGAGCACCGTGGCGCCCGCGAAGAGATTGGGTTGCACGTTGACGGTCAACCCGGAGCGGTGGTTGTTGTGCAACACGACGTAGGCCGTGTTGTTCGTCAGAAACGCCCGGCTCAAAAGGTGATAGCTGGAGGAGGTGCTAAAAAGGTAATCCCCGTTCAGATCGTTCCAGAAGGACAGGTAATTGATAAACTTGGTCGGGTCATAGCTGGCACCGCCATTGTCGGAGGTGAACATGGTAAGGCGGTTGTCGGGATCCCAGGGGGCGTAGGAAAGAATGAACACGCTCATTTTGTCCATCAGGTCCGGTCGATCCAGCATGGCCACCAGCATGGCATTGCAGGATTTGGCGTAATTGAAGTAGTTGGTGTTGGACCAACTCAGGACTCCGTATTCCGACATGATAAAGGGCTTGCGGGTGCCCCAGGTCAGGAGGTGCTCGTTTTCCCAGAGATCCACGAAACTTTCCAGCCGGCCTTTGGACCACACATTAGGGCTGCCAAATTGGGCCTCATAGACCGTATTGGAGCCCAGCCTGGCCGCAAAATCATACTCATAGGCATGAAACGAATAGGCCCCGAGGCGGTTGCCACTGAGCTGAATGAACTGCTTGTTCGCTTTGAGCCAGTCGCCAAAAGTGCCGTTGGGTCCTTCTCGAAAAGGCCAGGCATCCACGGGACCGGCCACCTTGATCTGTGGCCAAGCCACCGCCATGGCATCCGCCACCGCGTTATGGAACAGCGCGTTGTTGGTCCAAGCATTCACATCCCAATGCCAGCCAAAGTTGCTCCGGATGTCGCTTTCATTGCAGACCTCATACCATTGCGGAATCAGGCCATTGGCATTGTATAAATTGGCATAAGCGATCGTTACTGCCTCGGCGTAGCCCGCAAGGTTGGAAACGGTGTTGACCCCGTGGGTGAGGTTGGTGGGCCAGCACATGAAGGACGGCCACTGCGCGCCCTCCCCGGCTAAGATCGTTTTGTGCCCGGGATTAAGAGCCTTGCCGGTAACATAGCGGCCCGTCGGGACCGCATGATTGGTCAATTGCACTGGCAGGATATAGCCGGGCCGGGCCGGGTCCTGGGAATAAGGAGTGTAGCCGCTGCCGTTCCAATAGCTGGAAAACCCCTGCGTGACGCGCGAGGGGAGCATGTTTCCCAGGCTGAGTATCCATTGGTCCACGGTTTTGTTGGTGCCGCCGATGTTCACCACGGTGTTCCCATAACCGGCTTCCAAATAGGTGCCAAACCAGGTTTCGCGATCCAATGTGGTGATGCCCCCGATGCAGCGCCGCTGAGTGAAATCTGCCCCCACCGCCACCACCGCCTGGGTCGTCGTCGTCATGGCCATGAAGGTGACCGGGCTGCCACTCAACGACCCGCAAGCCGCCGTGACCACGTAGGTGCCCGCGCGATTGCCCAAGGTCAGCGTGCTGGAGGCTTGGCCGCTGGCGTCGGTGGCGACATTGGTAACACTCAGCGACTGCCCGGTCGCCCCGCTGGGCTTCCCAGTCACAGTAAAGGTCACATTGGTTCCAGCAAACGGGTTTCCGCCTGCGTCCCGGACGGTGACCACAAAGGGGCTGGCTAGCGCCGTTCCCACATTTGCGCTTTGGTAGTTGCCCGAGGTCAACAAAAGAACTGCGGCAGCATTGGGGTCCACCCACGGCACATACTCGAAAGTAGCTCCGTCCGACACGCCGACAAAACTCGCATTATTGTTCCAGGCCAACTGCTGGCTGTAGAACGCATCCGTGACGGAGTTGGTGATGTAGCGGGTCGGCCCACTGTAGGTCCAACTCCGGCCGCTGACCTTGTTCGACACCGCCAGACTCAACTCCCACACCCCGGCCCCCAGGCACGTCATCTGGTAGTAAATCCGCATCGGGTCCGAGTTGGTCTTGGCCCCGTTGCCAAAAAAGTTGGCCGCATCCAGCCCGAAATTCGTCCCGTTCAGGACCAGCGCATTGGCGGAGGAGCCAGTGTAATCGGCCATTCTGGGAAAGAACTTCAGATTGCCGCCCGTGTTGGTCGAGAACGTGTTGTACAGCAAGTGCAGCCCGTTGGTCGGCCCTCCCGAGTTGTCATACGAACCTCGCACCCCCACCCGGGCGCAGTCGATATTGATGTTGCCAGGCAGCGTAAACTGGTAGTCGAAGGTGATCTTGAGCGCATCCCCCAGATTGAAACTGCCCGTGGCGCTAGGGGTGCTGGTGCCGCTACGAGCGCCCTGCCGATAGCCGCTCCGGTCAAACACCCCGGAATTCCTCACCATCCCGCTGCCACTGGCGTCCACCTGTTCACTAGACGCCAACCATTTGGAGCCCAGCTGACCGTTGAGGCTGCCGTTCACGTAGCCTTGCGCGGCCGTATAATCGGTGTCGAAAATGATAGCCGCCTGAGCCGTCAGCACAGTCAGAGACGCGCCGGCGGTCAGCAATAATAATTGCATTGGAGGTTTCAAAATGACTGATAGGAATTTGCTTTTGACGCTCCGCGCGGAGACGGAGAGTTGCTTTTCTATCGCGTTCATTTTGGATGACTCTAGGCCGGCGCGGGCGGGAACAAAGCCCCATTTTCGACGTTTTCCGCTGCGTGTGGCTGGCCTGCCGGCATGCTGAGGCCCGGAATCTCTTCGTGAGCGGGGGTGGCGGGCGGAATCCGCAGCGCGGGCGCGGCACCGGGGCACACCACACCGGTGTCCCGCCGGCAGGCGTGGCGGAAGAACATGAT
>CAYQWK010000482.1:0-4793 GCA_964420805.1 uncultured Bifidobacteriaceae bacterium | reverse complement strand
GAACTTTCTCGTCGCGTCCAACCGCACGGCGTTTCGCGAAGGTGACGACGTGACGTTCGACGACACCGGTTTGCCGGTGCCCTTCGTCAGACTGGCGGGGACGCTGTCGCCCTCGTCGCTCACGGTGGCGAGCGCGAGCAACTACACGTTCGGCAGCGCCGGCCTGCTCGCGGGCGCGATGGCGCTGGCCAAGTCCGGCCCCGGCACGCTGACGTTGAGCAACGCGAACACTTACTCCGGCGGCACGATCATTTCCGACGGCACGGTCGTCATCGCTCCCGGCGGCAACGTGGGCAGCGGGCCAGTCACGCTGGAAGGCGGCACGCTCACGTCGCTCTATGGCGCGACGACGGACTTTGTTTTGGGCGGCGACGTGGTGGTGCCCGCCGGTGAAACGGGCACGGTGAACCTCTCGAAACGCATGGCGCTCACGGGCGCGTCCGGCGGCGGCACGCTGAACTTGAACGTGTCCGGCACGACGTTCAATTACGACCGGCTGAACAACAACTACGCGGGCTTTGCCGGCACGCTGAACATCACTGGCACCGTGGCGGGTGCGCTGCTCACGCTGCAATACAACGGCGGCAGCTTTGACGGCAATTGGAGCAACGCCATCGTCCAACTCGACAACGTGACGCTCCAAGGGCGGCACAATTCCGGCGGCAACACGCTCCTCATCGGCGCGCTCTCTGGCACGGCGACGGCGCAGTTGGGCGGCTCTGGCTACGCGGGGAACGAGACCCTTTCACTCGGCTGGCTGAATCTCGATACGACCTTCGCCGGCAGCATCGAGGATGGCGTGGCGACCACCTTCCTGAACAAGAACGGCACGGGCCTGTTCACCTTGAGCGGCACGAACAGTTACACCGGCGCGACGACCGTGAACGCGGGCGAGTTGCGTGTGACCGGCAGCCTGAGCGGCTCCGCCGTGACGGTGGTTGGCAACGCTGCGCTCTCCGGCACCGGCAGTTTGCGCGGCGGCGTCGCGTTGCAGAGCGGCGCGATCCTGTCGCCTGGCCTCGGCTCCGGCAGCGCGGGCACGCTCACGGTGAGCAACGGCCTGACGCTGCCCGCGCCCACGTTGCTCTTCGATTTATCCAGTTCCCCGGCGGGCGCGAACGACAGGATCACCATGCAGGGCGGCACGCTGGCAATGAGCGGCGTGCAGAATTACGTCTTCAAGCTCACAGATGGTTTCCTCGGCGCGGGCACCTACTCGCTCATTGATGGTGCGACCAACTCGACGGCCTGGAGCGGCACCACGCACAACCTGCCGGTCGGTTCGCGGCAGACTTTCGCGCTGCAACGCCCGTCCGCGGGCAGCAATCCGTCCTACGTGCGCCTCGTCGTCACGGGAAACGCCGCCTCGCTCGTCTGGCGCGGCACCAACGGCAGCGCGTGGGACAGCGCCACGGCGAATTGGGTCAATGGCGCGGCGGCGGATCGGTTCTTCCCCTTCGATGCCGTGCGTTTTGACGACACCTCGACGAATGGCAACATTACAATCAGCGGTGCGGTCGCGCCGCGTAGCGTCATCGTGTCGAACGCGACGCGCGCCTACACGCTGGGCGGCGGTTCGCTGGATGGCGCGACCAGTTTGCTCAAGCAGGGTAGCGGTACGCTCACACTCTCCGGGAGCAACGGTTTCAGCGGGGGCATCTTCCTCAACGGCGGCACGCTGGCTTTGGCCAACGACACCGCCAACGCTTTCGGGCCTGGCTCTGGTCCCATCACGTTCACCGGCGGCACGCTGACAATGTTTGACGACGCCAACAGCTACGACAGCTTTATCGCCGACCTCATCGTGCCCGCCGGAGCCACCGGGACATTCAACGCAGACGGCCGTTCTGACATCCACAGCGCGCTCAGCGGGAGCGGGACGCTCAACTTCCGCGCTCAGTTTGTTCGCACGACAATCTATGGCGATTGGTCCGCGTTCACGGGCCGCTTGAACATTCTGCGCGGGCCCAGCGGCGGCGATTTCCGCATAGGGCCGTCTTACTGGTGGCCAGGTCTGCCGCTTGCGGCGGTGAATCTGGGCACGAACACGACGCTTTACTACGCCGGCACGCTCGCCGATGGCTCGGGCACGATCGTCGAGTTTGGCGAACTTTCCGGCGCGAGCAGCGCCCGGCTCCTCGGTGGGGCGACCGGCGGGCGAAGCCTTACCTATCGTGTCGGCGGCCTGAACACGGACGCCACCTTCGCCGGCACGATCGCCGAGCAAAGCACCGGAACCACGACGCATTTCGAGAAACTCGGCAGCGGCACTTGGACGATCAACGGCAACAACACCTACTTGGGCGACACCCTCGTCAGTGCCGGCACGTTGCTGCTGAACAGCCCCATTGGCAGCGGGACCGGCTTGGGCAGCGTGACCGTCGCCAGCGGCGCACGATTGGCCGGAAGCGGCGCCATCGCTGGGGAAGTCACGCTTGATTCCGGTGCCTCGCTCGCCCCCATCGGCACGCTCACCCTTAGCAACGCCCTCACGCTCGACGACGCCTGCACACTCACCTTTGCCCTCGGCACCAGCAGCGACCGCGTGACCGTAGCGGGCGACTTGGTGTTGGGCGGCACCTTCCACTTCACCGGCGCGGGCGGATTTGGTCCCGGCAGCTACACGCTCATCACTTGGGGCGGCGAACTCGCGGCAGGCAACTTCGCCATCGGCTCGGTGCCCGACACGAACTTCAGTTACGTCCTCGATACGAATACGCCCGGCCAGTTGTGCCTGGTCGTCTCCGGCGGCCCGACGAGAGTCCTCGCGCCTGTGACCGTCATCCCCGCCGGCGCGTCTTGGAAGCACTTCGCCCAGACGAATGATCTCGGCACCGCTTGGCGGAGCAACAACTTCAATGACTCCGCCTGGCCCAGCGGCCCCGCGATGCTTGGCTTTGGTGATGCGAACGGCGTTCAGCCTGCCACCGTCATCGCCAGCAATCGTCAATGGACGACCTACTTCCGGCGCAGCTTCTACGCGCCCGACACGAACCTGGTCGAGTCACTCGACGCCCGTATCGTCCGCGACGACGGCGCGGTGGTGTATCTGAACGGCGCCGAAATCTGGCGCGATACCAACATGCCTGCCGGTGTGATCACCAACACCACGCCCGCGCGTTCAGCACTCGGCGGCACCAACGAGTCGTTGTGGCTGCCGCTCAACCTCGCCCCCGAGACCCGCACCCTGCTCGTGCCAGGCACGAACGTCCTCGCCATCGAAGTCCATCAAAACGCTCTCACCAGTTCCGACCTGGGCATGAACTTCGAACTGACCGTTACCGCTTTGGTGAACACCAACACGCCGATCGCTTTTGTGCGCAACTCCGGCTCGCTCGTGCTTTCGTGGCCTGCTGAGGCCGGGCTGTTCAGCCTTTACACAGCGACGAACCTGTCCGCGTCTGCGACGTGGCTTCGTGCCACGAACGAGTTGCATTTCTCCAACGGCGAGTGGCTTGTTCCGCTGCCAGTTGACGCCAGCAGCCAGCGCTTTTTCCGCCTCCAGGCGCCGTAACGCTTTCTCTTACCAAATCATGAAAGATCCACATATGAACCCCTCGCTCTGCCCCTCTTCCACACTTCCTCAACGCCCGTCCCTCTTGAACCGTCTATTGTGCTTCTGTCTCGGCGGATTGCTGGCCATGCACGTCGCGTGCTTCGGCGCTTTGTCGGTGGATGATCTGGAAGCAGTCTTCAAGTCACCACCCGACTCCGCCAAGCCAGGCGTCTGGTGGCACTGGATGGGATGCAACGTCACCAAAGCCGGCATCACCCGCGACTTGGAGGAGTTCAAGAAGTCGGGCATTGGCATGGCCACGATCTTCGGCATGGCGGATGTCTGCTCACCTTGGGCGGCGCACATCGAGAACAGTCCGAGTGACGGGCTGATCGCGTTCACTGATCCTTGGTGGGAGATGGTGCGCCATGCTGCCGCGGAGGGAAAGCGGCTGGGCATTGACGTGGGACTGCATAATTGCCCCGGCTACACCAGCACCGGCGGGCCGTGGATCACGCCGGAATTGGCGATGCAGCAGATTTTCCAGTCGGAGACTCGCGTGGAGGGCGGAGCCGCGTTTGATGGGCTGCTGCCGCGCCCAAAGGTGGACCCGCGTGGCGACATGCTCTTTCCGATGGTCAACAAGCAGACTGGCGTTTTGGAGAAGCCGGTCATCGCCGGTCGCACCAACTACTGGCGCGACATCGCCGTGCTGGCGGTGCCTGCGGAAGGAATCATCGCGAAGGACAAGGTCGTTGACCTGACCGCGAAAATGGATGCGGCGGGCCGGCTCGCGTGGACTCCGCCGCCCGGCAAATGGATCATCTACCGTTTCGGTCACACGACGATGGGCGCGCTGACGCAGCCGAATCAGTGGGAGACGATGGGGCTGGAGTGCGACAAGATGAGCGAGCTGGCCGTCACGTTCCATCTTCAGCATGTCATCGGTGAACTGAAGAAGCACCTTGGCCCGCTGGTGGGCACCGGCTTGCAGCACATCCTGCTGGATAGCTACGAAGCGGGCAAACCGTCCTGGACTCCGCTCATGCCGCAGGAGTTCGCGCAGCGTCGCGGGTATGAGTTGAAGGAGTTTTTGCCCACGTTTGCCAAGCGCGTGGTCGGCAGCGAGAGCGAGACCAAGAAGTTCCGCAGCGACTTTGATCGCACCATTGCCGACCTCTACCGCGACAAGTTATTTGCCACCATGTCGCGGCTGCTGGCCGACGCCAACCTGCGGTTTGTCTGCGAGCCGTATGGCGGGCCGTTCATTACAGGCGAGGTCACACTGTATGTGCAT
>CAYQWK010000481.1:0-4808 GCA_964420805.1 uncultured Bifidobacteriaceae bacterium | reverse complement strand
TCATCAACCACCCGCTGGACTGCCCGATCTGCGACCAGGCCGGCGAGTGCAAGCTGCAGGAATACTCAGTCGATTACGGGCAGGCACAGAGCCGCTTTGTCGAAGCCAAGGTTCACAAGCCCAAGCGCGTCGATCTCGGGCCGCGCATCGTGCTCGACGCGGAGCGTTGTGTCCTTTGCACGCGCTGCATCCGGTTCACGCGCGACATCGCGGGCGACGATGCCCTCGGGATCGTGAATCGTGGCAGCTACAACACCATTTCCGCGTTCCCTGGCCGGCCCTTCGACAACAACTACACCCTCAACACCGTGGACATCTGCCCGGTGGGCGCGCTGACCTCAAAGGACTTCCGGTTCAAGATGCGCGTCTGGTTCCTCAAGGAGACGAAGAGCCTCTGCACCAGTTGCGGCACGGGTTGCAACATTGTGATTGGGTCGCGCGAGGAGCGAATCTACCGCTACGAGCCGCGCGAGAACGATGCCGTGAACGCCTCGTGGATGTGCGATTTCGGGCGGTTGAACTACAAGTGGATCGGCAGCGAAAAGCGGCTGACGAAAGTTCAAGGTTCAAAGCTTAAAGTTCAAAGCTGGGCCACGGCGTTATCGGAGATTTCTGAGTTGTTGCGGAAGGCTCCGGCCGGCTCCGTCGCCATCATCGCCTCGGCACGGCAGACGAATGAGGAGTTGTTCCTGCTCAAGAAGCTGGCGGTGAAGCTGGGCGCAATCACCGACTCGGTGCCGCGCCAGGCCGAAGGTGACAAGTTGCTGCTCAACGAGGATCGCAACCCCAACACCACCGGTTCCCGGCTGGTCGGGATTTCCTTCACCGAGACCGGCATCAACGTGCCGAAGATCGCCGAAGGCATCCGCGCGGGAACGATCAAGACCTTGATTGTCCTCGGTGAGGACGTGACGCGGCGTGGCATCGGTGCCGATCTGCTGGCAAAACTCGACACGCTGATCGTCAGCGACATCCTGCCTAACAAGACCACCGAGGCCGCGCATTACCTGCTGCCCGGCTGCGCCCACGCGGAAAAGCGCGGCACGTTCACGAACGTGAAGGGCCGCGTGCAGAAGTTCATGAAGGCGGTCGAACCCAAGGGCGACGCCCGGCCCGAGTGGGAGTTTCTCCACGAGCTGGTTCACAGAGTCACCGGCCAGAACGGGTTCGTGAGCATTGAAGGTTTGTTCAACCAGATGGCGAAGGAGGTGCCGGCCTTCGCGGGATTGACGTGGGCGTCGCTCGGTGACTCGGGCGTGACGGTGCAAATCTGATTCGATGGACACCACCTTCCTTATTTTCAGCGCGCTCAAGATCGTCGGAGTTTTCGCCCTGACGATGACGTTTGTCGCGTACTCGGTGCTCGTTGAGCGCAAGGTGTCGGCGTGGATTCAGGACCGCGTGGGTCCAAACCGCACCGCGCCGCCGTTCGTGGAGAAGATTCCCATTCTCGGCCGGTTTCTGATCCGGCTCGGCATTTTCCAGCCGATTGCGGACGGTCTGAAGCTCTTCCTGAAGGAGGACTTCACGCCGGGCCATGTGCGCAAGGCTTACTTCTGGATTGCGCCCGCAGTGGCCATGGCTCCGTCCATCCTCACGGCGGCGGTGATTCCGTTCGGCTCGCTGCTCGGCGCGCAGAAGATGGTCATCGCGGACCTGAACGTGGGGATCCTCTACACGTTCGGCATCGTGTCGCTGGCGGTCTACGGCCTCGTGCTGGCGGGTTACGCGGCCAACTCGAAGTATCCATTCCTTGGCGGCATTCGTTCCAGCGCGCAGATGATCTCGTATGAAATTGCGATGGGCCTTTCCGTGGTGCCGCTGTTCATGCTGATGGGCGATCCCGGTTTCCCCGGCCACTTGAGCGACGCGTGGCAGAAGTTTCTCGCCGGAACGAGCAGTCTGAACCTGAGCCGGGTGGTCGGCTACCAGTCTGGCAGCCTGTTCGACTGGATGATCTTCAAACAACCCGTGGCATTCCTGGTTTTCCTCATCGCCGCGTTCGCTGAAACCAACCGTCTGCCCTTCGACCTGCCCGAGTCGGAAACCGAGCTCGTCGGCGGTTATCACACGGAATACAGCTCGATGAAGTTCGGCCTTTTCTTCCTCGGCGAATACGCGGCCATGATCGCCGCTAACTCCATGATCGTGACCCTGTTCCTAGGCGGCTGGACGCTGCCGTTCGCGGGATTGAATGAACCCGCCTCGGGCGTCCTCATGGGCGTGGCGCACATCGGCATCTTCATCGCCAAGATGCTCGCTCTCATGGTGCTGATGATCTGGGTGCGCTGGATGCTGCCGCGCTTCCGCTATGACCAGCTCATGAGCCTCGGCTGGAAGCGTTTCATTCCGCTGGCGCTGGCGAACATTCTCCTCACCGCAGTGGTGCTGTGGATGAAAAGCTGATGCAAAAGCTCGTGACCATCTATCTCGACAACATGGCCTACGCAAAGGGCAAGATGCTCGTCGGCTCGTTTGCCGACAAACACGGCCTCGTCGAGGAGCATTTGCAGCCTTTGCTGGCCGACGGGTGGAACATCGTTTCCATCACAGGAATGGGCGGTTCCGCGGACACCGTGGCGGTTCGGGGCTGGTTCGCCGTTGCTTTGGAGAAGAAATGATCGTCTCGCGAAAAAAACTGACGTGGCTTGAACGCCTCTACGTTCCAGCCGTGCTGGGCGGCCTCAAGGTCACCGCGCGGCATTTCGTGAACACGCTCTTCCGCGGCAAGGCGGTGACCCTCGAGTATCCCGAGCAGAAATGGACCGTCCCGCCCGGATATCGTGGCGCGCCTTATCTGGTGAAGGACCAGGAGGCCCACACCAAGTGCGTCTCCTGCCAGCTTTGCGAATTCGTTTGCCCGCCCAAGGCGATCCGCATCACGCCGCCCGGCGACGTGGGCACCTGCGCCGACCGCCCGAACGCGGAGAAGATGCCCAAGGAGTTCGAGATCAACATGCTCCGCTGCATCTTCTGCGGCTTCTGCCAGGAAGTCTGCCCCGAGGAGGCGATCTTCCTGATGAAGGACTATTCGCTCACCGGCCTCACGCGGCAGGAGATGATCTACGACAAGGAGAAGCTCCTCTCGCTCGGCGGCGTTCACAACGACCAGATCAAGAAGTGGGACAAGAAGGCGAAGGAAGCGGAGGAGCAGGAGAGCTTTCCGGTGAAGCCTTGATGCGACGATGACCTGATGCCCATGCACGACCTTTCCTTCTACCTCCTTGCCGCGCTGACGCTGGCCTTCGGTTTCCTGACCGTGGCCAATCCGTTCAGTCGCAACCCGGTGACGAGCGCGATGTTCCTCGTGCTGACCATGGGCGCGCTGGCCGGGTTGTTCGTGACCCTGCACGCCTTCTTCATCGCGGCGGTGCAAATCCTCGTCTATGCGGGCGCGGTGATGGTGCTGTTCCTGTTCGTCATCATGTTGCTCGACCTCAAGGAGGAGGAACGCCGCCGGTTCAACAAGTTCGGCATTGGTGCGGGGGTGGTTGCCGTGGGCGGCATCACAGCCATGCTGGTGAAGGCCATCTGGTTCTCCGGCGTGGGCGAGGGCAGGACGCCGAAAATCGAAGGCGCGCCCGCGACGCTCGGCAAGGAACTCTTCACGAACTACCTGCTGCCCTTTGAAATCGTCTCCATCCTGCTGCTCGTTGCCATGGTCGGCGTGATTCTCCTGAGCAAGAGGGATCTAAAGTGATGCAAGTCACCCTTGAACATTACCTCGTCGTCAGCGCCCTGCTGTTCTCGCTCGGGTTGCTCGGCGTGATCCTCCGCCGCAACATCCTCGTGATGTACATGGGTCTCGAACTCATGCTCAACGCGGCCAACCTTGCCCTCGTCGCCTTCTCACGGTTCAACAACAACCTCAACGGCCAGATCATGGTCTTCTTCATCATCACCGTGGCGGCGGCGGAAGTGGCCGTCGGTCTCGCGCTGATTGTCGCGCTTTATCGCAAGCGCCAGTCGGCGCACGTGGAAGACCTGACATCGATGAAGCTCTGATGAACTTCAGCTATCCAGAAGACCTTGCGTGGATCGTCCTGTTGCTGCCGCTGGCCTCGGCGGTGGTTATCGCGCTCTTCACCCAGCGATGGGCGAAGGCCAGCGCACAGATTTCCATCGCGGCGGTCGGCGTCGCCTTCCTGGCCAGCGCGGCATTGCTGGTCCAATACCTTGCCATGCCCGACACCAAGGAAATGGTCGCCACGCCTTTCGAGTGGCTGAATGTCGGCATGGCCGGCATCGAGGAGATCAACGTCTCAATCGGCCTGCACATCGACCCGTTGTCACTGGTCATGCTGCTGGTCGTCACCGGCGTCGGCGGGTTGATCCACGTCTATTCCTACGGCTACATGCACGAGGATCCGGGATTCGCGCGCTTCTTCGCCTGCCTGAGCCTGTTCACTTTCTCGATGCTCGGCATCGTCCTCGCGAACAACTTCGTGATGATGTTTATTTTCTGGGAACTCGTCGGCGTTTCCAGCTATCTGCTCATCGGCTTTTGGTTCGAGAGGGCCTCGGCGGCGGACGCGGCGAAAAAGGCCTTCATCACCAACCGCCTCGGCGACTTCGGCTTCATCCTCGGCATCCTGCTCATCTGGGCGCTGACCAGGGAAACGAGCTTCGACGCGTTGCACTCCAAACTGCTCAAGAACCCGGAAATCCTTGGACCGTGGCTGAATGTCGCCGGGTTGCTGATTTTCTGCGGTGCCGTCGGCAAGTCCGCTCAGTTCCCCCTCCACGTCTGGCTGCCCGACGCGATGGAGGGCCCCACGCCGGTATCCGCGCTCATCCACGCCGCGACG
>CAYQWK010000480.1:0-4815 GCA_964420805.1 uncultured Bifidobacteriaceae bacterium | reverse complement strand
GCGAAAGACCGAGGCGCTCCGCGGCCTGTTGGTCGTCCGAGCCATCGCCGATGATCGATAGGACCATCTGTTCTTTTTCAGTGAGCGCATCGAGGGTGATGTTCTTCGGGCGTTTCAGAAACGGCAGCATCGTCGGGCTCACGTAAAGCCGGCGTTGGATCACCTGTTGCAGCGCGGTCGGCAGATTCTCCATGCCCTCCGCGTGTCCGTCGTAAAGCCCATCGTAGCGGATGCTCCGCAGCAGATCGAAGGTGCGGGCTTCCTTGCGCGAGGTGAGCACGAGAATCGGCAACACCGTTTCGATGAACGGCTCCAAGTGCTCCAAGCCGTCCATGTCATCGATCTTCACGCCGGTGATAAAAAGATCCGGCACCTGCGCCTGAATGGAATCGAGGGCGTCGAACCCGAGCTGAAACACCTGCACGTCGGCGTTCCGCCAGAGGTCTTTGATGTGTCGGCTGATCAAATCCCCGTAAAGTCTATCGCCCTTCAGGACCACGATGCGTGGCGCGGCGTTTTTGGGCAACATGGCTATGAGGCGGCAGGGTTCAGGTGCAGTTTCATTCCATCCGAATGCGGCAGCAGACGGCCTGAGCCGTCGCCCCCGCGCAGTAATTCGCGAGCGAGCGCGTTCCGAACCAGAAGCTCGGCGGCATCACGCATCGGCCTGGCCCCAAGCCGCTCGTGATACCCGCGACTAACGACAATTCCTTGCACGGATGGTTCCGGGGAAACCCGATAGCCAAGCCCTGCCAACGTCCGGCATTCCTTCTCCACCAGACCGGCAGCGATGGCACACTGCGCCTCGTAGTCGAGTTTGTTGAACACGACCGTCAGCGTGATGCGGGCGAAGATTTCCGGCCGCAGTTCCCGCTGCGCATCCTGTCGCACGAGGCGCTCCATCGTCTCATACTTCGACTTCCGGAGCGTCATGATACGCTGTGCCCCGATGTTGCTCGTGAGCACCACATACCACGCGGAGAAATCCAGCACACGGTTGCGGCCCGTCGTCAGCCGGGCGGCATCGAGCAATTGGAGCAGGACGTCCAAGACCCGCGGATGCGCCTTTTCGATTTCATCGAAAAGCAGCGTGCCGCTTCCGGCACACGCATCGAATCCCTCCGCGATCCGTCCCGGTTCATCGGCGGTCCCAAGCAACAACCCGAGACGATCCGCGGTCTGATACTCCGACATGTCGAGACGGACGACGCGATCCGGGCCAAGCAGGTCTTCCGTGAAGCGCAGCGTCAGCTCCGTCTTGCCGACGCCGGTCGGGCCGAGAAACAGGAAGCTCGCTTTCGGCCGGCCGGGCACGGTGAGGCCAAGCTCACCGTGTTGCAGCCGCTCGGCGACCAAATCGATAGCCGCATCCTGTCCCGTGAGCACCGCCTTCAGGCGATCCGGCAAGGTCCGGAGCTTTTCGAGGTGTTCGGCGGCGATGCTCATGACGCGCTCTCACCATTTCGCTTCCGTGGCGGCCGTGGCGTTCGCCACCACCGGTTCCGACGCGGCTGGCGGCACCCCGGAACGGAGCCGGCCGCGCTCGGCTTCGAGTTGCTCGCGGAGCTTCGCCGCTTCCGCACTCTGGCGCACCAGTTGCGCATACTGAGCCTGCATTCGACGTTCGGTTTCGGCCATCGAGGACTGCATCGCACGCAGCTCCCCTGTGATGGCCTTTTGCGTGGCGAGTTCCGCCGCGAGTTCGGCGTCGCCGGAAAGCGGAGCATGACTCGCCGGGGCATAGTCTGTGCGCGGCACGGTTCCCGTGTCTTCAGCGGCGTTTGCCGGCACGATGGTGCGGCGATAGACGGCGTGCGCTTCATGGCGAATCGAGGGGTTCGCCGCCTCGCGATAACCGCGCACGTCGTAGCGCGTCTCGACCACTTTGGTCGGAACGACGGCAGCCACGGGCACGACCGGGGGCGGTAGGATCGCGACCGGCTGCTTTGTCGCGCAACCGGCGAGGAGAACCGCGGGAAGAATATACCAGAGGGTTCGCATAGTTATCCTTGTGATGGGTGTTGAGGAGCTGGCCGGGGTGCCACGGGTTCAGGCGGCGCGGGCGGTGGTGTTTTCACCCCCGCCACGCTCGCCTTCTGCGGATCGACCGACTCGAGAACGTAAACGTAGAATTCCTTACCGGCCGCCACGCGGACGAAGTAGCCGTTTTCCTCAATGTCTTTCAGTGTGCGCCTCGCGTAGAGATCGAACACGTCGCCCACGCCTTCACGCACACCGCTGGAGACCGAGCCGGTGATGGTCGTCCCCAAGGCGGTCTGCGTCCGGTCCTGCGTGCCGCGCGCGAAACCGCTGAGCGCGGCGGACGCCAGCACCTTCAATTCCTGCAAGTCATCCGTCGCCATCAGACGGCCTTTGATGCCGCCGGACCCATCGGTGATTCCGTAGCCGTCAATGTCGTGTTCGTATTCGCGATCCAATGCCACGCCGTTGAACGCCAGCTCGCGGCCATCCTGCCAGACGAAACGCCAGGTGCCGGATGCGTTCACGCGGTCGCGCAGCCGACCCGCGCGCGCCGTGCCATGCACGAGCGTGTTGGCCGGAATGACCTTCTTGCCGTTCTGCCAAACGTCTTCGAGCAGCACTGCGATGACCGGCGTCTCCAGATTCGCGCTGTCGATCGTGTTCACGAGTTTGCACTTCAAGAGCGTGCCGAACGGCATGAACTTCTCTGGCGGTGGCGGAACCGTGCGCTCCGGCCGAACCGGGGGCGCTTCATACGAAGCGAGCAATGAGGCGTAGCGAACCTTTCGCGGCTTGGGCTCCGCCGGCGGCGTCGCCGTGTGCGGTTTCTGGCCCGCCGCGCCCGTGGCCACGGGTGCCGCCGGACGGAAGGGCACAATACCGCCGGCGGTGGTGGGCTCGCCTGCCTGGGCGACCACCTGCGGACGCGCTTGCTGCGGAAGCCCGCTTTCGAGGCCTTGATCCAAGGGCACCCGCACCTGACCGAGTTCGACCTTCTTCGTGCTCTTCGCGGCGAGCTTCGCCGCCTCGCGTTCCTGCGCTTGCTGTCGACCGTAAATCGCCAGACCGGAGAACAGCACGACGACGAACACGATGAACAACCCGAACTTGCTCTTGAAGAAATTGCCGATGTTGCGCGGGTTCATGACTTCGGTGCCTCCGTTGCTGCCGGTGCCGTGGGCTCCGTTGTCGCGACGGCCTCACGTCGCGAAGTATTGACCAGAATGGTGAACGCATTGTCCGCGCTGAGATCGTTGCGCGTGCCGTCCGGCATGCCGACGACGGCGAACTCCGCGTCGGCGCTCTCGCCAGGAGCGAGACTGCGCGGACCGTTGGCGATGGACTGCTCGAATTTCTCGTTGGCGACCCGGGCCGCAAACGTGCTCGGGGCAAGATCGAGGGTTCGGTCCGTGGTATTCTTCAGCCGCAGCAAGAAGACCACGGCGTCCTCCCTGGAGAAGCGATAGACCTCCTGCACGGTTACCTCCACGTCGGGCAATTCGATCTTTCGATTCTGCGCCCGGAGCGTGACGCCCTCGACTGCCTTCGGCAGCGACTTCGCCAACACCGGATAGGCTCGCGCCCGGTCCAGCAGGCTGAGTCCGATGCGGGGCGAGAATTTCACGGGCTCCGGTGGGTTCTCCGCGCGGACCGCCGCCACCTGCGCCGCAGGCTGGAAAATCACGCTCGCGGTTGAATCTGCCGCGACCGTGCGAAGGTTGAGCACGTAGGCCGAGCCATCGTAGATCGCGGTCAATCTCGCGGCGGCGTCGGGCTGGAGACTGCGGACGAGGATGAAATTTGATCCGGGCGCATGTGAGACATGGAAACGCAGGGGCGTCCCTTCCTCGACCTCCACCGGTTGCTTACCACCCTCGATCAACATGTCCGCGCCCGCCACGGCGGTGATCGGACCGGGGAACATGACGGTGGTGACCTCGCGGGACACCGGCAGGTCCACCGCCTGCTTCGGATCAAGCCGGGCCTCGCGAATCGTTTGCGCCGCGAGCGCCGAGGCGAGGCCGATGAAGAGTGACAGGGATTTCAACATGGCGCGTCCTCACGTTTTGATGGGCTCCACTTGGAACGCGGCGACCGCGGTCGGAAACCGCCCGTTGCGGGTGAGGTCCGGGTTGACCAGGAACTTGAATTTCACCCGGTAGCGAAGCACCTCCGTGATCGGCGCACCCTGATAGGAACCGACGCGGATCAGTTGGACGTCGGCTGACGTGTAGAAGGCGTTGTCGCGCGTGCTCAGAATCTCCGGCACGCCGACCTCCACTTTCTGATGGAGGGATTTGGCCTCGAACTCGGGCTTGGTCCGGTTGAGCGACGCTTGTGCGGTCTGTGCCGCTTCGCGGAGAAAGAGTTGCTTGAACAATTCGGGATTGTCCAAGCCCGCCGGGTTGCGTTCGAACAGCGCCTTGCACGCGAGCTTCGTCTGCATCGCATGCAGGTCTTTCGCTTCCTGAATGTCCACCACCGGCGACACGTAGTAGGTGCCGAGGCTGTCGATCATGACCACCTCGCGCTTGCGGGTCAGTTGCTCGACGAGTTGATGACGGTCCCACACCGCCCAGACCCACGCCAGGACGGCGACGAAGAACCAGATCAACGACTGACGACGCTGCCGGTCAAAAATCGCCAGCAGAGATGATTTCGGTTTCCCGAACTGCGGCGCAACGCGGGAAGCGGGCGCGGATGCGGATTCGGCGTTGGCGACCATGGCAGTTACCTCCGAGTTTGATTTGTTTTGGGAGGCGTCACGTTCTTGCACGGACGACGTGCCTCCGGGCCATCCGTCTGGTCACGGCCCACGCCGTCGAGCAGCAC
>CAYQWK010000479.1:0-4828 GCA_964420805.1 uncultured Bifidobacteriaceae bacterium | reverse complement strand
GACCGTTGGTGGCCAGATGTCCGTTAAAGGCGAAAGCAGGTGCGGTTAGCGCGAAGCAGGCAGCCACGACGCGGGAAAGCAGACATTTCATTCCAGTTCCTGACGCCGGCTGGCGTGGTCTTCATCAAATCGAGGGGCGGTGCATCCTTCGCAAGGAGTTCGCTGTGAGCATGCTTGAGAACTCGCTTGCCACGCGCCGGTGCAGGCGTAATTTCGGCACCATGAATCAGGGGCAAAACCACTCCTTTCTGAACCGTGCAGCGTCGAAAAGAGAATTCCCTGTCTGTTTTGATCCGATCGTCGAGTGCCGCCCGTTGCGGCGGGTAATTCGGGTTTTGACCATCATGGCCATCACGCTCGCGGCTGCCGTGGTTTCGCTGCCGGCGGCCGAAAACGATGAGGGTTTTGTTCCCATGTTCAACGGCCGGGATCTGACCGGCTGGGAAGGTAAGGAGGGCTGGTGGCGGGTCGAGGACGGGGCCATCACGGCCGAGAGCACGAAGGAAAAACCGTGCGTCAAACACAACTACCTCATGTGGCGTGGGGGCAAGCCGGGAGACTTTGAGTTGCGCTGCGAGTATCGCCTCATCGGGGGAAACTCCGGCATTCAATTTCGCAGCAAGGAGTTGCCGGGCTGGGACACGTGGGGTTTCCAGGCGGACATGGAAGATGGAAACCAATGGACCGGCTGCCTTTTCCATCACCAGCGCGGCGGCGTTGCCATGCGCGGCGAGAAGGTTGTGATCGCCAGAGATGGAAAGAAGGAAATCAAGCCGCTGGGCGATTCCAAGGAACTGCTCCAGAAGGTGAAGAAGGGTGAATGGAATTCCTATCGGATCATCGCCCGGGGCCCGGAGATGAGTTTGGAAATTAACGGGACGCCCATGTGCCAGGTAACCGACAACAAGGACAGCGCGTTGCGCGAAGGCGTTATCGCCCTGCAAATGCATCCCGGCCCGCCCATGAAGGTCCAGTTCCGGAACCTGCGCATCAAAATGCTTCCGCCCGTGGAACCGGCGGCAGTTGTCAAACCCTGACCCTCCAGACTTATGAACAAGCGAATCAAAATGCTCCCCAGCCGCCGCGAATTCCTGCGGCGCACCGCGGCCTCGGCTTTCATCACGGCTTTCCCGTTGGTCGTTCCTCGCTCGGTGCTGGGTGCTCCCGGCCAACCGGGACCAAATGATCGCATTCAGGTCGGCATCGTCGGCCTGGGCGGCCGGGCACGCTGGATTTTGAAGAACGAGGCGATGCCCGGCGCCGAGGTGGTGGCGATTTCAGATTGTTTCCTTGAGCGCATGGACCAGGCCGCCACGCAAATGCCCGGGGGCGATAAATGGGCCAAGTACCCGAGTCACCGGCAACTGTTGGACAAGGCGAAGCTGGACGTGGTGTTCGTGGAAACGACGACGCACGCGCGGGTGCTGGTCTGCATGCACGCCTTGCAAGCGGGCTGCGATGTTTACGCGGAAAAACCGCTCACACTCACCATCGCCGAAGGCCGGCCGCTGGTGAAAGCCGTGCGCCACTACAAGCGGGTGCTGACCACCGGATCGCAGCAGCGCTCGATGCCGATCAATGTTTACGCGAGCAAACTCGTGCGCGAGGGCGCCATCGGCAAGGTTCACACGGTAATTGCCTGCAACTATGAAGGTCCGAAGACCTTCGTGCAGAGGGATGTGCCTGACCCTTTGCCCAAGGGACTCGACTGGGATCTTTGGTGCAATCAGACCCCGCTTCATCCTTACGACAAGGAGCGTCAGTTCAAATGGAGTCAATGGGAGGACTACGATGGCGGCGGCCAGGTGTGGGGGGTGAGCGGTTGGGGCACCCACGGCCTGGATCAGGTCCAGTGCGCCCTCGGCACAGACGACACCGGCCCGGTGGAAATCTGGCCGGAAGAACAAGGCTCGCGCTGCCGCGTGACCATGCGCTACGCCAATGGCGTGCTGCTGAAGATGGAGGGCAAGAACCGGGGCCACGAGGACCTTGGCGCCATCTTTGTCGGCGACAAGGGCCGCATCGAGATCGTGCGCGGCAATTTTCACACCGACCTGCCCGAACTGAAGAAAGACGCGCCGCCCATTACTCCCGAAGGGCCCAAAGAATCCGTTCCGCATATCCAAAACTTTTTCGACTGCGTCCGGAGCCGCAAGCAGCCGGCGGCGGATGTGGAGATCGGCCACCGGGCGACCACATTGTGTCACCTCATGAACATCTGCCGCAAATTGCAGCGCAAACTGAAATGGGATCCGCAGGCGGAGGTGTTTGTTGGAGACGAGGAGGCCAACAAGCTGATCTCGCGTCCGCGCCGCGCTGGCTACGAATTGCCCGGGATCGGGTGAGGGTTGCGAACTGTTGCGAGGGGCAGGGGAGGTGAGCGGAACAGGGTTGGGCAGAGCGGAATGCCCGAGGTTGGCGGGATTCTCAGGTTGAAATCCGGCTCAGTGGCGTTCATCAGGATTCGAGAACGGTCGTGGGTTCTTGATAGTGGTCGAGAGTCTGGATACGGCTCGGAACGCTTCCCAGGATCTTGAACCGGCTGCGGTTCAATTCGGTGCCGATGAAGTGGCGAACCGCCTCCGGTCACGAGGCATGCGTGAGCTTTGGCAAATCAGCATGGGTTGACTGCGCGGCCACGTGGAATCCCGCTTAAAGTCAAATCGCGCGCCGCAAAAGCAGTCCTCACATGTCGCGATGGATGGCCGGTCATTTGAGTTGAGACCGGGCTTGCTGAAGCAACTGGCGGGCGGGCGCATTTCCGGGGTCGAGGCGTAACGCAGCTTCGATGTGTTTGACCGCCTCGTTCGGCTTGCGTGCCTGCACCAGACTCATGGCGAGCATCAGTTGCGCGGAATGTTCATGCGGAAACAGCGTGGCGACCTTTTCAAATTGCTCCGCCGCCGCAGCGAACTGGCCCGCCTCATTCAAGGTTCGCCCGAAGTTCATGTGCAGCATCCAATCATTCGGCCGTTGCATAAGGGCGGCGCGGAAGAGGCCGATCGAATGCTCGACATCGGTGGCATTCAACTGCTTCAACGCGTCCGCCGCGCTCCGTTCTAACGCTGCCTGCCGGGCGCCGTGGTCAAGTTGATCGAGAAACGGCGGACGGGCCTGCATCCGCGCGTTCGCGGCCAGCACGTTGGCTCTTTCTATGCGCGTGAAGACCAGCTTTCGCGCGCATTCATCGCGGGACAGAGGCATGGCCGCAGCCGCCGGCAGTTCGAGCAGGGCGCGAACTTCTGGTAGCAGGGTGGCGGCCACTAAATGGTCGCCATCGAATGTGAAATGGACGTGCTCTTGAAAAAGCGCGTCGCCCGGGATTCCGGAAGGCGCGAGCGCGCTGGCGGCGAAGGCCGCCTCGACATCCACGAAGCGTATGCGGTTCGTGTCCCCTGCCGCGGCCACGGCGCGCGTCGCCGCGTTCAGCTTGCTGTCTGTGCGGAACTGCAACGCGTCCAGATCCCGCGCGAGGGCGAAGTGCTTGCGCGCTGGCTCCGGGTGTTTCAAGGCGTCGTGGCAGCGGCCAAGTTGGAAGTGCAATTCCGCATGCTGGTCATCAAGTTTCAGCGCCGCTTCGAGGTCCGGCAGCGCCGCCTGCATGTCGCGCCGCCAAACTGCGGCGCTTCCTGCCCGGTAATGCCGCTCCCATTGTTCGAGTTCGGTGGGAGAAAGGCCTGCACGGTGCAACGAGCCAAGCGGCGGAAAATCACGCAGGTTCACCGCCACCGAACAAAAAAGCGCTCGCGCCGCGGCGGCTTCGATGCTGGAACGGATGTCCTCGAGATTCGCGCGAAAGTTGCGCACGGCGATGTCCCGGTTGGGATCATCGAAGGCGAGATGGTGCCTGCGGTGATACTCCATATCCCTTTGGGGCGAAGTGTTTCCCTTGGCGATGCGGCGTAACGCGGATTCGCCAAGTTGGGCGACCTTTGTGCGCTTGATCGCATGGCCGGCCTGGATCAGCGCCGGCGACTTGGTGATGGTGGGTTCCCCGTGGATCGGCGAATGCAGACCGATGATCTCGTTGTTTCCGGAATACACGATGAATAGGTCCGGCGAGATCTGGCGCGCCTCGCGTGCGATGTCGCGAATGATGTGCGAGTTGATGCCGCGCATGGCGAGATTCAAGACCTCGATGCGATGCCCTGGATGTTGCTCGGCCAGCATCAATTCCAGTATCCGCGCGAAGCTGAACGCCGGGTCCGGCGTGCCTGCGGCAGCGGACTCTCCGAGGATGACGACGCGACGGGTACCGGTCGCTTTCGCCACCGTCACACGCAACGGTGTTGGCGCGCTGGAATCGGCGCGGCCGTAAAATTGTCGGGTGAACTTGGGATTGGTCACCAGCGTGTCCGCGTCCAGCCGGAGGAAGAACGTGGTGGGATAACCGAATCCGCACAGGCGGAGCATCCCTTCGAGCAAAAGGAGAAACAGCGCCGGAACAATCAGGGCTGCGGCGAGCCTGAATTTTCGGCGGCGCGCCGAAGATGGTCCGGCCGCGGGCGCGGGCTTTGCGCCTGCGGATTGCCCTCCGGGCGAGCGTTTGATTTTGGATCGTTTGCTCATGAACGATGCCGGAAGCACAGAACGCGGATTGGCTCTGGAGTCCGGTGGAACGGGGCAACCTTTTGAGAATCACCTACTGTTCGTCGAGGCAAAGCGGTGGACGCCCGTAACGCGGTGAGTTTGCACCAGCGAGATTTTTTGATTAGCACGAGAATTCCGCTTGCTGCCCACCGGGTCGGCATGGATATTCCGCGCGCCCTTGATCGCGGGGTGGAGCAGCCCGGTAGCTCGTCAGGCTCATAACCTGAAGGTCGTTGGT
>CAYQWK010000478.1:0-4836 GCA_964420805.1 uncultured Bifidobacteriaceae bacterium | reverse complement strand
AAGCCGAGAACCTGACCGGCCCGCTCGATTCCTTCGGCGAGCGCGGACCGTGGATTGAACTCCACAACCCCTCCTCCAATTCCGTCTCCCTCGACGGCCTCTACCTCTCGGACAACTACACCAACCTTACCAGTTGGGCCTTCCCCGCCGGCCACAGCGTTCCCGCCGGCGGATTCAAGGTCATCTACTGCGATGGCCAACCCGGACAAACCACCAACACCGAGTTGCACACCAGCTTCACCCTGCCCGCCGGCAGCGGCTCCATCGCCATCAGCCGCATCCACTCCGGCAAAAACCAGGTGCTGGATTACGTCGATTACGCCGCCCTCCATGCAAACTACAGCTACGGCTCGTTCCCGGATGGCCAACCCTTCGACCGCCAGGAATTCTTCTACGTGACCCCCGGCGGCACCAACGACCCGCGCTCAGCCCCCATCGTCGTCTTCATCAACGAATGGATGGCAAGCAACACCAATTACCTCAACGACCCGGCCGACAACGACTACGACGACTGGTTTGAGATCTACAACCCCGGCACCAACTCCGTGGACCTGGCCGGCTATTACCTCACCGACGTACTCACCAACAAAACGAAATACCTCATCACCACCAACGGCCCGCACATCATCCCGCCCGGCGGACACCTCCTCGTGTGGGCCGACAACGAGACCGGCCAAAACATGGCCGGCAGCACCCCCAGGCCCGACCTCCACGTCAGCTTCTCCCTTGCCGCCACCGGCGAAGCCATCGGCCTGTTCGCCGCCGACGGCACCCAGATCGACGCGGTGACCTTCACCAACCAACTCGGCAACGTCAGCGAAGGCCGCTGCCCGGACGGCTCCGCCACCATTATTGCCATGACCAACCCCACCCCGCGCGCCGTCAACGTCGGTTGCGGCTCCATCAACACCCCGCCCGTCCTAGGCGTCATCCCGGTGCAGACCGTCTACCTCGGCGAGACCGTCGCCTTCACCGCCAGCGCGGTGGACACCGACCTGCCCGTGCAATCCATCACCTATACCATCGAGTCCGCCCCGCCCGGCGCAGCCATTGGCCCGGTTTCAGGCGCCTTCACCTGGCTGCCGTCGCAAGTCGGCACCAACACCGTCATCATCCGCGCCACGGACAACGGCGTGCCCCCGCTCGATGACTCCCAGACCGTCATCATGCGGGTCCTTGGCCTGCCGTCCATTGGCGAGGTCAGCCGCAACGGCAACGACCTCACCGTCACTTGGGCCACCACGCCGGGTAAAAAATACCGCGTTCAATACAAGAACAACCTTGGCGACGCCGATTGGACGAATCTCGGCCAGGTCCTTGAGGCGGCCAGCAACTCGCTGACTCTGACCGACGACACAACCGGCGTACCGCAGCGCTTCTACCGCCTGATGATCGTTCCGTAAGCAACGCTTCAGCGCCTTCACGAACGGCGGCCCGGCCACGGGCCGCCGTTTTCTTTGCAACCAACGGAAACACGCCATGACGAGCCGCGTATCGAAGGCAAACGCGCCAACTTTGGAACTCGGTCTCATTTCCCCGTAACCTGCGTTACTCACAAGAGCTCGAACTGGCACCAGCCTGTTCGCGGGCGCAAGTCGGACGCGACGCCGCTTTGTGCGGACCGCGCCGAATGAATGATCCACTTTCATTGCGCGTTCCAAAGCGCCGTCGCCGCTTCCCCCTCCGCAATACTGCGGAGGACGGGCGTTCTGCCGGCGCAAAGACACCGCAGCCATCCCGTGGCGTTGGCGAGAGTTGTATGCTAACTGACAAGCCACCGGTTTGGTCTAACACGAGCCCGCGGCGGTGAACCCTCACTTGAACGGTAGAGTTCTCACGCCTTCAGTTTCGCCCTGGCTTCGGCCGATGCGACCACGTTGCCACTCCCCTCCGCGTCCTTCGAACGGTCGCAATGGCAAGGGCAGGATCGCAACGCCACGTCCAAGGAAACCGGCAACAATGAAGAACAACCCCGCCCTCGGCGGCGGTGACACGCTGCGTCCATCGTCGCCGGACGGCTGTTCGGCATGTGCCATCGCGGCGCGAATGAAGTCGTCAGGGCGTTCGAAATAGGGACTCACGGAATTCATCGCTACAGGGACGGCTGCCACCTGCGGCGCCCGTCACGCACACAGAAGCAGGCGTCACCGTAAACAGAATCATGGCAGGATGATTCGCGTCGATGAGTGGATGAACGGACTGCCTTTCCGAATTTCGTGGCGAGGCCACTCCGGCTAGTTCGTCAGCACCACGCGGTAGAACCGGGTCTGGTTTGTCCCCAAGTTGTCGGGCATGGAGAACGTCGCCCCGGTGCCGGTGTTGGTGCCGAGTTGCGTCCACGAGAGTGTGTCGAGGTTGTTCTTGTATTCCACGCGATAGGCGCGGCCCGCGATGGACGGAAAGCGCACGGTCACTGTGGCGTTGCTCTGTACGAGGGTGGCTCGCAGGGCGGGCAGCACCTGCACGTTCAACACCCTCCCGGTGTTCAGCGCAGGCGCCCCGCTGTCGGTCACGCGCACGATCATGCTCGCCAGGCCAATCTGCGCCGGGGCCGGGGTCCAGGTGAACAGGCCGGTCGAAGGATGGAGCGTCGCGCCGGCCGGGAATCCAGGATCAAGCGAATAGGTGAGCAGTTGCGCGGGCAGATCCGCGTCGCTGCCACCGACGTTGAACGAGAGCAGCGATTCCGCGTGAACGCTCTGGTTGGTCGCGAAAGCCAGCACCGGCGGTTGGTTGGTCTCGGTGACGGTCACGGTCAGCACCTTGGTGTTGCTGGCGGGCGGCACGCCGTTGTCAGTCACGGTGATGTTGATGTTGTAGGTGCCCGGCCCCTGCGCCTCGGAAGGCGTCCACGTGAAGAGGCCGTTCGTCGCATTAATGGCCGCGCCGGCGGGGGCGTTGGTGTCGAGGTTGAAGGTCAGCGCCTGTGCCGGCTGGTCGGTGTCGGTCGCGGTGTTGGTCACGGAGAGCAACAAGCCCTCGATAATGCTCCGGCTGCCAGGCGAGGCGAGAACGGGCGCGTTGTTCACTTCGTTCACGGTGATGTTGAAGGTCCGCGCGGCGCTAAGGGGCGGCACGCCGTTGTCCGTCACGCGCACGGTCACGGAATAAACTCCCGGACCCTGCACCTCGGAGGGCGAGAAGGAGAAGACGCCGTTGGTCGGGATGATCGAGGCGTTGGCGGGCGCGCCCGGGTCGAGCGAATAGGTGAGCGTTTGCGCCGGCACGTCGGTGTCCGTGCCGACAACGAAAAAGGAAATGCCAGAGCCTTCGTTCAAGGTGCGGTTGGGCAGCGCGGCGAGCGTCGGCGGCGTGTTAGGCGCTCCGAGAAGGTTCATCGCGCGCGGCGTCGGGTTGGTCATCATGAAGAACGTGACCGCGCCATCCGGGAAACGGCCCTGACTCACGTCGGTGGTCTGGAGGCCGAACACCACGCCGTCCACGAGCGTGCCGCCGGGCGAGAATATCGCGATGGCCTCGCCGCTCTTGTTGAGCGAGAAGCCCGCATGCAAATCCGTGACGCCAGGGCCGTTCTGGCCAGGCTCGTTGTCCGCCCACACGAGCAGGTGACCGCCGGCGGGAATGGTCGCGCCGTCGGGAATGCGCCATTGGGTCGTGTTGGTCAGCGTGTCGCTCAGGTAATAGCCGCTCAGATCGACGGCGTTGGTGCCGGGGTTGTAGATCTCGAACCAGTCCTCGAAGTCCGCATCGACCGGGTCGGCAAGCGTGGCCAGGTTGTCGGCCATCCACTCATTGATCCAAAGCTGCGCTGGCGGCGTGGCGGGGTTGTTCGTCGCGCCCGGCGTGACGATGGCGAACGAGCGGCGGTCGCTGACCGAGCCATCGGGGAACGAACCAAAACTGCGGCCGGGCACGGCCACGGAATAGTTCAGGTAATCAAGCACCGAGGCGAGATTGGTGCCGCGCGAGAGGACCACCGAGCCGAGGTCGGGCGCGCAGCGGAAGTTCGCGTGTAGTTCGGTGTTGGTGGACTGGTTGGTCTGGCCGTCGAGCCAGACGATCAGGAACTGTTTCGGGCCGATGGTCGCGTTGGCCGGGAAAGCCCATTGCGCGATGTTGGTGTAATTGTCGGAAAGGAACAGCCCCGCCAGTGACACGGCGTTGGTGCTGCCGTTGTAAAGCTCGACCCACGGATCGCGCTCGCCGAAGCGGTCGGTAACGCCGTTGGTGCCGAGGAAGAAATTCGTGGCCAGCACCTCGTTGAGCCAGAGCGGCGGAACGGCGGCGAGAGTCGAGCGCACCGAGTTCGCCGCGCCCGGCGTGTATTTGCTGACCACGTCGTAGGTCGTGTCGAGAGTCATGCCGAAGACAATGTCGCTGCTGCCGGCGGCGGACTGGTGAGCTTCGACGGCAATGACGTTGTCACCGGAAACGAGTGCGTTTCCGGGCACGATGAATGGCCCTTCGTACACGGCGTCGCCCACGCCGCGGCCGGCCAGCGTGTTGTAATCCACCGCGCCCGCGTTCATGCCGAGGCGGAAGATCTCCTGGCCGTTCAAGTAAAACACCGCGCCGTCGTCGAGCACGGTGTTGATCTTGAGCGACGCGCCGGCCGGACCACCCGCAAGGTTGAAGTGGGTACGGAAATAATAAGTGATCCGCCCGAGGCCGAGCAGCGTGGTCTTGGGCGCGGGCAACCCGGCGGATTCGTTGTAGAACAGTCCACCGCCGGATTGCCACGACGCGTCGTTGTAGCCGGTGGCCATCCAGTTCGAGAGCGTGAGATCAAAGTTGGTGTTGAACTTCCAGACGCTGGTGAGGACGAGGAGTGATTGCGGCGGGTTGGTGAAGCCGGCCTGCACCGCGCCCCAGTTC
>CAYQWK010000477.1:0-4845 GCA_964420805.1 uncultured Bifidobacteriaceae bacterium | reverse complement strand
ATCTTGCCCTTGTCGCAGATGACCACGGCGCCGGAGCCGATGTCCTAAACGTCCGGTGCGAACTCGGCGGGGCGGGGGACGCGATCGCTGCCGCTGTGCCAGTGCAAGGTCACCGGGCCGCGCGCGCCTCTGGCCGGGAATTCGTAGGTCACTATTTCGCCTTTGGGGAAACAGTCGCGATGCGCCGCGGGGTCGTAATTCTTCGGCTTCGCGATCCCGGAATCCGGAGCGCCGAGATCTAGCGCCCAAAACACGGGATCATCGACGTGGCACATCCAGTCGCCAATGGTGACGTTGCCAAACGGTGTCGAGCCCCGCCACGCGGGCGGCAGATAAACCGGGTTGTAAGGCCGGGACTGCGCGGGACCGAGCCACAGGTCCCAGTCGAGGTCCGCCGGCACGGGATGCTGCTCCGCGAGGCGCGGCAGTTTGTCGATGCCGGAGTTGTTCGCGTTCGACCCGGCGAGAATGGTATGGACCTGCCCGATGGCCCCGGCCTGCACCCATTCCACGAAGTCGCGAATTGAACCGAAGGAATGGCCCTGGTTGCCGAGTTGCGTGACGACCTTCGCCTCGCGCGCGGCTTTGGTGAGCGCGCGCACCTCGGCGAATGAATGCGCCAGCGGTTTCTCGCAATAGACATGTTTGCCGCGCTTGATCGCCGCCATGCTGGCCACCGCGTGCGTGTGGTCCGGCGTGGCCACCAACACCGCATCGAAGCTGTTTGCCGCCTCGTCGAACATCCTGCGGAAATCCTTGAACCGTTTCGCCTTGGGGAACTTGTCGAAGGTCGCCGCGCCGCGCCGCCAGTCCACGTCGCAAAGCGCGGTGATGTTGCAGAAGCGTGAAAGGCCGCCGATGTCGCCCGCGCCCTGCCCGCCGACGCCAATGGCGGCGAGGTTGACCTTATTGCTCGGGGCGGTCTGGCCATCCGCGCCGAGGACATGCGACGGCACAATCATTGGCGCGACACCGAGTCCCGCGAGGCTGGCGGCGGTGTGGCGAAGAAACAAACGGCGGGTGAGGGAAACGCTGGGCTGAGGCTTTGCTTTCATTTGGTTGTCAACTGAATGGAGGGTTGGACTCCGCAACCGTGCCGTGATTCACGCAAAGCCGTACTCCGTGTTCGGAGGGCCGCGTTTCATGCGCCGCCGCCCCAAGTAGCAATCACTCGCACGCCTGTTGCGCCGGCATTCCAAACAGCAGACCGCCCTTTGGCGTCTTCGAACCGCTACTTCGCCTGGCGCAGTTCCCGCCATGCTGATCGTGCCCCGACGAAGGCCAGCGCCAGCCCCGCCACGGCGAGAAGACCCCACAGGTCGCCGGTGACCTTGTGCGGCACATAGGTGATCCACGGCAGATGCACCAGCGGCTGGTTGGCCCAGCCGACCATGGGCAGGTAGTTCAGGAACTGCATTACGTACACCTGCGCCACGAACGCGAACCAGATGAAGAAGAACGCGAAGCCTGCGGCGAACCTACCGACCAGCGACGCCAACCGGCCCGCCACGGCCAGAACGCGCGGGCGGGCCATTGTCGGCTCGGGGGCAAGGAGTTGAAGCTTCTCCAGCGCCGCGAGTTGCCCGGCACTGAGGGCGTAGGCTGGAACGTCGTTCTTCCGGACCGCGCTCAAAAGTCCGCCGGCATAAATCCGTGCCGCCACCCAGCGCACCAGTAGCAAACCGCCCAGCACCACGAAACCGGCCCGCAGGAAATAACTGGTCAGATCGCGTTCCACTTCGCGCGGTGACAGCGAGTCAATCGGCCTGGCCGCGGTGGGAATGGGATGCCAACCCGCGCCGCGGCGGGTGGGGCGTTCGTTGCCGGCGCTGGTGTTGAGCCGTTCGGTTTGAGCCCGCGATTCGTTCTCCTGGATTTGCGGCGCGAAGTACGGCCTGACCCGCAGTGCGGTCACCGGCAGCGAGACGGCCGCATAGACCAGCGCCAGCGCGAGCAGCGCCAACCAGCGCTGGCGCGCAATGCGCCACACCACGCGCCATTGGTAGAACGCCCGCCAGCTTTCGCTCGACGCCTGATGCGCCTGCGCCATCGGCACGTAGAGCATCGCGGCGATGAACATCATGATACCGAGCCAACTGATCGACGGCCCGGCAAAGGCGTGTTCGTAGCCCTTGGTGAACGAGTTGTTCCAGCCGTCGTACCAGCCGAAATTCATCAGCACCAGGCCGGGCAGGGTGAGCACCCAGGTGTTGAACACCGCCTGCACGCCGAACTTCGCGTTGAGAAGGAGCGAACCAAACAGCGCCTTCCAGCCGCGGACCTTCCACGCTGCGCGAAAATCCTGGTCAAAATACAGGTTTGTCCGGCCCGCGCACGAGGCCAGCCCGGGAACGGACTGCGTGAAGCTCTCGAAACTCGTGCCCTGCCGCGCGAGGCCGCTCTGTTTCCACCATTGGCGCAGCACCGTGCGGCGCATCATGCGTTGCACCCAGCCGACGACCACGAAGCTGAAGACCAGCGATTGCGCGAGGAAGACGCCCAGCACGAACCGCCATGCCACCATCAACGCGCCGCGAATACGCTTCGGGCGCGGCGCGGGCGGAACGACGGGCGCAGGAGCGGGTTCGAGCACCGGCGGGATTTCGCTGCCGGCCGCCGGGAGGATGGGTGGGAGTTCCGGGTTCATGCGAACACCTCCCCGAGCACGCCGCCCTCGGCCTGGGCGGTGGACATTCCGGCCAGCTTGCCGATGGTGGCGGCGACCTGGATCTGGTCCACCGTTTTGTCCACCAATGCGCCCCTGGCAATGCCCGGCCCGAAGAACAACGCGAAAATTTCATGCGACGACTTCGAGTTGAAATGGTGCTGGCAGGGAACAGCCGCGTAAGGGTTCGAGTCCCGTCCGCAGTCCGGCACAATCACGAAGACCGTGTTGTCGCGGTAAGCCGGATCGCTCTCAACCGCGTTGACGAGCCGTTCGATGCCCTCGTCGATGATCGAGATGCCGCGCGTGTAATGGGACATGTAGCCCCAGTGGACGTAATCCGGATCGTTGTAGTTGACCATGATCATGCGCGGCTGAAGCTCGCGCATGGCCCGCAACGTCAACTGCGTGAGCAACCGGTCGCCGCGTTCGTTCACAAAACCGTTCTCGCCGTAATACTCGCGCCACCGCTGCCAGAAAGCCTCCAGTTCATTGCCCTGGCCGTCGCGCTCGATGTGCCGGTAGTCCAGCGCCTCCATCTGGGCGAGTTGCTTCTGTTTTTGCGCGAGCTGTTTCCCGGCGAATTTCCCCTCCTTGATCTGCCGCCGGAGCAGGAATGTCTTGAAACGCCGGAGCGACAACGTGTTCGACCGGAACTGCGCGCCGAAGAGATGGTGGTTGCTGAAGTTGTAGAATTCTTCGTCACCGCGGTCCTCGGCATTCACGATCAAGGTCTGATGCGCCGGCACATCGAACTCCTTGCGGAAATACTCGAACACCGTCGGGACGCTGGCCTCGAAACGTCCGTCGAGCACCTTCTTGTCGCCGATCTTCGCGCCGATGCCTTTGAATTTCTCGTACTTGCCGGTCAGGATGTAGAGCGTCCCTTCGCCGTGGCTGGTGTTGCAGGAATTGCAGCTCAACTCCATGCGCGGAAAGAACGTCCCGCGCGGGATGAGCTTGTGGAGGAAATAGGGCGCATAGGTCTGCGAGTTCGGATCAATCGTCTCGCGCCGCCGCACGCCGCCGCCAAACCGGATGATAATGAAGTTCGGCCCGCGATAAGCGCGCGGAGCCGGTGCGGCCTCGACCGCGAGGCCGGTCCACGGCGCAAGGGCGAGTGCGCCCGCACCCCCGGCAATGCCCTGAAGGAATGCGCGCCGGGGCAAACCGGAATGAACGGGAATCGGCGTCTGGTTGTTCATACGCAGCATCATACGGCAGGGCCTGGTGGAATGTTACCAATGAAATGCGCCAATAGGCCCAGGCCACACCGGTGGGGCGGGACTCCGTCGAGCCGTCGCTGCCGGCAAAGCCGGCGCGAGCATCTCTGTGTGGTGTGATGGCAAATCCAAGCGGTTGAAGATCTCCCACAGTTGCACATTGAACAAAGCCCGACAGAGTCCCGCCCCATCACGAGGCGCATCTCGCATTTTGCTGGATCAGGACGAGCTTACCGTTTCCTCGCCTTCTCACCGTCTGCTTTTCTGCCTCGCCGCTTCTTCCTGCACCGCGCTCGCTGTCCCGATCTCACCCGGCACTCCGGGGCCGCCGTTGTTCAGGCCTGTCAACCGGTATTCGAACACGCCTGGGCCGGGCAGGGTGTCGGTGTAATTTTCCGGACCCCAGACGTGCAACGTAGCCACGGCGGGCCAGTCCGTCTCGCCCTGATACCGCCGCAGTGTCCCGCTTTCTCGTGACATGTTCCAAAAGCAGCCAGACACACCATTCGCAGTCCCGCGCGCATCAAGTCTGGTCGCGCCGGGACCAAGTCTGGTCCGGCGCGCATCAAGTCTGGTCCGGCACGCATCAAGTCTGGTCCCGCTGGCATCAAGTCTGGTCCCGCTGGCATCAAATGTGATCCGGCCGGCACCATACTTAATGCGGACCTGGCTCAGGTGTGGTCCCGCTGGCATCAAGTGTGATCCGGCTGGCACCATACTTGATGCGGACCGACCTCAAGTGTGGTCCCGCCAGGACCAAAGTTGGTTTCGCGCGCACCACACTTGATGCGGCCGGCGCTGCGTGGGATGAATCCGGCACCGATGAAGATAATGGCCCCGCGCGCCGTAGAGCCTGTCTAAAAATACCGTGGGAGTCCTGTCTTCGAGAAAATGACCCGATGGCAAGACGCGAGGAAGGATTCCGCGCTTACAATTGCCAATTCAACGGCCTTGCGG
>CAYQWK010000476.1:0-4857 GCA_964420805.1 uncultured Bifidobacteriaceae bacterium | reverse complement strand
TTGCCGCCCAATGGAAAGTCATGACGGCAAGCCCCGTCCCCGCCGCGGACGTGACTCCATTGACCGCCATTCTGAACAGCGAGCGATCCTTCCCCGCCAGCCGCAGACAACCTCTGGACGACGCCGTGAACCGGTATAAAACCGCCTGGAGCCAACTCACCGCTTGCAACTTCACTGCTGCGACAGCCAATTCCCAACCCCGCGCCGGCGCCGCTTCGGATGAAAAGGCCGCCTTCCAATCTTTAGGCAGCTACATCGGCCGGATGGAGGCCAGTTACAAAACCTGGTCCAACGACATCGCGGCGGGCGGCACCAAAATCCTGGCCGAACTCAAGCCCACCGACCCCGCCGCGTCCTGGCCCTGTCTGGGCGGGCTGCGCGCCGAGGCCGATGCCCAAGGCAAGCTCATTGCCCGGTGGAACGACTTGACCAACCGCTACAACGGAAACGAATCCCTCTACGCGCAACTGAAGACCGAGGTATCCAGTCCCGAAAACGCGAAATACATCACCCGCCCCGCCTTTCTTGCTTATCAAACCTGGCTCGCCGCCAACGACCCATTCACAAGATTGGAATATCAACTCATCGACCTTGTGGCCCCGCTCATTGGTGGTGATGAACTCGCCTCCATCGTTCTGGATCGTTCAGTCGAGCCGTGGAAAGGCACCAAAAAACTTGTCCAAGTCGGCGCTCGCAACGGCCATATCCGGCGCGTTCAGGAAGAGGTCAAGGCCTTGATACCGGTTTGGGAGAAAAGCTGGCCATCCGAGGGCACCAAGGGCTGGCGCAAGAAGTTCAAGCGCGAGGTCGAAAACGCCATCATCCCCGTCGGTTGATCCTGCTGAAACCGGATCGAGCCTCCGCCACCGGTTTGGCATTGGCACCACGGACCCGGCGAATCCTTGCGCGGCTTGGAATTCGGCGACCTGTCGCCGCTCTTGATCGGCGGGACATGTCCCGCCGTGGCAAAGCGCTGAAATGTCATTGCCATCACCCATGTCTTTCGCCGCAGGGTGGAGCTGGTCGCGCTGCGACAAGGAGCGCCGCGTCAGAGCGGCGCAATGTATTCGCCGGCGGCGGCGCGTGATCGGATCGCCCGCTGGACGCGGGCTTGTTTTGGCGCCGCGCGACAAGACCCACCACCTCGCGCTGCCCGTCGCCAGGAGGGATGGATAATGCCAGGGGCACGTCGGCCTACTGCAAAGCATCGTCACCGCGTTTTGGGATCGGCTTTGCCGCCTTCCCCGGCGGCTTCCCGATGGTTTCCACCGCCTGGGAAGATTCTTTGAACAGGGCCGCTGATCCGCCGGTCGAATTTCCATCATGACGCCTCGGTTCCCATGGTGCCCAGGCTCGACTTGGAGGCCGGGCTTTGATGGCAGGGCTGTTTCAGCCGGTTTTCAGCGTTTTTCCCCTCTTGCGCGGCGCACTTCCCGCTTTTTTGGCCTTTTTTGCCCCGATGTCGCGCCGACAACGGGCCGACCAAGACTCAATCGCCCCGATGTTGCGCCGACAACGGGGCGTTTGGATTTCAATCACCCCGTTGTCGCGGCGACAACGAGGCGTTTGAGTTTCATTTGCCCCGATGTCGTGCCGACAACGGGGCGCCTGAGCCTCGATCACCCCGATGTCGCGCCGACAACGGGGCGATTGAGTTTCCATCACCCCAATGTCGCGGCGACATCGGGGCGAGTGACCCTTTTGCGCCCCGATGTTGCGCCGACATTGGGGCACCCGCGCGTATGAGAACCATGTATTGGGGAGACGGGACCCAGTACGGCGACCCGAATGCGCGCTGGGGGAATCCAAGTTACGTGCTGGAGCCGGGTGACCCCGGTTACGTGGTGCCCGCTCCGGCGAAACAGGACAGTGCAAAACGAAAAACGAAAGGTCACATCATGAGCAGCAACATCACTCCCACCAGTCGCAATGTTCTCCTGGCTCTGGCCGGGCGAATGCACGCCGGACAGGTCACCTACGGGGCCACCGTGGGCCTGCATCACCATCAGGCCGCCGCCATGGACGAGATCATCAAAAAAATCATCGGCGATCCCGCCGCCCAGGCGGGCAGCGCCGCCAACAAGGGCAGCCAGTTGCTTTACCGGGATTGCGTGGACGCCACCGGCGACGCCGAGACGGCCCACCGCGACTTGAGCGATGGCCCGGTGAAACTCTGGCTGGACGGCTATCGCAAAGTGATGGGCGGCATCCACGGCGCAAAGGCGGACGCGGGTTGGGTGGCCGCCGGGTTCCCGCCGGGACACACGAATGTGCCGCGCAATCACGACGCGCGCCTGGCCTTGCTGGGTTCCGCGCGGGCTTATCTGGCCGCGCACTCTTGCTACGAGACGTCCTTGCCCCAGGCCAGCGGTCCCGCCCTCGCCGTCACCGCCGCCGAGGCCCTCGCGCGGCACACGGCCATGCAAACCGCGCAGACCTTGATCAACACCCGCGCCGCCGAGCAGGCCACCTGCAAGGCCGCGCGCGATGCGGATGTCGAGGCCCTTTACGCCGAGGTTTCCGCCACCACGACCGAATTGGGCGACCTGCTGGAAGACAACGATCCGCGCTGGGAACTCTTCGGCCTGAACATCCCCGCCAATCCGAACCCGCCCGCCGGCGTGGACACTCTCAGTGTCATCTCCGCCGGCCCCGGCCGGGAACTGGTCGCCTGGAGCTACGCGCCGCGCGCCGAGTATTACCGCCTTTACCTCAAACGCGTGGGCGTGGATGACGCCCCGGTGAACGTGGCCGACCCGCGGGATTTGGAACACACCGTGCGCGATCTGACTGCGGGTGGCACCATCGAGGTGCAGGTCGTGCCGATGAACAGCGGCGGGGCAGGGGCGGCCTCGCCCTTGGTGACCAAAGTGGTCGGTGCCTGAAACGAACCCGGGCATTGCCCCGGGGCGGCCCGAAGTCGGTGGTGGCACTCGTCGCGCTGCGACGAGTGGCACCGCATTCAGCGGCGCAGGGAGGGGAATGACGCGCAGTTGTCGCCCGCCGGAGGCGGGCGGAGTTGTCGCAGCGCGACAAACGCCACCAGCGACTTCGGGATGCGCGGCATTTACGCGGGGGCGGCATTTGCGGCCATTTCCTTTCCTTGACAAGCCATTGCCTCATTGCTGGACTGCGCGCGTCGGATGTCCCTTTTCTGGAAGCAGGAGTGATACTCCGCCCTGTCAGGATGGGGATTGAGGATGGAAGGATCGAATCCTTCCGCGTTAATTCGGGAGTGGGTAGCATTATGAACACGAAAATGGATACCGGTTCGCGTTGCTTTGCGCCAAGGTGCGCCGCCAAAGATTTCCCCCAATGGACCAAGGTGCTGATTGCCGCCTCGATCATTTCCGCCCCGACCCTGGCCGAGGCGCAATCGGGCTTCGGATTCGGGCCGCCGCCGCGCATCTACATTCCACATAACTTCGCCGGCACCAACGCGCCCAAGCCCGCTCCAGAGCCGCCCAAGCCGGCGCAGCCCAAGCCGGAGGCGCCCAAACCCGCCGTCGCCCCGCCGGAAGCCGCGCCACCCGTGGTGAAACCCCCGGCGACCGCGACCACACCGGCGCCGGTGGCCCCGGTGGCCCGTCCGCGCACGACGCCCGCGCCGCTGGACGACGTGAAACCCGAGAACCACGATGTGTGGCTGGCGGCAGATGGCGCCTATCTGTTTGGCGACGTGCTGGTCACGCTGGGCAAATCGCTGGAAAAGTCACTCGTGGCGGGAACGGCGCCGGAGATTCAGTCCATCGTCGCCCCGCGGCAGTCCTACTATTACGGCGGTTCGCTGTCTTATTCTTATGGAGCCAGCCGCAACCTGTATTTTGATGTGAATTATGCCCGGGGCCATTCCGACGCGAACGCCAAGGACCTGGACGGCGGCTCGATGGGCAAGTTCGACACGAGCGATTTCACGGTGGATGACGACTGGATCCAGGCCTATGTGCGCTATTCGTTCTCGGAGCTGACGGTGGGCAAACCGTACACGTTCTACGCGCGCTTTGGCGTCTCTTATGTCAAGACCGAGCTGGAGATGCGGGCGGACATTCCCAAGCTGGGCCTCTACAATCAGAGCAGCGAATCGACGGATATCATGGGCAATATCGGCCTGGGCGTCACCTACGCCTTTGTCCGCAAGGAGCACCACCGGCTCGGCGCGCTCATGGAGATGGATGTTTTCGGCGGGCAGCGCACGCAGGACATGACGGAGAAGCTGTATTACCAGACCCGCGGGGTGCCGGTTTCCACGGATGACATCGTCTATGGCGGCCTGGGCCGGCTGACGCTTCGTTATGAATATGTAACCGGGAAGACTTATTCCTGGCGCTATTTCGTGGATTTGGGCGGGCAGGCCCGCGCCCTTTGGGTCAACGGCCAGGAGGGCAAGGAGAACATGGAAATGTTGTACGGCATTTATGGCCGGCTGGGCGTCAAATATTCCTTCTGAAACAAAATTCAAGAGTGATCGATCTTATGAAACCCTTTCGTTTTCTTCCGGCTCTTGGAGCAGTTTTGGCCGCCGGTCTTGCGGCCGCGCATGGCGAGTCCAGCAGTCTGAAGTTCCGCAGTCTTGGCGCGGAAATCGGCGTGGGCACGGCCGAGCTGCGCGCCATCGCCAATGACGGCACCAATTTCATCGTTGCCGGCTCGAATGGCATCGTGTGGCGCGGGGCGTTCACGAATGACCGGCCATTGTATGTTTCGGACGCCTGGAGCATGCCCACTGTGCCGCTCTTTCCCTTGAGCGGAGCCGGGGGGCGCAGTCGTTTCGCGACCAATGACCTGCTGGCCGCCGCGTTCGGCACGACCACCAGCGGGCGCAGTTTCGTCGTCGGCGGGGAGCGGAGTGCTCCGTTG
>CAYQWK010000475.1:0-4858 GCA_964420805.1 uncultured Bifidobacteriaceae bacterium | reverse complement strand
GGGCGAACCGTTGACCTGAGCGCCCCAAGTCAACACGGTGGTTTCGGCAACCGTCTGGTCGGCCGGTTGGGTGAGAAGCACGAGCGCGCCGATGTCGAAGAACAGCGTCGGCGGGCAACCGAGCGAGTAGTTCGTCGCAAAGTAACTGCGGGCAATACCGCCCTGGCCGTTGGCAATAGCCGGGCCACCAGGCGTCTGCATGGCGACCGTGATGTGATCCTCGCCGCGAAACTCGGCTCGCAAAATCTCGGCCCGATCAAGCTGCCGCCGCCTTCCTTCAGCAGTGCCTCCATGTAATACCGCCCTCCCGCCACCAGCGGGATGTCTCCGCTGATGCGGCCGCTGAAGTCGCGGTCACCGTTCCAGCCGCCCTGGGCTGCAACCAAGACCTTGTTGGCCGGGCTGGCATCGGAGCTGAGATAGAACGCGCCGCCGTCATCAGATGATTCGCCGAACTTGTAATTGCCCGTGGTCGGCGCGACGAAAACGCCGTAAATCCAGGCGCCGTAGTTTTCCGTGTCACCAAAGCCGTCATTGTTGTGCGGCGGGTTGGTGCCGAATTCCATCGTCGCGATCTCCATGTCCGTGTCGTTCGGGTTGCATGGGAAATTGCCGTTGCCAGTCAGGTCTGTGACAGCTCCACCACCGATTCCTGTGTAAATCTTGCGCGTCAACCCCTGTGGCGCATTCACATTCTGCATGTGCGTGAACGTGCTGGAGGCGGGGCTGGGGTTTTGCGGGTTGCCATCCGCGTCCTGGACTCCGGTCACGGTGACGGTGTAGCTGGAACCAAAGGTCAGCGGCACGTCCACGGTCAAGCGAACCGTGTTCGAGTAGAGGTAATCAACCCCAACCACGTTGATGCCACCAGTCACGGCGTAGCGAGCGCCGTTGGTGCCCTCATTGTTCACGTCCTTGGTGAACTGCACGTAGATGTGGTTGTTGGTATCGTAGCGGCTGCTCGCGCCAACCAGTTGGGGAGCGGGAATGACCGTCAGCACCGCCACCGAGCTGGTCGCGCTGCCGAAGGCGTTGTTCGCGATCAACTGGAACGTGGCGCCGTTGTCACCCGGATAATTCGCCACTTCGGAATAGCTCAGGTTCGTGGCTCCGGGAACGAGGCTGCCGTTCTTGTACCATTGCATGGTCCAGGGAGCGGTGCCGTCGAGATCCACGGTGAAGGTTGCCGTGTTCAGTTCGATGACGGTCTGGTTCGACGGGCCGGAAGCCACCGCCACCGGGCCGAAGTTCTGGAAGAACTGCTTCGGAGGGCAGCCAATCGAATAACGCGCCGAGAACAGCGAGTCGGGAATCGGCGACGAACCATTGGCCACGGTAGCGCTGCCCGGATACTCGACAGCCACGGAGAGGTTATCGCCGCCGCCGCCTTCCTTCACCAGTGCTTCAATGTAGTAGGCTTGGCCGGCGATCAACGGCTTCAACGTCGAGATGTTCACCGGCGGATTTCCGCGAGAGCCTTGGTTGTCACCGGTGATGAACTGACGCCCGCCGTTCCAATCAGCCTCGCTGGCGATGCTCACCTTGGTCGCCGGATCGGCGTCCTTGCTGAGATAGAGGGCAGCATGGTCATCCGCCGAGATGAAGAACTTGTAGTCACCCGTCACCGGCGCAATGAAGATGCCAAAAAGCTGGGCACCGTAGTTGTCAGCCGAATTTTCCGGTATCTCGAACAGCGTGCGCGTGCTGGTATCACCGGGATTACAGGGGAAATTCGCGTTGCCGGTCAGGTCACTGACCGCACCGCCGTTAATGCCGTAAAAACGCTTCATCGTGATGGCCGCTGGGCCGTTATACCCGTCATTGAGCCGGAAGGTCTTCGAGTCAGGATCAGGGAAGGTGAAGTTGCCGGAAAGATCGGTGACATCGGTGATCGTGACCGTGTAGAGCGTGCCCGGAGTAAGCGCCGGGGTGACGGCCAGGCGAACCACATTCGATCCCGGCCCGACAAACGTGGCGGTGTTGACCGTGATTCCGTTGTCGATGGCGTACGCCCCCGCGAACTCGGTCGTGTTGAAATCCATCGCCTTGGTGAAGGTGATATAAACGCTGCTGGGATCGCCTTGCGCGCTGGCCGAAACAACGATGGGGCTGTCCACCACGTTCAGGGTGGCCTCCGTCGTCCATGCCACGGTGGTGTTGCCCTTGTTGCTGATCAGGCAGGAGTAGGTCGAGGCATCATCCGCCAACTGGCAGTTGGACTTGTTATAGGTCGCGCTGGTGGCGCCGGGAATCCGGTTGGTGCCGAACTGATACCACTGGTAGGTCGCCAAGGGGCCGAACGTCGCCCCGGCCGCGGCGGTGAAGATCGCCGTTTGTCCGACGGACGCCGTGACGTTGGAAGGATTCGCGCCCACCAGGATTGGCGTGCCGCTGAACTCACGGAATTCAACCGTGCAAAGCGGATCACCACCGGAATGGCGCGAGACGGCCAGACCGAACTGCAGATTAGCTGGCATGGCACCGCCTTCCCATGTCGCGGTGTTCTGGGTGCCGAGCGTGTTGGACCAGTTCGTGCCGTCGGTGCTGTAGTACGAATAGAAGATATTGCCAGCGCGCGCGAGGCGGAGCCATGCGTTCGGATACGCTGGAGCGGCGGCACCATCTTCGTGCTCACCCTGCCCACCACTGCTCGTTCCCGTGCGGTAGGAGAAGTGCGTGTCGTTGGCACCCGCCGATGGAGTCACACGCGTAAAGGCCATGCGGCTGGCCGAAATATTGAACTCGCGCGCCATGAGACCGGCCTTGGCCCAACTCGCGGTGAACTCGACCGACTCGACCCGCACGCGCATATCGAAGTCCCCAGACACCGTGTAATGCGCGAAATCGAAATTGTCGCTCCCGGACCAAATGTCGTCACCACCGCCCTCCAAGGTGTAGCTGCCCGGCGCATTGGTGAGGAGCGACCCGGTCGCGCCGCTGCCAATGTGGGTGAACGTGAACTGCGCGTGCGCCGCGCAGGCGAGGAATCCGCAGAGCGCGGAACCGATGAGGACTTTCAGTGCTGAACTACGCATAGACTTTTAACTCCTGCTGAACCCGGTGACCGTGGTTGGGCACAATCCGCCTGGGGACAACAAAGGCGTAATGGCAACGATTGGCATCGTTTGGGTCATGGTTCGCGGTTAAGGAATCAGAGACGCCGCGATGTGGCAAGGGGTATTTTGCATTTGGCGGCAAAAACTGGCAGCCCGCCCCTGCCCAACACCACTTCGCCAAGGCCCGGCAGGTTATGTGATCCCAGGAACAGAGGTGGAACCCAATTTCCGAAGTCGGATATGAACCTTGTAGCGCAGACTGGCAGTCTGCTGTTTCGCCGATTGGCAATCGGCGCGGGCACGCGAAGATGGAGGCCAGCTTGGAAAAGTGCGGGCGGGCTGCGGGCTGCCAGCCCGCGATACCGCAGACTGCCAGTCTGCGCCACGGCGCTTCACGACGCGCAGGCGCATCTGCTTCGGAGTTCGAGATAAGGCCAGGCGCCGGCGGAGGAATAGAGAATCCGGTTTTCGGGATGGTGCGCCTCGCTTTCCAGACCTCGTCAAACTACGCGAATGGTCTGCGCCAGGTTGTTCGCCTTGCCTTCCGTCCGGTTTCTTGCCTGCGGCAAAAATTTTAGGCTGCGGTGGGCGAGGGCGGCGGTGATGCCGCCGTCCGACGAAGGCCCGCGCAGTTAAGGCGGCGTGGCGGCTTGTCTCCCGAGGGCCGCCCGGGAAGTTCGGGGAGCGGTTTTCCCGCGCGGCGGACCTCGGAAATCTCCAGTTCCGGTCTCTGGATTCGATTCGGGTGCCTCCAAATGCCCGGGCGGATGGTCCGCGGGCGGTTTTCGGACGTGGAACGCGACATGAAAACATCCGGACACTTCCCGCAAAGGCTCCAAATCTCCCGGCCGAGTCTCGGCAGGTGTTTTGGCGACGTGGAACGCATGTGGAAAACATTCGGACGGTCCAGAACGAGAGCCTAAACCAAAGTGCGCAGTCTCCGGATCCGGTTTGGCGACGTGGAACGCGACCGGAAAACACTCCGGCACTCCAGCCAGAGACCCAAAATCACCCGCCCGAATCTCCAGACTGGTTTTTGAGACGTGGAACGCAGGCGGAAAACACTCCGGTCCTCCGTTTCGAGGCTCCGGAACGGCATGGCGACGTTCCGCAGAAGATTTGGCGACGTGGAACGCGACCTGAATATATCGCGCATGACTTTACAGAGGCTCCCGGAAAGCCGTGGGAGGCTGTTCTTGGTTGGAAAGGGACTGGCCAGAGCCTGCCTGACTTTCGGCCGCAGAAAAGGGTTCCTCGTAAATCTCCGTGGAACGAAAAGTCTGGGCCGTGGCAGGGGCCGGTCATCCATTTCCATGAACATGCGGTTCAATTTGGAAGCGGGCGTGGCTGATCCGCGGTGTTTCCTGACGTTGAGGGGAGAAGGTGAAAGTAGCCGTAGCCGCGCCTGTGAAGGCGCGGCACAACATCCATCTCCCCTGGTTGTTGTCGGCGGAAGGTGGTGGGTTTTGTCGCGCTGCGACAAAACAAGCCCGCGTTCAGCGGGCGGTCCGATCACACACCGCTGGCGGCGAGTTCGTTGCGCCGCTCTGAAGCGGCGCTACTTGTCGCAGCGCGACAAGTTCTACCTCGCGGCGGAAGATGCGGTTAATGAAGAGCCTGTGAAGGCGCGGCTGCGGAATCCCACCGCTTCCCTGTTCCGTAGCGCGGGTGCATTTCCCACCCCGGCCTGCGCCGCCGGCCGCCCCAGAATTCCCGCGCCATTGCATTACTTCCCCCCGCGGCTATCGTCGGCCCGTGTTTCCTCCGGGCATCAAGCCGGCCCTGCCCGCGCTGCTGGTCGC
>CAYQWK010000474.1:0-4864 GCA_964420805.1 uncultured Bifidobacteriaceae bacterium | reverse complement strand
ACCGATTCATGTTGGCGATCAGGTGCAGGGATTTCTGACCGACCCGGAAGGTGAATACACCAAACTCTACAATCCCGAATTGTTCACGTTGGACCAGTTGGCGACCGAATCCTGTCTGATTCTTTGCGGCGATCCGGGCATTGGGAAAAGCACGGTGATCCAGCAGCACAAAGATGCATTGAAATCTTCGCTGGGCGAACGCGGGCATTTCATCCCGATTGATTTTCGGGATATTCCCAGCGATACGGCTTTCAATCGTTGGACGATTGATTCGCCCGAATGGCAACGATGGCGGGCCTCGACCGACAAACTCCTTCTCGTCGTTGACGGCGTGGATGAAGGATTAGTGAAGATTCGAGGTTTTGTCAGTTACTTGGCGGCGTTGCTTCGCACCGAGCCACTTGACCGGTTGAAACTCATCCTTGCGTGCCGTTCCGCTGAATGGCCAGTGAACGAAGGACCACAAGTTATCTCGCTCTTTGGTAACTTCGAGAATCCTCCGATTTACGAACTGTGTCCCTTACGGCAGTGCGATGCTGAACTGGCGGCGGAAAAGAATGGACTCAAGCCTCACGACTTCATTCAAAGCGTGTATCAGCAAAAGGTCGTCGGGATGGCAGCGCTGCCGACGACGCTGTTCTTTCTTCTCGACGAGTTTCGCGAGGGTGGCGGATTCAGCGGCACGCACCGCCAGCTTTACGAGCGCGGTTGTGAGCGGATGTCGCGGGAGATTGACGCGCGTCGCGCCGAGGCCTTGCGGCAGCTTCGGAAAACAGAGCGCGTTTCATCACCACAGGAAGTTTATGAGGCTGCAAGTCGTCTCGCTGCACTCCTCCTTGTATGCGGTAAATCGGCCATCCATACCGGTCAGCTTGAGGATGCTGACACTGCGAGTGATTTGCATATCAGTCAGGCCGCAGATTCGACACTGACGGAGGATGTGATGCGTGATGCGATTGCGTCCGCCCTTTTCACGTCAAGAGGGCCGAGCCGATTTGGTTTCGCGCACCAGACTTTTGCTGAATGTCTGGCCTCGCAATTTCTGTCGCGCTTGCCGCTTGCCCAAATCCGCAGCGTCCTGTGCGCGCGTGACGGCCAACAAGAACACGTCATCCCGCAGTTGGCGGAAACCGCCGCTTGGGTCGCAGGCGCACGGGAAGATTTCTTTGAGCATCTTTGCCAAATTGAGCCGGAGGTGCTGTTGCGGAGCGACGTGTCCAAAGTTCAAGACCCACGCAAGGCCGCATTGGTGACGGCCGTCTTGGAGAAGGTGAGACGCGCCGAACTGTTCGACGACCACAACATCAGCCGGTTTTTCGACGCCCTCAAACATCCGGGACTCGCTGCCCAACTTCAGCCATTCATCACGAACAAATCGCAGCACGCGGTAGTGCGGCGGATGGCGATGAGCATGGCTGGCGATTGCAAGGAGGTCACACTTACTGATGTTTTGTTCGCCGTCATTCGTGACGCAGCTGAGGATCAGCACATCCGCGAGCAAGCCGCCAACGCGTTGGAGGAATTAATTCCCACAACCCGCTTGAACGAATTGATTCCCCTCGCGCTCGGCCAAGTCGGCGCTGACCCCAACGACACGATTCGCGGTTGTGCGCTTCGCAAGCTCGTGCCAGCCGTTTGGAGTGTCTCACAGGCGTTACCTGCCATCCGCGCACCAAGAAACACGAACTTCATGGGATCGTATTGGTCGCTTCTGCGCCATCACCTGCCACGGCATTTGACGGAGGCTGACTTGCCGTTGGTGCTGGGACGGATGATTCGCTGGACGCATTGCTTCGACACTTTGAGTTGGTTTGAAGAGCTGGCGGAAGCAGCGTTTGCAATGGCCCTCAAGAATCTCGGCAAGCGTGGGATTCGGAGGCTGGCGGTTCGGGTTTGGGTTGTGAAGACCCAGCGTCATCATCCGCTGCCGATTTCGAAGGAATCGCCTGTCATCAAGCTGTTTGAGTCCGACGTGAACCTACGGCGTGAATTTGTTGCCGCCATCATCAACGACCCCGCAACGCCATCTGACGATTTCCACGTAGTCAATGGCTTTCGAGTTTCAATTTTCCTTCGCAGCGATTTCGAGTGGGCTTTGAATCAAATTGCGCAGTGTCCACCTGATCGGCGCGGGGCTTGGGCAACCCTGATTTCATACACTAGTCAGCCAGACATCACGTGTGCGTGCTGGGACTTGTTCCTCCAGCGCATCGAGGAGATTCCGGAATTGAAAGCGAAGTTCGAATGGCTGCGAGCTTGGGATTTGGACGAAGCGATGGCGCGCAACGCCAAGGCCCAATGGTTGAAGAACCAGCGATTGATGAAGCAGCTTGCGCGGCCAAAAGAAAAACTGGATGTCGAGGCGCTCATGAAGGCTGCGCTCGCTGACATCACTGCGGGGAAGACATTTCGCTGGATACACCTTTGCGACCTGCTGTCTCTGGAGAAGGATCAAACCCAGGTAATGCATCCACTGGACCACGATCTGACTGAATTTCACGGTTGGAAAGCAGCAGACGAATCGCGACAAGTCGAAATCCGCGACGCCGCCCGCAAGTTCCTTCTCAACCACAGCGATGGCTACGCCGAAATTGGCGCGCGGACGAATTACTTCGATCCTGGCTACATTGCCATTTGGCTGCTGCGGGACGAAGTGCGGACAAACACCGCGCTCAAGACTGCCGTGGCAACAAAATGGGTTGAGGCGTTACTCGGCCAGTTCAACAACGGCAGCGACCATTATCAGGAAACTGCGGCGATGGCTTATGAGTTGAATCCCGAAGTCACACTGCGCGGTTTTCTCCGCGACTTGAGGGCGGACGACCAAAGCGACGGGCGGATTCATCGCCATTGGGGATTCAAGAAAACTTGGGACTCGCGCTTTACTGCCGCCGCGCTGGGTTTGATTCGCGAAGGAGCACTCAAAGCCGAAAGCATTGAGACGCTGCTCACCTTCCTCGGTCCGATTGCGCCAACAGAAGCCGCGGCTTGCGCCCGCGAACTCCTTTCGCCCGAAGCGGTCGCCGACGCAACGCTGCAAGACCAGACAGTTGGCGTGCTGACTTCCTGCATCGGCGCAATGCCTGCGGCTGCGTGGGATTTCGCGTGGCCGATTATCGAAGCCGACGCGACGCTGGCGGAAAAAGCTCTGCTCCAGGCGTCAAACCGCTTGGATCATGACCGGAAGAAATTTCTGCCGACGCTGAACGAGCGCCGGTTGGCCGATTTGTATTTGAAGTTGCATAGCTTGTTTCCACCAGAAACCGACCCGCCAAGAAGAAAAGGAGCTTCGTTTGTAACGCCACGAGACTCGATCGTTCATTTTCGCAGCGACGTGATCAACACGCTAGAGAGCAGAGGCACAGAAGAGTCGTGCAATGCATTGTTGCGCCTGGCGAACACACTGCCGAAAGAACGCGTGTGGCTGCGCTGGCGGCTTTACAACGCCCGCATGAGCAAGCGGCGATTTGGCTGGAATCCACCGTCGCCCGAAGCCTTTCTGCTGCTTGCCAAGCGCACCGAAGGACGTTTGGTCAAGGATGCCGACGATTTGCTGGAAGTGGTTTTGGAGTCGTTGGAGCGATTCCAAGCGCAACTGACCCGAAGCACGCTGCCCAGCAGCGAAAGATTCTGGCATTGGGATGGTGCGGACACCCAACGGAAGAATTTCCGTCACCGTGACGAGGCTTTTCTTTCTGACGAGGTAGCTCGGTGGTTGCGTGACGATTTGAGCCAACGGGGAATAGTCATCGGGCGCGAAGTCCAAACCCGGCGGGGACAACGCACGGATGTCTATGTTGACGCGGTGGTGCGCGGTGATTCGACGTCATCCGTGCAAATCGTCACGGTAGTGATCGAGGTCAAAGGATGCTGGAATGCTGAGGTGAGGACGGCTGTCGATTCTCAACTTGTCAGTGATTACCTGCGCCCGAACGGACTGACGCATGGAATATATCTCGTCGGCTGGTTCGTGTGTGCTGCATGGGAGAAACCGCAAAACAAGCTCACCAGCACAACACTGGAACTGGCCGAACAAGAAGTCGCACAACTAGTCTCCGCGTATGATGGCAAGGCCAATCCCGAACATGTTGTGGGTGTCGTTCTGGATTGCCGCTATTCAGACTAAGCTCTGTCGCCCTTTCAGGGCTTGGAATTCCTTTTGACGATTAACCCAGGGCGTTGCCCTGGGCTATCATCGGTCGGGCTTTCAGCCCTTGGGTTCGTGTCCATTCGTGGTTGGCCACACTTCGGGGATTCCTATGGGTCGCTTCTGAAAGTCCGATTAGTCAGTTCGCGCGGGGCGGCTAGAGTGGTGGCGTTGTTGCCGGTCGCAGTCCCCTCACCCCGGCCCACTCCCCGTCGGACGGGGCGAGGGAGTCAGAAGCCGGGCGCGGGGCAGCGGTTTGTCTGGAGCGCGACTGTGCTGAAAGCCAGTCGCAGCAGGCTCGAACACGCTGCGGCTGGTCTATGACACAGCCGCGCTCCGGCGGAGACCGGCGGCGTGACTGTAGCGGCGGTTTGTGACCGTCGCTTCCGGCAACAAGACGTCGGCGCTCACAGAGCGCCGCTACAAATGAAATAACTATGAACGAATCACTCTGGCTCTGGGTCGGTTTCAACGTGTTCATCCTCGCGATGCTCGCGCTGGATCTCGGCGTGTTTCATCGCAAGACGCACGTCGTGTCGCTGAAGGAATCGCTCACGTGGACGGGCGTGTGGGTGGTGCTCGCGCTGCTGTTCAACCTGGGCGTGTGGCATTACGCGGGTTCGACCAAGGCGCTGGAGTTCTTCACCGGCTATCTCATCGAGAAATCGTTGAGCGTGGACAACGTGTTCGTGTTCGCGCTCCTGTTCTCGTATTTCG
>CAYQWK010000473.1:3628-4865 GCA_964420805.1 uncultured Bifidobacteriaceae bacterium | reverse complement strand
ACCACGCGCCCATGCTCGGGCGTCCCGGAAGCTGATGGCCGGTCTGGAAGAAGGTGATCGCCGGATCGTGGTTGATGTGGTCGGTGTGCATCGAGCGGATGAAGCAAAGCTCATCGACCATCTTCGCGGTGTGGGGCAGGAGTTCGCTGACCCACGCGCCGGATTTGCCGTGGCGGGCGAATTTGAAGATCGAGCCTGCGAGCGGCAGCGTGGCCTGGTTACCGGACATGCCAATCAACCGCTGGCCCATGCGCACGCTGGCGGGAAGGTCTTGTCCGTTCCGCTCGTTCAGCAGCGGCTTGTGATCGAACAAATCGTGCTGTGACGGTCCGCCGCTCATGAACAGGTAGATGATGCGCTTCGCCCTGGGTGGGAAATGCGGCTGCCCGAGAATTCCTTTCGACATCCCCGCCGCCGGGCTTGCGGCAAAACCATCGCGGGCCAGCAGGCCGCCCAGTGCCATGCCGCCCATGCCGAGCGCGAAGCGCCCGAAGAAATCGCGGCGGTTCATTTGGAAGTTGATGTGGTGGCAGTTCATATCATCGCATCATCACCGCTGAGTCGTGGTTTAAAAGTGCTTGCGCCAGTGCGGTTGCGGCGGCGAGTTCCGTGGCCGGCAGGTTGGGGTCACTCTTTGCTTCGCCGGCGCCAAGCAGTTTCTTTGCTGCCGCCTCATCGCCGGCAAACGCGGCACGTTGTTCATCCAGCAAGGTGCGCAGCAAAGTAATCTCCCGAGCCGCCGGTTTTCGTCCGGTGGCGGTGCGGAAAATCCAGATGAGCTTCTCCTCCAGTGAACCGCCGCCTTCCTTCAACATCCGTTGGGCGAGAAACCGTGCCGCCTCGACAAACTGCACGTCGTTCAACAGCGCGAGCGATTGCAGCGGGGTGCTGGTGTTCTGCCGGCGCACGGTACAGTAGCTTCGGTCGGCGGCGTCGAAGGTGACCATGGTCGGCGGCGGCACGGTGCGTTTCCAGTAGGTGTAAAGGCTGCGCCGGTGAAGATCGTGGCCCTTGCCCTGGTCATAGCGGGGGTTGCCCATGGCAATTTCCCAGAGGCCGTCGGGTTGGTATGGCTTCACGCTGGGTCCGCCGAGTTTTTCGACCAGCAAACCGCTCACGGCCAACGCCTGGTCGCGCAACATTTCCGCGCTCAACCGCCGGGCCGGGCCGCGGGCGAGTAGTTCGTTTTGCGGATCGGCCGCGAGTTGGGCCGCCGGCGCCTTTGACGACGGCCGGT
>CAYQWK010000473.1:0-3618 GCA_964420805.1 uncultured Bifidobacteriaceae bacterium | reverse complement strand
CAGCTTGACGAGGCGTTTCATATCCCAGGCGCGGGGCGGGCGGGAATCGACGGCGGGCAGGGGAACCGGCCGCGCAAACTCGACGGCCAGCCAGTCGAGAAGTTCCTGATTGTCCGGTTGCGCGCCCTGCGTGCCGAGGTTGTCGCTCGTCTCCACCAGACCGCGCCCGAACATCATCTGCCAGGCGCGGTTCACGGTCACGCGCGCCATCAATGGATGCTCCGGCTGTAAAAGCCGTTGCGCGAGACCGAGCCGGTTCCGGGGCGCGCCGCGCGGCATGGGCGGGAAGGCCTTGGGCGTGTCGGCGAACACCTCGTCGGCCGGCGCATCGTACGCGCCGCGTTTTAGGATGAAGGCGCGTTTGGGCCGGGGCAGTTCCTTCATCGCCATTGCCTCGGGGATGTTGTGGATGAATTTCGCGAGTTCGCGACGGGCAGCTTGCAGTTCGTTCGCCGCGGTGATGGATGGTGCATGGAAGTTGGCCGCGTAAAATTCCGTCAGCGCCTCTTTTGCCTTTTTGCTGGGTGTGGCGAGGTTCCCGGCCAGCGATCCCGCTCCTGCGAGGTCGGAAATCTCCACCGCCGACAGCGCGCGATGGAACACCTTGAACTCGTCCACCGCACCGCCCTTGAAGCCGTTGTCGCGGAAGCGGTATCCGACCGCCAACTCAGGCTCGCCGCCGTAAGTGATGTCCTTCCACAAGCCGTCGCGGATCACGTCACAGGGCGTGAGGACGCCGTTGATGAAGATTTTTGCGCCCGCCGCGCGGCTGGAGCCATCGTAGGTCACCGCCACGTGAACCCACTCGTTTGCCGGCACCGCGGCCTTGCTGGTCACCTTCATGGAATTGGCCGGCCACATGTGGTGCAGGCCGAACGCCACGCGGCCGTCCTCGAGTAATAACTCGTAGCCACGGCTGCCGGCGTCGATGGGCGCCTTGCTGTGATGCACCACCACCGCGCGGGGGGCGTTGGACGCGGATTTCAACCACAGCGCCAGCGTGAAGGCGTCGGCGCAGGAGAAATGGCCGAGTCCTCCAAACGTGAATCCGTTGTCCCCGTTGAGACTGGCCGCGCGGCCGGCTTTGCCTGGAACGAACGCCGGGCCTTCGTGCGGTTTGGCGGAATGCGGCGTCTTTGCGAGGTTCGCGACTTTGTTGGACACCAACTCCTCGAACGCGAAGTGCGCCAGCAAGCGGTTCGTGGCCGAGAAGGACACGACAGCGGCGGGCGAGTTGCTTGCGTTCGCGTTGGTGGAAATGGTTTTCAACCACGCGCCAGCATCCTCGGCGGCCTGCTTGCGTGCGCGGGACAATTCCTTCTCCTTCGCCTCAACCTTGGCGCGCAACTCCGCCAGCTTCCGATCCTGTTCATCTGTGGAGAGAAGCACGGTAGGCACAGGCATGGCGTCGGTGTAATAGCTGGTTTGTCCCGACTCATCGATGTTCTGGAAGAACGCGAACAACGAATAGAAATCGCGCATGGTCAGGGGGTCGTATTTATGGTCGTGGCAGCGCGAGCACTCGGTGGTCAGTCCGAGGAATGCGGTGCCAAAAGTGTTCACACGGTCCACCACGTAGGCCACGCGATATTCCTCCTCGACGATGCCGCCTTCCTCGTTCTGGTTGTGCAGGCGGTTGAACGCCGTGGCCAGCCGTTGCTCCTTCGTCGGGTTGGGCAGCAAATCTCCGGCGAGCTGCCAGGTCACGAACTGGTCGAACGGCAGGTTGTCGTTGAACGCCTTGATGACCCAGTCGCGATACGGCCACATGGAACGGAAGCGGTCCATTTGATAGCCGTGCGTGTCGGCGTAACGCGCCACATCAAGCCATTCGCCCGCCATGCGCTCGCCGAAACGTGGCGAGGCGAGCAGCCGGTCCACGACCTTCCCGAAGGCGTCGGGCGAGTTGTCGCCGAGAAATGAGTCAATCTCCTGAAGCGTCGGCGGCAGGCCGGTGAGATCAAGCGTGACACGCCGCAGCAAAACTTCGCGCGAGGCCTCGGGGGCCATTGCCCGGTCGGTTTTCGCCAGCCGCGCTTGCACGAATGCGTCGATTGGATGGCCGAGCGCGGTTTGCTTGAGCCTGGGCACGGCGGGGCGGGCGGGCGACGTGAACGCCCAGTGCGTGCCCCATTTCGCGCCTTCATCGACCCAGCGCTTGAGCACGTCGATCTGCTGCGGCGTCAACGCGCGGTTCGCGTCCGGCGGTGGCATCACACTGTCGGGATCCTTGCTCAGGATGCGCCGGACCAGTTCGCTCTCCGCGCTCTTGCCGGCGACAATGACCGGCGGGCCGTCCTTGCGGCTGCTGAACGCGCCTTCACGGGTGTCGAGCCGCAGCTTGGCCTTGCGTCCTTTCTCAGCCGGGCCATGGCAGTGATAGCATTTGTCGGAGAGGATGGGCAGCACGTCGCGGGCGTAATCGACCGCGCCGCGCGAGAGCAACGGCGCGGCGCACAAGATGGCAACGAGAAATAGGCGCTTCATCACAGTGGAATGCGGCGGAGGGTAGCGGCCCGGGCGCGATGCGGCAACGGGGATTCGGCTGAACGCCAGCGCCGATGCATCGCGATGGTGGGACGCCATACTCTGCGAGCAGTCGGGTCGCGCGGAGCGGCTCGAAAAGACGGGCTGAAAAGAGCTTGGGCCGCCCGCCGCACTCTATTCCCAGGCGCAGATCGATTCGACGTGCGCGGCGGAACCGTCGCGGAGCCAGCCGTCGAGTTGCGCCTGATCCTTGAGCTGCTGCCCGCGCAGGCGGGGCACCACGAAGTAGCGCGTCTCAATTTCCGAAAGGCGCGTCATATCGCTCCAGAGCTTCTCCCATTGCGCGACGGGGAAGATGTCCTCCTGGCCGTGGCCCCAGCGCTTTTTGACATCCTTGAGCGTGATGTAAGTCGGCATCCTCGTGGCGAGCTGGCGGATCGAGTCGTTGACCATGTCCTCGTTGCCCAAATCGTCGCGGGTCAGGCCAAACGCGGCGAGGAGCTTGTCGAGGTGAATCCAGGTGGTCATCGAGTTGTAATACGAAAGATTGAACTCGTCTTGTTCGCGCGGCATGGCGAGACCTTCGACGATGCGCGGCCGTCCGTTGACGCGCGCAAGACCGCCGCCGCGGTCCTCCAACCGGCGTGTGATGACCTCGAAGCTCAGGCACGCGTCACTCTGGATGTGCAGGCCGAGCAAGGCGGGATCGGCGTCGGCGCCCACGGTGTCCACGTTGTGTAGAAGCAGGTGCTTGAGCTGCGGGCGTTTCTGAAGCAGACGGCGCAGGACGCCGTTGCGCAGGAGGTTCGGCACTTCAGACCAGTGACCGACCGGATGCAGGCATTGCAGCGGGGTGTTGTCCGTGTAGTCGCTGCCTTCGCCGACGGAGCGTGCCCAGTTGATGAGCGCGGCGCGCAGGCTGTCGCGGACCTTTTGTTGCCGCTCGTCGAGGAGTTGCTGCGGCATTTCCTCCCAGGCGAAGCGCAGGTCGCGTTCCATCGGCGCCAGACGCAACCCGATGGACTTGCCCTGTGAAAGCAGAACGGCGCCCTTGTAGCCGTAATTGGCGTTGCGGGCCAGAAAATCGGCGGTGGGCTGGTGTGTGAGGTAGCTCGTGGTGAAGATGTGCGG
>CAYQWK010000472.1:0-4891 GCA_964420805.1 uncultured Bifidobacteriaceae bacterium | reverse complement strand
AGTCCCTCCCCTCTCCCGCCTGAGCCCTCAAACATGGCCCCGCCGGACGGATACGGGTGCCCCGGGCGGAATCTCGATTGTTTTCGGCTGATCCTGGGTTGGCGGGCGGGCGGACAAGGTGTGTTTGGAAATGGCAGCCAAGAATGGTGGGTTTTTCGCAGTGCGACAAAACAAATCTGCGCTAAACGGGCGATCCGTGAGGTTTGCCAATCGGGCGTCTCCCCGAACTCGTTGCGCCGCTGCACGCGGCGCTGCTGGTCACAGCGCGACCAGTTCCACCTCTCGGGCATTCCGGAGCGCGTCGTTGGCTGACCGCCACTTCCAATCAAACCGGGCGGGCCGACACGGGAAAATGGCGCGAGACTGGCTTTGGAACCAACAACCGGTTTGCGAATCCTCGCGCCGGCTGTAAAATCGCCCCTGTTCAATGAACGAAAACGTACGCACCTGGATGCTTGGATTGATGTTGAGCGTGATCGCCTTGCCGGTCATTGCCGCGCTCGATCCGTCCAAACCGCCAGGACAGAACTTTGACCTCTCGCACTGGAAGCTGACCCTGCCCGAGCCGGGAGCGCCGGAGATTTCGGCGGCCAGCCTTTCGGGCGGATACACCTCGCAGTGGTTTTACACGGGACCGGATGGGGCGATGACGTTTTGGTGCCCGGCTTCGAGCAACAGCACGGCGAATTCATCATACGCGCGTTCGGAATTGCGCGAGATGTTGAACCCGAGCAGTTCCTCCAGCAACTGGACCTCGTTTGGAACGCATGTGTTGCAGGCGACCTGCCGGGTGACACAGGTTCCGAGCACGCAAAAGATCATCATCGGGCAGATTCACGCCTACAACGGCGACCCCCTGATCAAGCTGCAATGGAGCAGCGGGAAGATCGAGGGATTGTTCAAGGACGCGCCATCACTGGGCTCGGATGTGAAGTTCACCTACTTCACCGGGCTCGCGATTGGGACAACCATCACCTACGAGATCAAGGTGGCGGATGGCGTGGCGACGGTCACGGTGAACGGCATCGGTTACTCGACCAATTTTCTCGCCAACAACTCGGCCTGGGCCTACGAGACTTTCTATTTCAAGGCCGGCGCCTACGTTCAGGACAACGTGGCGACCAACAGCAGCGAAGGCGGCCGTGTTTCGTTCACCTCGGTCACGACGTCGCATTCGTTTCCTGGCATCGCGCCGGTAATCACTTTGCATCCCACCAGCCGCACCGTGACATCGAACGCCACCGTTTCGATCCAGGCGGTGATCAATGCCAACGCCTCGCAGCCCATTTATTACCAGTGGCGCAGTAACAAGGTCGCGATCCCCGGGGCGAACAACATCCTGCTCACCCTCTCCAACTTCAATGCGGCGAAACAACTCGGCTATGATCTCATCATCACGAACCTTTCCGGCGCAGTGACCAGCGCCACGGCGAACCTTTACCTGAGTTCCCCAGTGCGCTTCGTGAGCCACAGCGCGGGGCCGGGCGGAAATGTCATTTCAACGCTGGCCGGTCTGCCCGCGAGCAGTTACGTGGTCGAGACGGCCACAAACCTCGGTTCCTGGCAACCGCTGGTGACGAATGCCACGCCGTTTGGATTGCTCACGGTCACGAACAACGCCGCCATGAGCCGGCGGTTCATCCGCGCCCGGCAGAACTGAGCGGTGTCCAGGATTCATCTCACTTTCTTGCACGCTGCACACTTCTGAATGGTGGGAGTCGTCGCGCTGCGAGGAGTGGCGCCAGGGTCAGGGGCGCAACGGACGGCCTCACGCCCTCCTTTCCGTCCGCTCTGCGCGGACGGGGTTGTCGCAGCGCGACAACCACTACCTCCAGGAAAGTGAGAGGCGCACCGGCATCCATGGCTGACGAAACACGGCGCCGAAACATGGCTTGACCGCGCGAGGCTCGCATCTAGCATCGCGCGCAATTTCTGGCCGGTGAATTTGATGAAAGCAATCCTCGCACTCGAAGACGGAACAGTGTTTCACGGACAAGGTTTTGGCGCACGCGCCCATGCCTGCGGGGAGGTTTGTTTCAACACGTCGATGACCGGTTATCAGGAAATCCTCACCGATCCTTCCTACAAGGGCCAGATCGTCACGATGACGTATCCGCTTATCGGCAATTACGGCGTGAACGCGCAGGATGTGGAGTCGTGGCAGCCGCACGTCGCGGGATTCGTGATCCGCGAGTTGTCGCCCGTGGTGAGCAACTGGCGCGCGGACTGGTCGCTGGCGGAATATCTCGAAAAGAACGGCATCCCCGGAATCCAGGGCATCGACACGCGGGCGCTGACCAAGAAGTTGCGGGTGCGCGGCGCGATGAACGGATTCATCACCACGGAAGACATGACGGCCGAAGAGGCCGTGCGTCGGGCCAAAGCGTGGCCGGGACTGGTGGGCGTGGATTACGTGAAAGAGGTGACGCACAAGGAGGCGTTCGCGTGGGATCCGAAGGATGAGCAAAGCGCCGAGTTTGACATTGTGCGCTCGAACGCGCCGGCAGACGCGCGGCAAGTGCGCAAAGCGCTGCCCCCCGCCGAGGTGCCGATCGTGGCCTACGATTTCGGGATGAAGTACAACATCCTCCGCAACCTGCGGCAGACCGGATTCAAGGTGGAGGTTCTTCCCGCCACCACGCCGGCAGCCGAAGCGTTGAAGCGCAAACCCGCGGGCATCTTCCTGTCGAACGGCCCCGGCGACCCGGCGGCGCTTGGCTACATCGTGCGCGAAGTGAAGACGCTGATTGAATCAGGCACGCCGATATTCGGCATCTGCCTCGGGCACCAGATCCTCGGGCAGGCATTCGGAGGAAGCACCTTCAAGTTGAAGTTCGGGCATCGCGGCGGCAACCAGCCGGTCAAAGACCTGGAGACGGGCCGTGTGGAAATCACGTCGCAGAACCATGGATTCGCCGTGGACGCGAAGTCGCTGCCGGCGGAAGTGGCGGTGAACCGGATCAACCTGAACGATCAGACCGTGGAAGGGCTGCGGCACAGGACGAAGCCGATCTTCTGCGTGCAATACCATCCCGAGGCCTCGCCCGGCCCGCATGATTCAAATCCGCTGTTCGCCGAATTCCGCAAACTCGTCGAAACGAAGGGCTGACACCGCGCCGGGACTAACTCATTGACTTGACCCCGGCGGTTTCTAATCTCACCCGCAAATATGCCCAGACTGGTTGTTCTCAGTGAAGGTCTCACAGGACGCTCGCACGAATTGAAAGCCGAGCGGACCACGGTCGGACGTGTCGAGGACAACAACTTCCAGATTCCGGACTCGTCGGTTTCCAGCCACCACGCCGAAATCATTCTGAAGGGCAGCGAGGTGACCATCCGCGACCTCGGCTCGACCAACGGCACCTACATCAATGGCCAGCAGATCACGGAATCGGTGTTAAAGCCGAGCCAGATTCTCCGGCTCGGACAGGTGGAAGTCCGCCTTGAGGGCGACGCGCCCGTGGCAAAGAAACAAGTGCTGGATCATACCCAGATCGTTCCGCAGGGCATCAAACTCGATGAACTGGGCCAGATCGCCCCGGCCACGCCGCGCACCGATTTCAAAAAGAAGAGCAACACCGGAACGAAAGTCTTCATCATCGTCGCCATCGTCATCGGCGTGGGCGGCGTGGGCGGATTGCTCTGGCTGGTGTTCTTCCGCTGATCACTCCCGCAACCACCGCGCGACATCCACTGCCGCGTAAGTGATCACGATATCCGCGCCCGCGCGGCGCATTGCCATCAGGCTTTCCATCATCACGGCGCGTTCGTTGATCCAGCCATTTGCCGCCGCCGCCTTGACCATCGAGTATTCGCCGCTTACCGCGTAGGCGGCGGTCGGATATCCGAACTCCTGTTTTACACGGTGGATGATGTCGAGGTAAGCCAGCGCGGGTTTCACCATTACCATGTCCGCGCCCTCGGCAATATCCAGCGCCACTTCGCGCATCGCCTCATTCCCATTCGGAGCGTCCATCTGATAAGTTCGCCGATCCCCGAACTGCGGCGTGGACTCGGCGGCTTCGCGGAACGGGCCGTAGAACCCGGAGGCAAACTTTGCCGCGTAACTCATGATCGGCGTCTCATTAAAGCCCTCGCCATCGAGGCGCTCCCGGATGGCGCGCACCCGGCCGTCCATCATGTCGCTCGGAGCAACAATGTCCGCGCCCGCCGCGGCATGGCTGGCCGCCGTGCGGGCGAGCAATTCGAGCGTCGGATCATTGTGAACGCGTCCGGACCTGTCGTTGTGATGAAGAATGCCACAATGGCCGTGCTCGGTGTATTCACAGAGGCAGACATCGGTGATGACCAGCAACTGGGGCAACTGCTTCTTCAACTCGCGCACCGCGCGCTGCACAATGCCGTTGCGTGCGTAGGCGCCAGAGGCGCGGGAGTCCTTCTTCTCGGGAATCCCAAAGAGCAATACGGAAAGGATGCCGGCCTCGGCCGCGATCGCGGCTTCCTTCACCAGTTCATCCACGGAAAGCTGGAACACGCCGGGCATCGCGCCGACGGGACGTCTGACGGATCGGCCCGGGACCGCAAACAAAGGCAGCACGAGCTGGCTGGGAAGCAAATGCGTTTCCGCCACCAACCGCCGCAACGCGGGTGATTGCCGCAAGCGGCGCGGGCGATACGTTGGAAACTGGCCGGTCATCGGTGCGCTCATGCGGAAAGGCTAAAGCAAGGGGCAGGCGGGGTTGAAGGTCGAACTTGGACGGAAGACGGAAATCCACCCGGCCTCACGTCCACAATTGCCGGTCCAGCGAACGATATTGTATGGCCTCGGAAACGTGCTCGGATTTGATGCCAGCCACCCCGGCCAGGTCGGCGATGGTTCTGGAAACCTTGAGGATGCGGTCATAGGCGCGGGCGCTGAGATTCAGGTCGG
>CAYQWK010000471.1:0-4906 GCA_964420805.1 uncultured Bifidobacteriaceae bacterium | reverse complement strand
AGCGCGAGGCGTGGCTGGACGCGGTGACGAACGACCCGCTGCTGCCGGGCCGGATTCTGCCGTCGGATTATCTGGGGCAACAGGCACGGTGGCCGCCTGCTAAGGCCGGCGGCGGGTGGCGTTGCGCTGCTGAACGCGGCGCTACTCGTCGCAGCGCGGCGGGTTCCACTACTCGGAAGGGATCATCCTGCAAGAAGGTGGGATGCGCTGTTTTGCCATGCCTCCCGGAGTTTCTGCTGTCATCGCCAATCCATTTGGCTAATCTCTCGGCGATCTCCGAGTTCGCGTGAACAGTAGCGCGGGCGCGGGCGTCAAGAAGCCGTTTCCGGGACGTATGAACAAACACCTGCATATTCCGCGGCGGACCTTTCTGAAAGGTCTCGGCACCACCATCGCGTTGCCCATGTTCGAGGCCATGCTCCCAGTCCGGGGCATCGCCGCGCCTGGCGAACCGGGGCGCACGGCCCGGCCCACGCGCATTGCGTTCTTCTACGTTCCCAATGGCGTGAACATGTCCCAATGGACGCCGACGGCGGTGGGCGAGGATTTTGAATTTCCGTCCACCCTGCAACCGCTGGCGCCGTTCAAGAAGAGTGTCTCCGTCCTCACCGGCCTGACTTGCGACAAGGCGCGTCCGAATGGCGACGGGGCAGGTGATCACGCTCGCGCGCAGGCCGCCTTCCTCACCGGTTGCCAGCCGCGCAAGACTGACGGCGCGAACATCAAGGCCGGGGTTTCCGCCGATCAAGTCGCGGCGCAAAAGATCGGCCGGCTGACCAAGCTGCCTTCGCTGGAATTGGGCATCGAGCGTGGCATGAATGCCGGCAACTGCGATTCCGGCTACAGTTGCGCTTACTCGGCAAACATGTCGTGGCGCAGCGATGCGACGCCCATGGCCAAGGAAGTGGATCCGCGCGCGGTGTTCGAGCGGTTGTTTGGCGGACCCGACCGCGCCGATAACATCGAGGGGAGGGCGAAGCGCGACCTTTACCAGAAGAGCATTCTCGATTTCGTGCTCGATGACGCCCGCGCGCTCAAGGCGAAGCTCGGGGTCACCGACCAGCGGAAACTTGATGAATATCTGACGGCGGTCCGCGAACTCGAAGCGCGCATTCAGCGCGTGGAAAGCGCCGCCACCCAGATGCCCGATGCCTCGAAGCCCACCGGCATCCCGAAGGAATACAAGGAACACCTGCGCCTGATGTTCGACATGCTGGTGCTGGCTTTTCAGACGGATTCGACGCGCATTGCCACGTTCATGCTGGCCAACGACGGCAGCAACAAGAGCTACCCGTCCATCGGCGTGAATGAGGGCCATCATGAGACATCCCATCACGGGCGCAGCCGCGAGAAGTTGGAGAAGCTGGCCCGCATCAACCGGTTTCACATCGAGCAATTCGCCTACTTCGTCGGGCGTCTTCAGGAAGTGAAGGAAGGCAATGGAACGCTTCTCGACCATTGCCTGCTGGCCTACGGCAGCGGCATCAGCGATGGCGACCGCCACAACCACGACGACCTTCCCGTGGTACTGGCCGGCGGTGGCGGTGGATCGGTCAAGCCGGGCCGTCATGTGAAATACGCGCGCGAGACACCCATCACCAACTTATGGCTCTCCATGATCGACCGCGCTGGCGCAACCGGCGTGGCGTCCATCGGCGACAGCCGGGGCCGGTTGGAGAATCTCTAACCTGTAGTTCTCACCGCTCCTGCAGCCAGTGCTGTGAAGCGGCGGCCAATCGCCTTGCCGACAGGGATGGCCGCGCCTTTACAGGCGCGGCTACGAATTCCCACGGCGTTCGCGCTTTCAATACCGGTTCAAGCGGAAGAGTTGCATGTCGCCGGTAGCGGGGATGGTGACGCGGCGAATTCCGTTCGTTTGTTCCACCGGGCCGGGAACGGTGTTCCAATCGCCTTCCATTCCCGATTCCACGCTGTCAGTGGATTCAAGCACGAATCCGGCTGCGGCCTCATGCCATGACACCGCGACGCCGTTCGAGCCATACGCCGCCACCGTGACGGTGGGAATCGGGGAGTAATTGAAATCACTCACGATCTGGTGAGACAGGACGCCGCCCTCGCTGCCGGTGATTCCCACCCATGCCGCGTTGGTCCCGACGAAGTCCGGGATGTTGATGGCGATGTTGGTTGTGTAACTGGCAGCGGTGATGGAATCCATGAGGTTGATCTCCAGCCTGCCGCCGAAATAGAGGAGAAACACGTAGATCGGATTGCCGGCGTCGAGATCCACCGGCGCGGTGTTCTGGTAAACTGCCGGCCAGTAGCCTGCGCCAGTGCCCTGGCCGTTGGTCGCGACCAGCACGCCGCTGGGGCCGCCAGGGGCGCCGCCATAAATATTCAGCAGCACCGCCACGCTCGGGGTGATGCCGCAATAGGCGAGGCAGCCGCCGCCGCCGCCGATGGCTGCTGTGCCGCGCGGATCGTTTTGAACGACGAACGCCACGCCGTCGGCGCCACCGCCGCCAATGTCCTGGTAGGTGAACGACGCCGCGAAAGCTCCGACATAAAGTGGCATCCCAAACCACGCACTTCGATTCTCTCCAGCCGTGCCATCGGTGACGGTGAAGATGTGGTCTTCGATGCGCGGCCCGCCGTTGATGGTGTCGCCGTTGAGAACCCAGCCAAGGCCGTTCCCGTCGAAGGACGGATAGGCGCGGAGTTGTTCGGCGGACAGAATCTCGATCTCAACCTCTTGCGAGGCCGCAGGCGCAATGGCGTTGGTGGCGACAACGGTGACAAAATAATATCCCTCGCTGCCCGGCGCCGGCGTGCCGCTGAGAATGCCGCTGGTGCTCAACGTCAGCCCGGCGGGAAGCAGGTCGGTGGCGTAAACACCCACCACGGGCGTGCCGCCAACTCGCACCTGGGCTGAGTTGCTCCAACCAACGGCGAATTGTCCGTACGTTTCACTGAGGAAGTTCGGAGCCGTGGGCAGCACTTCGAGCGTCACGCCGTTGAGGATGGGGTCCGTGTTGGAAGCGGGCGGGACGCTGGCGCTGCTGAGGAGAATCTCCAGCGTCGTGCCGGTCGCCAGGAATTCGTGAACCACGGCTGACCCGGCTTTGGTAACCGGGATGCCGCCCTGGGCGTCGCCGGGCTTGAAGTCGTTCACCACCAATTCGCCGGCAACGAAGATGTCGAACGTGCGCGTGACGCAGCAGTTTTCGCCGAAGAGCAGTTGCAGCTTGTAGCGGCGGCCCGGAATTAGATTGGCGAGGTTCACCGTCAACGACCCGTTGCTCCAGCGGATGGATTGAAAAACAAACTCCAGCGCGTCATCGGCGGAGGTGGCTCCGAAATCCGGCGTGTTCCAAGTCGGAATCTCGTTGGGAGCGGTGACGGTGATGCCGGGGGCGTCGTCGGCGGTGAAGTTGGCGTCGCCGATCTGGCCCGCCGCGCCGGGCGTGCCGACGTTGAAGGCGTAGAGGAAATTGCCAGTGAGGTCGAGGCCGCGAGCCGGGCCATAGCCAAACACGCGCTCGATGTGCGTGGCCGGGGGCACACTGGCGAGGTCGTTGGGGTTGCTGCCGGCAAGCATCTCGGTGGCGTCATTGAAGCCGTCACCGTCAGTGTCGAGAAGCAGCGGGTTGCTGCCAAGGACCAGTTCCCGGATGTTGCTCAAGGTGTCGCCATCGGGATCGTCGAAGCCGGTCGAGTCTTCCACCGCACCAATGTCCGGAGCGGAGCCCACCGCGCGACTGCTTCCGCGCTGATCGGTCGTGACGCCCGCCAGGAGGACGCCGGAGTTGAGAGCCGGACTGGCCGCCAGCGGGGCGATGGTTGGCGTGGGGCCGCCGTTGTCGGCCAGCGCGCCGAGGTGCAGTTGGACGGAATTCAATCCGACAAAGTTGCCATTCACGCCGTTGACAAGGCCGCCCGCGCCGCCAGTGCCGAAGAGGTTGTTGGAGCTTTGGTTTGAGAATGCGCCGATGCCCCAAGTCTGCACGCCATCACTGGCGTTGCCGCCCACCAGGCTGTTCACGAGCGTCGGAAGGGTGTTGTAGATCCAGAGCGTACCACCGGGGCCATTGTTACCGGTGATGGTGAGATGCCGAAGCGTCGCGTTGGTGGCGCCGATGCTGATGGCGCTGGCGAGATTGGAGGCGGTGTTTCCGGTGAAGGTCGAGTTCTCCACGGCAAGCAAAGCCGAACCGCCCCAGCTCTGAATGGCTCCGCCCTCGACCGCGGCATTTCCGGCGAACGTGCAGCTTCGCACGGTCAGCGAGCCAAAGCTCCACACCGCGCCGCCAAAGTCGCTGGCGAAACCGTTGGTCAGCGTCAGATGCGAGAGGGTCAAGTTGCCGGAGCCTTCAACGAAGAAGTGGCGCTTCTGCACGCCGGCTTGCACGGCGAGCTTGATGCCGGGCGCGGTGGTCAATCCCTGGACGGTGATGTTGCCGGCCACGCGCAGCGCGGCGGAATCGTTGGCGTCGTTCCATCCCGTGTTCAAGGTCACGGTCTGTCCCGCGAGCGCCGGGGCGAACGTGATGGTGCGCGGGCCGCCCAAAGTCGTCGCCGCAGCCAGCGCCTCGCGAAGGCTGGTGCCGGCACCCAGAGCAGGATCGCTGCTGCCGTTGTTTTCATCCGCCGTGGTGGTGACCTGCAAGTAAGCGCGCGGCCCGGTGTATTCGTAAGCGCCGATGTCGGGAGGATTCCTGCGGGCGCTGCCCCGCTGATCGACCAGCACTGCGGCGTCATAGACTCCGGCGGCCACGGCCGGGCTGGCGGCACCGATGGCCATGGTGTCGGTCGGGCCGCCGTTGGCCGCGAGGCTGCCCGGTTGGGCGAGTGTTGCGGCCATGTTGTTTCCGGAGCCGCCGGCCGGCGTGAAGCTGTTGTTGCCGAGGATGCTGTTGCGCACCACCGTCGTTCCGGCGCTAACCAGATC